>CATOOV010000045.1 GCA_951801955.1 uncultured Lachnospiraceae bacterium
TGTACTCTACCATCTCTTCTGCCATATCTACGTCACGGATTCTGGACTCAGCAGCGGATGTGTTCTCGGATACGTTATCCAAGTTGGCAATGGTGTGCTCCAATCTGTTCTGTAATGCACCAAGCAAGGAACGCTGTGAAGATACTTTCCCGATTGCACACTGGATCTTGCTCATTGCGGAACCTGCATTTACATTACTATCTACAGTTAAACCGTTTATTCCCAATGTAGCAGCATTCATGTTGCTGATATCAATACCAATATTCTGTCCAGCAAGAGCGCCTACCTGAAGGTTCTTTCCTGTGAAAGTTCCGTCTAACAGGTTCATGGTATTGAACTGTGTGGTAGAACGGATCCGGTCGATCTCAGATGTCAACTGGTCAATCTCGTTCTTGATTGCTGTTCTGTCAAGAGTAGTGTTGGTATCGTTTGCTGCCTGGGTTGCAAGCTCGTTCATTCTCTGTAAGATGGAATGGGACTCATTCAAAGCACCCTCAGCAACCTGGATTAAGGAAACACCGTCCTGGGCATTAGAGGAAGCTTTGTTCAAGCCTCTGATCTGGCTTCTCATCTTTTCAGAAATAGATAATCCTGCTGCGTCATCGCCTGCACGGTTGATTCTATAACCAGATGATAATTTCTCTGTGGATTTTGCCTGTGCGCTTGTTGTGATTCCTAACTGTCTGTTTGCGTTCATCGCTGTAAGATTGTGCTGTACTACCATAATAGATTCCTCCTTGAATTTACTGCAGCTTCCATGCTGCATCTAATGATTTGGTTTGTGGACTTTCCTTCCAGATTTATCCCTTCCGTTCCGCCCACGAAACTTTTAAGTAATGTAATGTTTTTACTTGTATTCTATATCGGAAATTTTTGCTGGGACTTTACACCCAACTTACTTTTTTTATAAAAATTTTTGACAATTCAGAAGGGACTGTTGCAATAAACGGATAATTATACAATATATAGTAATTATATAGAAGATGTTGTACTATATATTGTATAAATCCCTCATTTTATGCAATACCCATTTCCCATATTAAAATATATATTTACCTTTTATGCGACCATATTATCTTACTTTTTCTTATCCATAAATTTTGAATCCATCACATGCGCCGCTGACATATTTTTATAATACTGGGTTGCCACTTTGCTGCTGGTGCGCACCTGGCGGATATTCCCCTTTACCGCAGAAAACCTCTTAACTGCAAGATCTCGGTTCCTTTGTTCCTGTGCCTGTATGGTAGCGCTTTTCTCTGTAATCTCTTTGATTAATCCTTTCATAGAGATAATTTCTTCTTTCAAAGAATCTTTCTGCTGCTGCAAAAGCGGCTTGATTCTGTCATATACTTGCTGAAAACCGTCATCCAGCCCATTGAGCTGGTCCACCAAACGGCTTTTTTCTTGCATATTCTCCTCTAGCCTGTCTGGATCGGAAGCTTCGTCGAGAAATAATGTCCGCTGCTCTTTATTCTTCTCTATAATCCTGTCCAAAATTCCTCTTTTTTTCTCCAGGCTCTGAATTAGTACTGCTATATATTCTTTATCCTGCATGTCACCCTCCCTTTCTAATACTGCTTTCTCACATACAGGCATTTCTTGCCGGCTGTGAGCCAGCTCTGCCGACAATCACAAATCTGGACCCTGCCCCTTGCCCACCCAATCTCTTCACTATTTTCCTGCAAACTGTACATTTTATCATTCTGCCAACAGAAAAGAAGACTACTGCAACGCAGCATTGCAATAGTCCTCAAAATCCCTTATTTTGCCCTCTGCATGACTTCCTTCCAGGTATCACGCATGGTACGGAGATGCTTTAACACCTCCTCTAAAATTTCTTTATCCTTCTTAAGATTTGCTTGTACCAGTCTGTCATAAAGATATCTATAGACGTTCTCGAAATCTTCTGCAACAGGATATTTATGATTCAGGGTTGCCCGGAATTCTTCTATAATATTTTCAACTTTGATAATGTTCTCATGTGCCTTCTCAATATTGCCCTGCTCAACGGCAACTATGGCAATATTACAGAACTTAATTGCACCTTCATATAACATCAGTGTCAATTCTCCCGGAGATGCCGTCATAATTTTGTTCTTGTTGTAAGCTGCATAACCCTGGTTTGCAATCATTTCTTATTTCCTCCTTGAAATAAATTCTGCAGCTCCCCTAAAAACATGGGAAGCTGCTGTTCATGCTTATCAGATTTTCTGTGAGCTTCGCTCACAAATAATACCTCGCGTTGACTGACCAGTAACTAGTAACTATCAGGAACCCAATAAACCACCCAATGCGCTGGTACTATTCTGCAATGAGGAAAGCGCTTTTTCCATTGCAGCAAATTTATTATAATAGTACTCTTCCATCTGGGACACTTTCTCTTCCCATTTCTTAATGGTCTTACTATATTCATTGTAATCATTCTGCATCTTTTTATCATTGTAGATGCTGAACTTACTGTTCAATGTGGTGCTCTGCATTTTCTTATCCAGCTTGGTATACAGATCATTGGTCAAAGTCTGGAAAAACTCCTGCACCATATCGGGATCTTCCTGGATTGCTTTCAGCAGTGAATTTGTTCCGCCATTATTTCCAGCAGAAATTTCATCCTCGCTGTCTCCGTCAATATGGAAGCAATATCCCTCGTTCTCTGCAGCATTCAAATATCCCTGCGTCTTGATTCCAAAGCTTGACAAGCTGTACTTCTTGCCATCGCTTAAGGTAAAGCCCTGTGCCATGGTGCTGGTCATAAGATTCATAACGGAAGACAAACTGTCATCACGGCGAAGGAGGGACTTCTTGATCTTCTCCTCCCACTTCTCAATCTCTTTATCAGACATGGCATCCTTCTCGTCATCCGTCAAAGGATCATAACCCCTCGCAGAATCCGCGTTGTACAATTCATCCATCTCTTTGATCAGTTCATTGTACTCTTTCAGGAAATCTTTGATACTGTTGTAAATTCCCTCTGTATTCACCTGGGTTGTAATGGTGATATCATCTGTCGTCTTCTGCAGCGCAGTAATCGTAATACCATTTACTGTGATATCGTTGCTTGCAGACTGATACCTTACATTATTTAAGTAAATTACTGCATCGGTTCCATCTACCCTGCCGGCGCCAGAGCTATAAGCTGTATCTGTTTTACTGTTTCTTACAAAGTTCAGCTTATCCATCAACGCATTTACACGGTCGTTGATGGTTGTGGTATCATTTGCCGGAGCAGCCCCTGTGAGCAATGCATGTTCTTTGATATATGCCTGTTTCTCTGCGATTTCTTCTGAATTCGCCTGCATCTGGTCAGAAGCAGCTGTAATATCATCTGCATTCTGATCAAACCAAGTATCCATATCCCCACTATTATATGCGTTCTCTACTGCCGTTACGGTAGCTGTATTATCGGGATTCTTTATATTGTCGCCAAACTCTGCAACGTTTCTTGCATTTGAACGAAGCTTTGCAAAATCTTCATCGCTGTAACCCAATTTCGCCTTCAAGCCATCAAATGCCTCTTTCTTGCCAGCATCCTCAATCTGCTCATCTGTCTGATACAGGTACCCTTCTAATTCATTTGCTTCCGCTTGGGTCAGTTTTCCGTCATTCACTGCATCTTTCATTGAATCCTTTACAGACATATATGCCACTGCATACGTGCGGTCTGTCTGGAGGTTGGTGATATCTGTCCTTAGCTTGGAATTTTTGTCTTCATAGTATGCGATACTGTTCGGATTGGTTACGTCTGTATCCTGATAATCTGCAATCGTATTTAAAATATTGGTAAACTGCGTCCGAATATCCGCATCGCTCAGCGGATTGCCGCTGGGATCCTTCGTGTAAGCTTCCCATGCCTTGACTGCCTCTTGATTTGCTTTGGAATCTACATAGATCCCCAATTCCTTTAACGCTTCCAGGCCTTTGGCATCCGTCGCTGTCAATGCAAAATCATTTTCCACACCGCTCTTTTTAGAAGCAATGTGCAGACGATGGTTTGTATCATCAAAACTTGCTGCCACACCAGCATCCTGCAGCTTTGTCACAAACTCTGAGATTGTTGTCTTCTCATTGATGTCAATATTTTTTGTCTCGCCATTTGCTGTTACTGCGATGGTTCCAGCGCCATCTGTCAATCCAAGTTCCTTCAAGGTGGTAGCTCCAGTAGTTCCCTTACCAAGTTCTCCTCCCGTAAGATATCCCGTGGTTGCGACATGCTCTATTTTCAAGGTCTGTGAACCATTCAATGCATTGTTGCCCGCCACAACTGTTGCTTTTGTTGGGTCAGAAACTGTGGTGGTTTTCTTATTGTAATAGGAACTTAACTTCATATTGCCCAGTTTCTTATAAAGCTTATTGACCTTCTTATTGAGGTCTTTCCAGATATCCATCTTCCATTCCAGTTTGGTCTGTGCTTTTACATGTTTATCTTTCTTGGTACTGTATGCAGCAACCAATTCCTGAACAATGGAATCGGTATCTAACCCAGATACCAAACCTGATACTCTAATTGCCATAATAATTCCTCCTAACGCTTCTCATCTACTAACAATCCTGCCAATTCCCAGACTTTCGCGATCATATCAAGAGTCTTCTCCGGTGGATACTCCTTGAGTACCTCCTTTGTCTTTTTGTCTACAATCTTGATTGTCACACGATTTGTAGAATCATGGACTCCAAATACAGCCTCGGAGTTTACCACATTTTTATTGATTTCTTCCACTGCACGCTTGAGCGCCTCTGTGGGAAGTTTTTCTGCAGACTCCTTGCTCTCTGTGTTCACAGGCTCCGGCATTTTCACTGATTCGTTCACCGCTGGCTTATCCTGGACTTTTGAATTGCCATCTGCCATTGTGTCAACTGTTTTTATTTCTGGCTTTTTTTGTGCCATCTCTACGGTCTTCTCTGGCACTTTTACACTCTTTGCCATTGCAACAGGCGGCTCCAGTTTAACTGCCGCTTCTACCGTCTTTACTGCAGGCTTTGGGCTACTTCCCTGATATGCCGCTACCCCTGCAGATTTTAATCCATCAATTGCCATTACAATCACCTCCATGTGATACTTCCAACAGACGAATAGGCATTCTCCATCTGCCATGTTCCTTATATGAACCTCTATCTTACTATGAATATCGGTCGTTTTTTTCAAAAATTTATGATTTAAAGAATATTTTTCAATACATTCACATTATCAAGGCTGACTGCCGCTTCATTTTCTTTTTGAATCTGAATGTACACTTCTTTGCGGTAAATAGGAACTTCCTTTGGCGCGGTAATGCCAATTTTGACTTGGTCTCCCCGAAGCTCCAGGATACTGATTTCTATATCATTGTTTACAATGATAGATTCTCCCTTTTTTCTGGTTAATGCCAGCATCCTATTCACCCGCCTTTTCTTTTTTTTCCTGCAAAATCTCATAAATGGGATATTTCACGGGAAAACTGTCCTCCACAATGATCTGTCCCGCCTTACGCTCCGCTACATTGATAATAATAGGCGCTTTTAAATTTACACTGAGTTTCTTCACATCCTCTGGCACAGTCACCGTCACCAATACATAAGTATTTTCTTCAGTCAATGCTCCCATTGGTTTCAAAAGTTCCTGATCTACCTGGGGGGCGTAATCCTCCTTTACAAGCAAAGGATCCATCACCGGAAGGGCAAACGCTGGCTCTTCAATAGACTGAAGCCAGGAAATATTCTTACGCTTGCCTTCCTCCCCTTCATCATAAATCAATGTAAAACGCTGACAATGGGGAAAACCGATAATTCCTTTCTCAAAGAAAATAATCTTTTCTTCCTCTACCTCTATCTCACCAAATAATTTTGTATTTAACTGCATATGCTTCCTCCGCTTCCTGCTGTTTTGACATAATCACTTTCTGCTGCGCCTGATCCTACAGATAATTCAAAAGCGTCATTCCATTCGCTTTCGCGGATGCCTGCAGGGAAGCCTGGTATGCATTGTATGCAGCCGTATATTCAATGATAATATCTGATAATTCCATATCCTCATTTCTGGATTTTAACTGTTCAAATGTAGTCTGCTGGTCTGATACCCTGGTCTCTGTCAATTTCAGGCGATCTTCCCTGCTTCCCAGATCCGTTCTCGCCAGTGTAATGGTATCTTTGTAGTCCTGGAACTTGCCAACTCCTTTGGAATATAATTTCTTCATATTGTTGTCTGCATAAACCGCTTCCTTTTCTGCCGCCTCAAGCCACTCGCCTAGTGCCGCCTGGGAAGCTGCATCAGAATACTGTGCCTGTTTTTGCATGTCCTTGATCGTTTTGACCTTGTCATGTGCCGCAATTGCTGCCTGGACCGCATTGGTCAATTCATCTACATCCCTGCCAATGGAGGCGTCAAAAACATCACTTGCCTGGGTATTCACAGTAAGGCTCTGGTTAAAGGCAACGGTAAACTTTATTTCCTGATTTTGTTTGGTGTATTTCACCACATTGTTGGGATCTGTCCGGTCTTCACAATCAAAATAATGCTCTGGACGAAGTTCTCCTTCGGCAAATCCTTTCTTGGTATAGCCAATACTAAGCTGTGTTTTATCACTTCCCAATTGGTTTGCCACGTCTTTACCTAAAATCAGTTCTCCCGTCTCCTTAAAATAAAGAACCTGCCTGTCTCCCACCTGGCAGCCGCCTGCAACCCAGACATCATAAGACTGGTCCACTGTGACATTCACAACCCCTCCATTTACTTCCATATTGCTCAGGCTGTCCCAGTCCCCTATCGTCTCGTCATAATATTTCAAATCCCCCCTTGTCAGGCTTTCTGTACCTTCATAAGAAAGATGGATCCGTTTATGGGTATATTCCTGCGGCATCTTTGAAATATCCTTGCCCGCAAGCACCTCCGCTGGGGTATTGGGGACGACAACCTGGTTATTGTAATAACGATTTTCCTCGATATCCTTGTAAGAAACTTTTTCTGTAATAAAATATTCTGTCTTTGCCTCATCTTCCGGGAAAGTAAGCTGTTTATTAGTCTTATAACCTGTAAATACATATCTTCCGGCACAGTCTGCGTTGCCTTCCCGATATACCTGGTCACGCAGGGACTGGAGATTCTTTAAGATTGCCGCCCGATCTTGCTCATTTAAGGGGTCATTGGAACCAGCGACACATTCATTGTAGACATCATCCATAATTCTCTGCATATTGATCAATGCAGATTCCGTCACTTCAATCCAGGATTTCGCATCGGGGATGTTCCGTTCAAAATACTGATTCAGTTCATTCAAATTACTCCTCAGCCGCAGGGCACGGATTGCTACCACCGGATCCTCGGAAGGCCTTGAAATCTTCTTCTGGGTCGTCATCTGGTTATTCAGGGTATTTACATTTACTTTATTGTTGTTCATATTGGTCATGCTGTTTTTGCTGATCATGCTGTTGGTAACTCTCATTTACAAACCTCCTTATACACCAGTTTCCAAAATCAGTCGGTTATATATCTCTGAAAAAGTTTGTATCATTCTAGATGCAAGATTGTAGGAATTCTGGAATTTAAGCATATCAAGGGCTTCCTCATCCTCATCTACTGCTGAAATAGACATCCTTCTCTCTTCAATGGAATTGGAAATATTGCTGTAATTCTTTAAGAACATTTTTGATTTCTGGGTATCCACAGAATTATCTGTAATCAGACATTTCAAAAATTCATCGGCGCCGCCGCCCCGGAACATCTTTACATCTTTTTTCAGCTTCTGCATCTCCTCCACCAAACTCTGGTTTGCTACACCATCTGGTAGATCTTTGAGCCTCAATGTAACCATCCGGTTGGGATCTTTGAGTTCATCTGACACCTTAATATTTGCCGCCGTCAGTTTATAGTAGTCATTTTTCTTTGTGCTCATATTTCCATCAGGGTCATAATCAGCAAAATTATATTCGCTTCCATCTGCCTTATTCTCCGCTACAAAGAAGGAACCTCCGGCAATCCCGTTCAAATCCACACCTGACTTTTGAATCTCATTGAGTTGTCTTGCAAATTCCCGAACAAACTTATTTGCCTGAGCCTGGTAATAGGGAATGCCCATAGCATCAATATCCCCTCCCACAACCGCTTTCCGGTTCATCAGTTTATCCCTCTCTTCTGCAGTAAGGGAACGCTCCAACTGGAACTGGTAAGTCTGTGTCTCTGCGTCATAAGTAAATCCTGAATAGTCAAACAGTGTACTATAGATATTAAGAATTCCTTCATCTGCCATATTCATATCATTGATGTCTGTGATGCTTGGATTCTTTATGGTTACGATATCGCCGCCTGCGCCTGGAGTGATAGCGGTCACTGTCCCGCTGAATCCTTGGTTATTATTTCCGTCACGTGTGTCAAATAACGCTTTCAGCCTTCCCTCGCACATTTTCCCGCCTGCGTTAAAGGGAACGTTATCTTTCGTCCAATACAGGTCATACAAACCATCTGCGTCAGACTGGTTCACCTTGTGATCCCTTGCCACATAAGTCAAGGTATTGTATTCAAAGGTATCCACCAGCGTCTGCCCGTTGATCTTCAGCCTGAAATTTGTACCCCCGGTATAGATATCCGGGTGGTTGGCATTAGTCATCTTAGTCTCTTTTACTTCCACTTCAACCAAGTCTGATAATTCATCCACCAAAAGCGCCCTCTGGTCCCTCAGCTCATTGGCGTGACCGCCCTGGAGCTCAATTACATTGATCTGTTTATTTAACAAGGCGATCTTCTGGGCGATTCCATTAATCTGTTCTACATGGGTGGCAATTTCCTGATTACAGTCCTCCTGGATTTGTTTCAGCCCCACATTCATACTGTTAAAGAAATTTGCAAAATTCTGAGATTTACTGATAAACGCTTTTCTGGCGTCCAGATTCTCTGGTGTCTCCCGCAGCGTATCCAGGGCGCCGAACATCTCATCCAAAATATCTACAAAACCTTTGTTGGTATCGTCATTCAGAAGAAACTCTTCCATTTGCTGCATGTAGTAAAGTTTACTGTCATACATTCCAACTTTTGCATTATTTTCCCAGTATTTTACATCGTAGTAAAACTCCCGCTTCTGTATTACCTCTGTGGTAACAACCCCGCTTCCAGCCGTGCCATAGCGCTGGTTCGTCCTTAATGCTTCCGCAGCAATACGAACTGCCTCCTGCCTGCTATAACCTTTTGTATTTACATTTGATATATTATTTGCAGTAGTATTCAGCGCTGCCTGAAAGGAATTCAGCCCTGAACCTGCAATGGTCAATCCAAAAAATGTTGATGGCATATATTACCTCCTGATAAATTCCAGCTTTCTTACAATCTGGTTACTAGATGCTCCAGCATCTCAGAAATCACATTGATAAACCGGCTGGATGCATTGTATGCATTCTGATATTTAATCATATTCTGTAATTCTTCATCGGAAGAAACTCCGAATACCTGTTGTCTGAAATTTTCGACAGCAGCAACTTCCCCGCTAAGGCTCTCTGCCAGTCCTTCATACACAGACCCCACTGCCGCCACATCCAGAATCATCCTGCGGTAATACTCTTTAAAGGTACAGGGGTCAGTATTGCTTGGGTTAATGGTCTGTTTTTTCTGCTCCCACACTGCCTCCAGCTCTTTCGCCATATCCCATGCGGGCTCACCGTCTTGCCTGAGGTGGGGAAGTCCGCTCTCTCCTTGCAGAAGTTCTGGATTCACTTGAATTCCTGAGGAAGAATACATTTTTGCGACGTCATAGGGATCCTCTTCGTTGTATACATAATATACCTTTCCATCCCGTCCCTTGACTTCTGTATAACGGTCGCAGCCCCTGCGTGAGAACAGCTCCCGCCCTGGCTTTTGCCCATCGGCGCCGACGCATCCCTTTTCCTCATCCCATACTCTCACATTTGTATAAGTCCTTCCATCTTCTCCTACAAAAGATGCCGTGGTAGTAGGGCTGAAAATATCATTGATTGCCGTTACGACCTCATGAATTAACTGATCCAGCTCTGCCTGGGAGTTCATGACCACAGACATCCCGATACCGTCCTCATAATCTTCCTGGGAAACTCCTGTGATATCCCGATAGTTTGCCACATGGTCGCCTCTGGACAAGATCAGCCCTTTCAGTTCACCAATATCTGTATTTAACTTGGGGGAGATATCCCCGCTCTTGAAATCAAACATGTACGTATATTTCTCTTTTGGCATATCTGAGAGCTGAGGCCAAATCGGTGTCACAAATCCAGTAACTGGATCTGTAATCCCCTTTACTTCATATACATGGAGTTCATCCAAAAATTCCACATTTTCAAGCTTCACCCGAACGGTTCCGTCTGCCCGTTCCTTGTAATCCACCTTTGCAAGCGCCGACAGCTCATCCAAAGCATTGTCACGCTCATCCCGCAGGGTCATCGCTGTCTCAATACCACCGGATTCCACTTTCAAAATCTGTTGGTTCAAATCTTGAATCTTATGCCCCAGTTCATTGATCCTGTTAATGGTATCGTTGACTTTCACATTCAATTTTATCTGATATTCCTTCAAATTATCCTGAATGCCCTTGGTCCGTTCCAACAACAATGTCGCCTTCTGAACCACCAAGGTCTGGTAGATTTCTTCGTTCGGTCCCTTGGAAAACTCTTCAAAGGATTCCCAGAACTGCTGGAGAGCCGTCTGGAACTGCTGTCCCTCCAATTCCTGGAACATAGACTGCACCTCTTGCGCCGCCTCACTGCTCGCTTCATAAAAGGAATGCCTTCCGTTCTCAAGACGATACTTTTGGTCCAAAAAAATATTCCTGGTATGTACGACGTCTGCAATCTGTACACCCAAACCTGCCTGCTGCTTACTGATCGCTGCAAACCCAAATGTCACATAATCCCGGTCTGCAAACATCACTTGCTGTCTGACATAACCTTTTGTATCTACATTGGCAAGATTATTTGCCGTTGTATTTAATGCATTTTGACTATTCTGCAGACCGGAGGCTCCGATATACAGACTTCCCATTCCATTTGCCATATTATTCTCCTTTACTGCTTGGCGTCAAAGCCGCCGTTTCCCAATAAGTCTCCGGTATTGTTCGCCTGTCTGTCATAATTCGCCGTGGTAGGCGCCTGGTGCATACTTCGGAACAATGTCAAGTCGAATTCTGTCATTTCCATTGCATGGTTAAGCAATACTTCATTCTGTCCATTGATATCTGCCATTTTCTGCAAAGTATCCCGGAGCCGTTCCCGGAGATCCGTAAGCTTTCGCTGTTCTTCCGGCTGTTTATTTAAAAATGCTATCATATTAGTAATCGTCAGCTCTTCTGGCTTTTTACTAAGTACGATAGACATATCATTGACAACTTCCCTTCTTTTATTTTCCAGATTGACCAGAATTCCAGCAATCTCTTGTTCCCGGCTGGTGATCTCCTCAAGAGCGGGGATATCACCAGCAATAATGATCTGTTTCTTTTCCTCAGACAATTCCGTTAGACGCTGGTATTCCCCGTTCTCCCGTTCCAATATAGTCATAAAATCTTCCATTAAACTTGCCACGCAAAAACCTCATTTCTAGCGATATGCTTCGTACTTTTCAAGCAATTTTGCTGCAAAATCCCCGGTACTTACCTTATAATTGCCAGAAGCAATGCGATTCTTTACCTGCGCCACCTTGTCCTCCCTGATATCAGAGGCTTCTGATACAGCCTGCTTCGCCACTTGGTAGTCCCTGCCTGACTGGGAAATTTGGACTTCATCCCGTTTATCCGCACTGCCAACGCCTTTCATCTTGGAAACTGTGCCGCTGTTATAAATTTGAGTAATCTGATTATACGCTTCTATACGCATACGGATCTCTCCTTTCCGTAAAATTCTTTTTTACTTATTCTGTATCTAATTGATCTAATTTATTTATCGGTTTTTTCATTAGAAACTTTAGGCGTTTTTTCTAAATAGGGTATTCCAGGCACTTTGCCGCGCCGCGCACAGTCACGAAGTGACACGTCCCACTTGTGCGCGTGCGCATATTTTTTGTCATATAGGGAATTCGAGGAATTTCCTATATGACAAAAAAAGAGCTGTGCCAACTGCACAGCCCTTAGAAATTATAATTATATTTTCATGCTCTTTTTCTTTTTAGTAATCACCAGACAAGTTCCTGCCAGGAAGATTCCTACACAGAGCACATACTTAGGATCAAAGGCAACCCCTGTTTTGGGTGTACTGCTTTTTACCTGCGCTGTACCCATATTTCTGGAAACAGAACTTCCTGCACTTGTCCTGGATGTTCCGCCTGCAGAAGTACTGCTCACTCCGCTTCCGCCAGTTCCACCAGGATTATTAGTTGGGGGATCCGGTTCTTCCCCTTCCCTCTTTATGGTTCCTTCATATACACCCTGAATGCTTCCAGACTCCACGCTGCTTGTAACCCTGACTGTCAATAATGTTCCAATTTCATCTTCTGTCAGTTCGTAAGAATCATCTGTGGCTCCTGAAATAGATGTATCATTTGCATACCATTGGTAACTCAAATCCCCAGTGTTGTTGGTATCTGTAACTTCTGCGGTCAAAGTATCTCCTGGATAGGAAGACCCTCCATCCCTGCTGGAAGTTACAGTTACTGTCCCTGTCAGCCCTTTTGGATCTGGATCTTCTCCTTCTTCCTTTATGGTTCCTTCATATACACCCTGAATGCTTCCAGTCTCTACGCTGCTTGTAACCCTGACTGTCAATAATGTTCCAATTTCCTCTTCTGTCAGTTCGTAGGAATCATCTGTAGCTCCTGAAATGGATGAATCGTCTGCATACCACTGATAACTCAAATCCCCGCTGTTGTTGGTATCTGTAACTTCTGCCGTTAAGGTGTCTCCTGGATAAGAAGACCCCCCGTCCCTGCTGGAAGTCACAGTTACCGTTCCTGTCAATTCATCTGGATTTGGATCTGCTTCTTCCCCGCCAAGACTCTCAAAAATATATCCATTGTCCTCAGCAAACCGCTCTGCCTCTGAACCAGTGTAACCATAAATCACATCCGGAACCCAGGAAGACTGGGAGCCAATGGAAGTTACGCTTGCAGGAATCGTCACTGTACCAATCCCGCTCCCGCTGAAGGCATCTGCCTCGATGGTAGTCACCGTATCTGGAAGCTCCAGATTATATACATAAGGGCAATTACTGAATGATGACGATGCAATAGAGGTGATTCCAGAAGGCAGTTTCAAACTGGATTTTCCAACTGGACAGTACAAAAGCTGTGTCAGGGAAGAATCATACACACTGCCCTCATAAGATGCATAACTCCCATTTCCGCTTTCCACTGAAACATCTGACAAATTGCTGCAACCATCAAAAGCGCTTAAATCAACCGACGAAGCCCCTGCCGGAATGGTAATGCTTGTAAGCCCTGTACAGTTTCCAAACGCCTGTGCCCCAATACTTCCCACACTTCCTGGAATACTAATGCTGCCAAGACTGCTGCACCCATAAAGTGTAAGCTCTGGAATTTCTGACATTCCGCCTGATAAACTGACAGACGCAAGACCGCTGCAACCAGCAAGCACGCCGCTTCCCATAGAAGTGACAGAGGAAGGAATGCTTATCTCTGACAATCCTACACAATTGTTAAATGCACTGCTTCCAATCTCTGTAACAGTAGAAGGAATTCCAATAGCGCCCAGACTGCCGCAGCCATTAAATGCCTGTGCTCCGATAGAAGTCACTCCCTCTGGAATTGATACAGACGCCAAACTTCCGCATCCATCAAATGTCTCTGCTTCAATGGCTCCCAATCCGGCTGGAAGTTCTACATATCCAAGGGAACTACAGCCATAGAATGCTCCACTTCCTACACTTGCAGCACCTTGGAATACCGCACTGGTCATACCGGTACATCCAGAAAAACTATAACTTCCCACGCTGGTAACATTTGCTGGTACTGTGATACTGGAAATACTGGCATTTCCAGCAAAGGCATAATCTGCAACTCCAGTAGCTACCGCTGGAAGCGTAATATCTCCTCCCGGTCCATTATATCCGGTAATCACTGTTCCATCCATAATATATGCACTGACATCTTCTTCTGCTTTGGTCTCCACTACCGGGCAAAGCGCCACGATAACCGCTAATATCAGTATTGCATTGAATAGCCTGCTAAATACTTTTTTCATTCTCTCATCCTCCTTGCATTTATTTTTTACACTTTTTTGCCACCAAGAACAATCTTCCATCTTCCGTATAACTGTTGCAGGTGGAAAGTGTCAATAATTGATCCCCATATGAGACATCCATGTCCTCATCCATCACATTCAATGCTTTGATATTTTTCACATAACGGTTAAAGGTTTTCTTGTTTTTGGCATCTATAAAGTCATAATACCGAAAACCACTGTCTTCTTCACCAGCCACTTTTGACAGGCATACTGCGACAATCTCATATTCTGCTTTTTCAAAAATAGTGTTAAATGTAATTTTTTTATGTTCCAGCCAATATGGCTTATCCAGGTATTTTTGCAGTCCTCCAAACATCATGCCAGACTTCATATTGTGACCATAGATAATCAAATTGTCATTAGGATTTTCCAGACTGTTTCTGGAATCCAGGAATATAGAACCATTAATATCTTTCTCCCCATTGAAATTATGGGTCAAATAAAAATCACTGCTCTCAGCCACTGCCTGCATTACCGGATAATCAATTTCTGTTCCTGCAATGGTAATCCATCCAGCAAAATCAGAATTCTTTCCATACAATTTCTCATATTCCGGCAGAATCTTCGGTCCTGACTCCTGCGCAGGTTTTGCCGCATAAACCTCATTTTCCACGGTTTCTGACTCTGCCAATACTACCTCCTGCCCGTCGTCAAGTTTCAACACATCCGTAAGTTTTGCCGAAAGCCAATTTGAGGCAGCCGAGATATCCTGTTCATTTTTCAATCTCTCCAATTCCCTGGTCTTCTGCTGATCGTGATATTCACTTCCCAGAAACACCAAAAAACACACCACTGCGCCAGCCATACAGATGGCTCCCACTACCTGGCTGGGCGAGAGTTGCTGTAACTTGCGCGCTATCTGCTTTGTGAAAGAGTTCCTGGACATGGTACGGTAATCCTCCGCAACCATATCCGAGAGGTAGAGGAGGTAATCGTCACCGATTACGCTCCGAAAAGTAATTTTCCCCTCCCGGACCAGGGTATAAAGCCGCTGTGCCACGCCGGACTCATTGATATCCATTTTTTTGGAGATGCTTCTGATCTTCTCAATATCATCTAAAGCTTCTTGGTATTTCTCATAGGAATCAAATTGGAACTTCCCAATACAATATACTCTTCCCATACCGATATCAATTTCCTTTCCTCCAGCAGCCTATTTTCTGGCTGCAATGGATTTTACAGATGAATATCTGCTGTAATACGTTCCAAGCTTGTTTTTCTGTCCTACACGAATCATATAGTAATATTTCTTCCCGCCTTTTGCCTTTTTGTCTGTGTAAGAAGTCTTCTTGGTTGTAGCAATCTTACTGTATTTGCCCTTCTTACTGGTGCTCCGGTAAACCTGGTACTGGGTTGCCCCTTTGATCTTCTTCCACTTCACCACTACCTGCTTGGATTTTGGTGAAGCAAGGCTTGTAATTTTGGTTGCCTTGGGTCCTGTAGATGCTTTGATTGAGGTAAACGGTCCGAAATGCCGTCCTGTCTTAATCACAAAAGCTCTCACTCGGTAGGTTCCCATGCTTGCCGCCTTCAGTTTTGCCACGGTCGCGCTTGTAATGTTTTTCTTTGTAACCCTTGCCAGCCGTTTGTTTTTAGAATTATAAATTTCATAACCACTGACTACAGAATTCTTTTTCCAGGAGAATGTAATGCTGTTGTCCGTATATTTTGCAACTTTAACACCTGTTACCTTTGGAACCACAATGCTGTAACTTACTGTCTGGGTTCCAGTATAATTACCTTTTCCTTTGATAATTACTTTTGCTTTTCCCGGATTCTTGCTATTTACGTAGACCGGCTTAAAATCTGTGCCGCTCTTCAAGGTTACGCTTCCGTTCTTCACCTTTAATTTGGGCTTAATCTCTTTCCCATTATAAGTTTGGTTTGGAATTTTAGATACTGTCGCCCTTCCAAGCCTCTGGGGCTTGATTTTGAAAGTAACCTTTTTACTTCCTCGATAGTTGTTTATTCCAGTTACTGTAATAGTTGCCTTTCCGGCATTGGTATTATTGCTGTAACTTACCTTATAATCTTTTCCTTTGGTCAGGACAGTCTTTCCATCCTCCACACGGATTGCCGGCTTAATCGCTTTTCCAGTATAGGTATATGCCGAAGCCACTCCCTTAATAGTCGCAATTTTGGAAAAGTCCCTTGCAATTTCAAAAGTGACCGTCTTGCTTCCAGTATACCATCCTTTTCCAGTGATAATAACGGATGCTGTTCCCCGTTCCACATTATTCTTATATGCCAGTGTATAATCGGTATCTTTGACCAGTTTCTTTCCGGCAAAGGTAACTTTGGGCGACGGTGTTACTGGTTTGCCCGTATACTGCTGCATAGAGATCTTAGCCACATCGGCAAGCTTCATAGGTCCTAAAATCCTAAAAGTAGACTGAATGCTTCCGTCATAGTTATTGATACCTGTGATAATCACAGTTGCTGTTCCCACTGCCACGTTAGAGGTATAGGTGAGCTTGTAATCACGGTTTAATACCAGTGTGCTGTCAACTTTCTCTGCCGGGTTCTGGAAAGAAAGGCTGACATCCGGCGTAACACCCCTGCCAGTATATTGCTGGTCTGCAATCTCTTTCAGCACCATATTCGCTGCAATGCCCGATGCTGTCCCGATGCTCTTTCTGGTAATTGTAAAGTGTGCTGTCGATGTTCCAGAGAAATTGCCTGCCCCTACAATTGTTACCGTTGCTGTTCCAGCATTGATATTATTAGAATATGTCACCTCATAGTCCACGCCTTTTCTCAATACCACATCTGTACCAGCTAATTTTACTGTCACTTCAGGAGTGATTGCCTTGCCGCAGTATGCCTGCGCTGGAATTTCATCGATCTGGAAATCTCCTCCTGCATCAATTGGTATAATATAGAATGGCACCTGGCGTGTATCCTTGTAGTTGTTGATTCCCTGGATGGTAACATATCCGGTTCCTGCTTTCACATTGTCCTTATACGCGCCAATCTGGTAATCTTCCCCTTCAACCAAAAGGGTCCCATCCTTTGCTTTGACCTCAATGGTAGTAGTAACTGGCTCTCCTGAGTAAACAGCATTTGCCGCTTTGATTACAAAGTCATCATTGTCCTCTTTCATAGACTCTGGCTCAATTGCAAACGTCTTTCTAAGGGTTCCTCCATAGAATCCTTTTCCGGTAATGACAACTGCAGGAGCATTTTCACCGCTGCCGTTTGATGCGTTTGTATTGTTCTCATAGGCAACATCATAATCATCCTTTGTCAAGAGTACTTTGTTTGTTCCCTGCATAAAGTACACTTCTACTTCTGGCTCCTTCGCTTTACGGTCAAAGACCTGTGCGCCGCCTTTGATTTCCAGGGTCATCTTCTCCAGCGGACGGGCAATAATATTAAAATAGAGTGTCTTGCTGTTTACATAATTACCGCCTTCTACTGCCTCAATAATAACTCCTGCTTTCTTGGTAGCTGTAGAGATCTCTGTATTATTTACATAACCCGTTATCCTGTAATCCCTGCCTGGCTCCATGAGCTGGTCACCATTGTAAACTTGGATATTAGGTTTGATCTCGTTTCCAGTATATTCATAGGCGTTCTCATAATTCTCATCATTCAGGCTGCCCTCAAAGACTGCTGTGATATCTCCTTGGTCTGCCGCTAAATCTTTTGGAATAATATTGTAATATCTCTTGACAATCCCACGGTAACAATCAAGCCCCCGAACCACTACTGTAGGTCTCTCAGCTTCATTTGCCGCATCTTTGCTTGCCACATTTACATTGTTCCTGCTGAAGTCTTCGGCATCGCCCTTGTTATCAATTGTAACTATTTCATAATCTACGCCTTCTTCTAAGATCTTCGGCTCAGATGCTTCCCCGCACATTACGCCGGAAATATCTTTAAACTGGAGTTTCGGATATACTGCTTTCGCGCCGAAAGGCACATCCGCATCATAATCCAGGGTCATATAAACGGGATTGGGTTTATCTACCTCCTCGATGGATGCCATAATCTTAAAGGCCTTCTCATAAGTCCCAGTATAGTTGCTTCCCTCTACCGCTGAAATCAAAACAGCAGCATTCCCAATCTTCGTGTTGTCACGATAAGTAATCTTGTAATCCTTGTTCTCTGTCAAACGGTCACGTACTTCCCTGCCGTCTTCGTAGTCTTTGCTCCAGGTTACATCAATCGCATTTTCATCCGCTTTCGGATTCTCTGGATCCAACGGGAAGGTAATCGCATCTCCCGTATAATCCATGGTGGCAGAAACACCTGCCACTGGCTCTATCGTATCAACGGTAGCTTCTGAAATCTCTCTGGGAGTGATGTTAAACTCCATCTCAAAATCGCCTTTGTAGTTCCCAACAAAATTACCGTCTGCATCCTTACGGGCGCTTACTTTTACTGTGGGTTTGAGCCGTCCTCCCTGTTCATCATATTCATAAACGTTGGTGTTATTCTTCGCAGAAATCTCATAATCGTAATTCTCAGAATCCTTTTCTGTCTCAAAAACCCAGGAAAGATCTGTTCCTGTACAAGAAACCTGCACTTCTGGCACAATTGGAGAACCTGTATATTCATATCCTTCCAACAATCCTGTCACATCCAACAGCGGATCTTTCTCCACACCATTTTGTTCAATAGCTTTGCTGAGATCCCTCTGAAGAATCTGGAATGTGCCCTCTTTGTTTCCAATATAATCTCCGGCAACCGTAACCCCATCCTCCTCAAACACTGGAGAAATCGTCACTTTTGCGGGCGTGCCGTCCAAAGTTGCGTTTTCATTTTCTGACCAAACTACGGTATAATCCTTATCCTTTTCCAAAGTCTTTGTTTCTTTTCTTCCGCTCTGGTAAGTGATCGTATAGGTAACTACCGGTTCTGGCGTATTGGTGCTGACACCATCTTTCGGCGGCGTATAGGTCCAATCCTCAACTTCCATCTGGGCGCCTTCTTTGGAAAGATCACCGCGGATTCTGAATTCCTGTTTAATTTCCCCTGTGAAATTATCGCCTTTTCCTGTAATGGTAATGGTTGCCGTACCAATCTCATTGTTCTTCTCATAGGAAACCTTATATTCTGTATCTGGGTCAAGTTCCCTTGCCTCGCTCTCGTTTGGCGTTCCATCCAGATTCACCGGCGTGTAATGCACTTTCAGGTTTTTCTGAAGGATCTTGTCGTCTACCATTTCCACTCCCTCAGCCGTTCCTGCCTGTGCCTCTTCCCAAATAACATCTTCCACTAAATCCTGAATCTGTACAAAACCTGCTTCATGACCAGCGCCAATATCATATTTCTCGATATCAAATTCTACTGCATGTTCCCCTTCATAGTTGGGAAGTTCTCCAGTAATTACAAACTTTCCTGTTCCAACGTTGATATTGTCTACGCCGTCTGGATTGTAATTCACACTGTAATCTGTTCCATCTGTCAACAGGGTTCCGGTGTGGGTAATTTCTGGCACCGGATTGATAGGAAGCCCGGAATACGTATATTTTTCCAGTACATTGCCAATCACATAATTGTTTTCTGTTAAATCATCCGTCGCCAAATTCAATGGGCGGATTGCAAATGGTATTTCCTGGGTCGTTCCAAAATAATCGCCCATTCCAGTAATCGTAGCCCTTGCCTGGCTGCCAGCCACAACATTATCTGTAGCTGCAATAGTGTAATCCTTGCCCTGTGTTAATTCCTTACCATTAAAGGTAACCGTCTCATTGGTGGGGATAATCTCTATACTGGTATAGATCTGCTCAGGGATGGTTACCTCTGTATATCCCCCTACCGTGCCATAATCCGCAAGGTTTCCTTTAATCTTAAATTCCAAATTCGTGCTTCCTGCATAATTATCCTTTGCCTGCAGGGAAATCTTCGCCGTTCCGATCTCTGTATTATTGCTGAATTTAAGGTCAAAATCCTGTCCTTCTATCATGGTGACAGTCATTGGAAGCCCTGCTTCATTGTTAAACGTAAATTCCACAGTAAGGGTAGGCTTTTTCTCAGTTCCATCAAAAGAATAAACCCTGTCGTCCGCCGTCCCGTTGATATAATCAAACCCATTCGAATCTGTAATTGCCAAGGTGCCCGTATTAAGGTTTCTTGCCGAAATAATAAAGGTCTTGGTTACTGTCCCTTTAAAATTCCCTATACCATCAATGGTAACCGTTCCGGTCCCTTTTTTGATATTGTCGCCGTAAGTAAGCTTGTAGTCCACATTTTCGTTCAAAGCAACGCCGCCATAACTTGCCTTGACTTCCGGGCATACCTGCTGTCCCGTATAGGGAACAGTAGGATCTACACCAATACTTACCCCATCGTTCAGGTCACGCTGCACAATTGCAAAACTCTTTTGGAACGTTCCCCGATAATTTCCTTTTGCGGTGATTGTCACAGTGGCTGTTCCACAGGTTGTATTATCTGTATATGCCACATCATAATCTGTCCCATTATTCAATGTCCCTCTTCCCGTCACCGTCACATTGGGCTGGGGCCTGATTTCGCTGCCAGTATATACCTGGGTATCTGGAATTCCGGTGATCGTTGTGTTTCCATCTGACAAATCAATAGGGCTGATGGTAAATGTCACCTGTCCAGAATTTCCCGTAAAATTGTTTGTTCCTGTTGCTGATACTTTCGCAGTACCTGCATTTGTATTGTCCTCATAATTTAATACATTTAAATAGTCTTTTCCTGGTAATAAAGTGTAATCACTTCCATCACCCTTCCGATATGTAATCTTCATACCTGGGGTATGCGGACGCCCAGTATAAGTATAAGTGTCGTCCGCACCGTCTGCCAATGCCACTGTTACATTGCTGTCAGACAGGTCACGCGGAGCTACTGTGTACTCCTTAATAACATCCTTCCCTTTTAAACTCCCTTTGGGAGAAATCTTAACCTGGTATGTTCCAGCATCAATACTGCTGCTGCCTACTGGCTCCACAGCGTAGTCCCTGTCCTTCACATATACAACAGAGCCATTCGTTACCGTAATCTTCAAATTATTATATTGGTTGGTGCTTCCGTCATAGATACAAGCTCCTGGAATATCTGGATCTGGAACTACCGATACCATATCAGGCCGGAGCTCTGCAGCAACAATTTTATAACTTACTGTCTTCCTTCCCCTATAGGCGCTGTCATCCACTCCTGAAATCTGGACGCTCGCCATCGTATCGGTAGTCTCCTCTGTATTATGGCTGTATGTATTCTCTAAAAACACATAATCTGTTCCATATTCCAAAACTTTGCCTGAATCTGGATCCCGGACAGTAATCAGGCTGATGGTTTCCCCATCTTCGTTGGTGGTGGTAAGCTTCACCGGATCCCCGCCGGCATATGGCTGGTCTTTCACTGGATCCACGGTAATATCCATACCAGCCCCATACCTGTCGTTTAGCCATTTATAGATTGTATACTTTTTGGGTTCTGTCACAAGCCCTGCATAATCATTCTTTCCTTCGATCCATACCTCCGCCTCTGTGGTGGCAAGGGTATTATTCCTGTATTTGACCTCATAGTCCCGACCTTCTACTAAGTCTTTGGTGAGGTATTTCACATTTACAACCGGAGCTTTCACCTCGTTCTTTTTATTGTATGGCTGTATATTTTCCCCAGACGCAATCTCAAAAGTCAGGTTTTGTGCCTCATACTTTACAATGTCAAAATTTGCTGATTTATTCCCAGTATAATTGCCCCTGCCGTAAATGGTGGCTGTCGCTTCTCCTGCTGTAGTATTGTTGGAATAGGTGACCGTATAATCCTTATCTGTCAGCTTCTTATCCGTTGATGTCTCCATATCTGTGATGGCTGGATCTGTCACTGTCAGCGCAGGAGTCACTGCCACTCCCTCCTGGCGCAATATCTGTTCTCCAATATCGGCAATGTTACATTGGGCGATATCTCTTTGCGCAATGGTGAATGTTTCTGTTATGGTATCCGTCTCATCTGACTTATTTGTCACAATGATAGTCCCTGGACCAGCATTGATATTTTCTCCATAGGTCACATCATAGTCGCTAAGCGGCAAATCCCCCTTTGGCGTGCTGATCTTTGTCACTGTGGGCGTCTTCTGTGTTCCATCATACACAAACCCATCATCCTGAAACTCAACTGTCGCGTCCTGTAACGTACTCGCTGCATATACCGTAAAACCGGATAAGTTTATCATTCCGGCAATCATGCAGACACTTAACATTAACGCCATAATCCTTTTGGCTACGTCCTTACGCATAATCTTTCCCTCCCTGCTTCATCCATTAAGCTATAAACATATTAATATATTATTAATACTTTTCGGCATTTTAGCCAAAAAAATAATAGCCTAATTTGTACTTTTTGCTTTTACATACATACCATATTACTTAAAGTATAACACAACTGGATTTACAATACAATTCTTTTTCTGCCTGAGCAGACATTCTTTTCTGTTTCCAGCAAAGAGAACCCTGCTCCTTCCTTTTTATCTCCATTTCCTATCATTTCTGATGGTATATGCCCTATTGAGATACCGGTTTTATGAACACGGTATGCCAGTTTTATGGCTGCCCGCAATAATCAACTCCTCTTTGGCGCTGCGGCTAAGGCGCTTGATCTGCGCTTCCCTGCTCATTGCCTCCCGCTTTGTCCCAAATTCCTCCAGATAAACAAGTTCAACGGGCGTACGGACCCGCGTATACTTCCCTCCTTTGCCTGCATTGTGGGCTTTCAGGCGCTTTTCTATCTGATTGGTCCATCCAGTATAGAATGTCCCATCACTGCATCGAAGGATATATGTCACATTCCGGTTTTCTGCCATGAAATTTTCCTACCTTTCATTCTGTGATTCCATAGGTGTTTGCGAAACTATTAAGTTATCGAAATTTCATATACAATTACTACACTTTTATTTAAATATTTTCTTCATACAAAAACACGAAATGCTAGGCGCAGCAAGCATTCCAACAAGCCTTTTAAAACGAAAATCGCGTTCAGCAGAGGCTTCCACGATTTTTAAGTCTTTTTCTTTGTTTGTCGGTTTTCTGACATAGAGGGATACTCTTGAGTGTGTTTCCATGGCGCTGGAATGCATTTCTTACCTTTTATATGAGAAAATATTTACTCTCAAATTTTATACCCAAGGGCACCCCATCATGCCATTCGGCGTCAAAAGGTATGAATTGTATATGAAATTTATAATATTATTGAGTTTCGCAATTACCTATGTGATTCCAAATAGGTGATTCCAAATAGGTAATTGCAAAACATTATTAATTGAATACCCTTTTTTGACCATAAAATTAATATGTTAAAGATCTATTATGTAAAGAGACTGCAAGCAGTCTCCTATATGCAAAGCAGCACAGCAAAACAAGTATTTTTCCATCTCAACCAATTGCTGCCGCCCTAGCATTGCCAGCGGCATTTTGTCTTCTGCAGACGCCAAACTCATTGTATAAAAATTGTGCTGCGGTTTTTGCAAATCATCTATGTCTATGCTTCATTGTATGATGAGACATGTATTTTTGTGCCTGTATGAAGCCAATAGGATATAAGGTTGTACACCCACACATAAAACTATCTTACGCCCCAACCATTGAAACGCAATCCCTCTCTTATTTAGCAATGCCCAACATTACGGCTTTCGTGAATCTCGTAAAATTTCTGTAAGGCAAGCGCACAATCGCCTTTCACAGACGAAATATCATCCATAAGCATCACCTTTGCCATAATCCATGATACGTTATGTTCTATTTTCCTTAATCACTTATCCTACCAAAAGCAAATCCTGTTTATTATGCGCATCCCCATAATAATGCAGATAACTTTTATCTATGTGGACGCTATGCGGTACAATAATATCATAGTCCTGCAAAATTTCCTCATAATCCTTCTGGCTTAAAAGCTGTGATTGTCCATTTACGAAAAAGCGCCGATAATGGCATATCCCTACTATATCTGCAGATTTCTCATTTTTCCAGGCCCAATAGACGCCTGTCAATTCTCCATAATAATTGTTCCATTCTGATATAGATTCCCCAGTGTCATCCCCCAAATAACCCAAATTATCTGCTTTAGCCCTTCCCACATGAAGAGGGATATAAATTCTATCTTCTGGTTCCTGAAATTTCTTATGCGTCATAGTATAAATTTTTACTATCATAATTCACCTCAAACTTAAATCCATACAATATTATTTACGTCTAATTTATGATAACAAGAAAACATAATAATTATCATTTTTTGCTTTTTTATCCTAGCACAAATAAAGGAACAATTCAATGTATTGTTCCTTTATTCATAGAAGAAAAGTTCGTTTCACGCACCTCCGCGACCAACTTCTTTTACTAACGCACCTCCGCGACCAACTTCTTTTACTAACGCATCTTTTGTTCCGCGCCGCGCACAGTTGCTCAGCAACATTTTCCACTTGTGCGCGTGCGCATCCTGCCCGGAGGGCTTTTGCCATATTAGGAAATTCGGAAGAATTTCCTATATGAGAACAAAAGTGCGTTTCACGCACCTCCGCGACCAACTTCTTTTACTAATGCATCTTTTGTTCCGCGCCGCGCACAGTTGCTCAGCAACATTTTCCACTTGTGCGCGTGCGCATCCTGCCCGGAGGGCTTTTGCCATATTAGGAAATTCGAAAGAATTTCCTAATATGACAAAAAAGCGGGCAATCCCGCTGCCCGCTTTACAACCTTCTTAAATTCTATTCAACTTTTCTTATCACTGCAAATATCCCATAGGGTCTACTGGAGAACCATCTTTATCTAATTCAAAATAAAGGTTTGCACCCTCTACAGAATAATACTTGGTTGGCTCATTGATATACCCCAAAGTCTCTCCGCTCTCCACTAAATCGCCAGTATCTTTGGGAATTTCTTTCAGCTGCCCATAGGTAGCGCTGTAACCGTCCCCCATATCAACTGTAATGGTCGAACCAGTTTCCTCACTGTTCTTAATCTCAGTCACTTTTCCGGCTGCCACTGCTTTTACCGGAGTATTGACATCCGTCTGAATGATCACTGCCGGATTGTATTTGTACTGGTCCAGCGTTGCAAAATATACGGTCTGGTCCATACTGTAATTCAAAATTACGTTGCCCTGCAAAGGCCAGCTCAAATCGGTTGCCGCGTCAAAGTGCAGAATTGGTTCTGCAGGCGCCTGAACCTGCGAAACTACCTCTGGTTCATCCATAAAATTGTCATCCTGCGGCTCAATCATCCCAGATACTGCCGCTGTCTCTTCCTCTGCCTGTTCTTCCTCTGCCTGTTCTTCCTCTTCCTGTTCTTCTTTATCTTTCTTTTCCTGTTCCTTCTCTTT
>CATOOV010000046.1 GCA_951801955.1 uncultured Lachnospiraceae bacterium
GTGAATCATAAAACTTTGCAACTGGTTGTGAAGTGAAAAGACGAATGTCTTTCAAAATTTCTTGACGATAGATAGCAATCAGCTCCTTTCGGTGAATTGATTTTGACAACTTAATTATACCATTTGGGGCTGATGGTTACTATAAATTTGGAGTGATAAAGAGGTTTGCCATGCCTCGCAAAGCCGCATAAATACAGGATATGTAGAGTTTTGCTCATGGCTAAACATGAAATAAAAAGGAGTTTATGATATGAAAATAAAAAAGAAAAAACTGCGTGCCTTGTTGTTGTCAAGTTTGTGTTGTTTTGCGCTCTTAACCGGCTGTAGTTCTGGAAAAGAATCCGCTTCTGCACAAAAGGCTGCCTTGGAAAGTATTAAAGTGGATCCGGCGGCAGTGGAACAGGGGCTTGACGAACCTTTAAGGATTGAAAGCCCCGGCCAGAATTTTGACATTTCCTATATGGGATTAAATATTTCATTGCCCAAGAGTTTGGTGGATCGCATGGAGAAGAAAGAAGTGGCCATGTTTGAATTAGAAGATGAGACAGAAGATGAGACGATGTTAAGTTATGCGGTCATGAAATGGAAAACACTGGAAAAGGAACAGCGGGAACTGGAATTGGAAAGCCTTGGAATGGTTTCTAATAATTGGGCAGAAGGGTTGGAGGCAATCGGCGCAATCGGCGTGTATCAATCAGATGCGGAAAAAGACATTGACAAACTTACAAATTGTACGGAACATAAAGAAATTGGTAAGAGCGAAGATGGAAGTTATACCTATTATCTCAGTGTGAATCCAGATGCCGAACCTGCGCTCCAAGATGAAATAAATGCTGTCACTTACCAAATTACAACCATGGAGCCGATCTATGAACAGCCTTCAGTGGGGGAATTTTCCACAGAAGATATCCTGGGAGAGGCATATACCCAGGAGATGTTTGCCGATTATGATTTGACAATGGTCAACGTATTTGCAACTTGGTGTTCGCCATGCGTCAATGAAATTCCTGACTTGGAAAAACTGTATAAAGAGATGGCAGACCAAGGGGTAAATGTGGTAGGGATTGTCCTGGACGCCATTGACGGAACTGGCAGCACAGACCCGGAAACAATAGAAATAGCAAAAGTGCTGGCAGAACGTACAGGGGCAACGTATCCTTTTCTAATTCCAGATAAAGGGTATCTGAATGGCAGGCTTTCTGAAATTACTGCTGTTCCTGAGACATTTTTTGTAGACAAAAAGGGGAATCTTGTGGGTGAAACATATACGGGAAGTCGTTCTTTTGAAGAATGGAAGAGTATTGTTAAGACAGAGTTGGAAGAGGTGGAACAATGAGGCGCTTTTTTCGTTCCCGCAAAAGCGGATTTTATGCCGCTGTCCTTGGGCTCCTGTTAATGGGATATGGAATTTATCGAGGTGAGATGTCTGTCGTTGTGGAAAAGGCAATCAATATTTGCATGGAGTGTATTGGAATTGGATAAGAAACATAATAGAAATGATTGGAAGCGCCATAAAATACAGGCGCTTTGGGCATTGCTTACAAATAGCTATCTTATCGGCTTTGCCCAAGGAAAGATTTATAAAGGGAAATTAAAGAATCTTTGTGTTCCTGGGCTAAACTGTTATTCCTGTCCAGGGGCGCTGGGCGCTTGTCCTATCGGCGCCATGCAGGCGGTGATCGGCAATTGGAACTTTAAATTTGCATTTTATGTGGCAGGCTTTTTGATGTTCGTGGGCGCTTTGGCAGGAAGGTTTGTCTGCGGCTGGCTGTGCCCCTTTGGGCTGATTCAGGATCTGCTGCATAAGATTCCCTTTCCTAAAAAGGTGAAAACCTTTTATGGGGACAAGCTGCTGCGCAAACTGAAATATGTGGTCCTGGTCGTTTTTGTAATATTGCTTCCCATGTGTTTGGTGGATGTCTTGGGGCAGGGGGCGCCTTATTTTTGCAAGTTGATCTGCCCTGCGGGGACACTGGAAGGCGGTCTGCCCTTGGTTTTATTGAATCAATCTATGCGAGGAGCTTTGGGATGGCTGTATGCCTGGAAAAATGTGCTCCTCATAATTACGATTTTCCTGTCCGTTTTCATTTATCGTCCTTTCTGCAAATACATATGCCCATTGGGCGCTGTTTATTCTGTATTTAATCCGATTTCGGTGTTTGGTTATCGGGTAGACAAGGAAAAATGTATTGGCTGTGGCGCCTGTGCCAAGGTCTGCGGTATGCAGGTAGATCCGGTAAAGAATGCCAACCATCCAGAATGTATTCGATGTGGCGCCTGTAAAAAGGCGTGTCCCGTAAAAGCGATTGGCACGCCGATGGGATGGGGATTGCGTAAAGAAGAAAAAGTAAATTGAAACATTTTAGATCGCTGCAAAACTTTTGGGGGCTGTCGCACTAAGTAATTAGTGCGCCGCCCCCTTTACTATGCAAAAAACTGCCAGACCTCGAAAGAATCCGGCAGATGGTGTAAAATTAATGTATGACCAAACACATTAACTTACAGAAAAATTATAGTCTAAAACAAGGTGGGTATCAATTAAAACTTCCGCTAAATATTGAAACAATCATTCCGGAAGATGATTCAGTGCGGTTACTCAGTCAGTTTGTGGAGGCAATGGATTTGGCTGACTTATATTCTACTTACGAAAGAATAAATTCCGTATCGCCAAGAACCCTTCTCAAGATTGTGCTTTACTCTTACATGAACGGGGATTATTCCTCCCGTTCCATGGAGCTTAACTGTAAAAGAGATATCAATTTCATGTTCCTTTTAGAAGGCGCACCCGCAAACAAGTACATTTTTGTCTGGAAAAAGGCTGTAACCAAAAATCAGGCAAAGCTTCTGATAAAACTTGCTGATTTTGTGGCAGAATGCGAACAGCTCTATGGCTTAAAGATTGTTTATGGTGATACCATAAAAATGGAGCATGTAAAGAAACCCCGCAAGAAGCTTTATGCCCTCAAAAGGAAGATGCCATGGGGAATGGGCAGTTAAAGCCCGCATACAATCCCCAGCATGGTGTGGATCCTGAATATATCACATGGCTCACCATAGGTCCGCAGCCAACAGACACAACAACATTAATCCCCTTTTTAAAAGATGCAGAAGGACATCTGAATTTCAAATATAAAAACATAACTGCCGATGCCGGATATGAAAGTGAAGAAAACTATGCGTTTCTTGAGGCAAACGGGCAGCTTTCCTATATAAAGCCCGCCAACTATGAGGTGTCAAAAACACGTAAGTACAGGAACGACATAGGAAAAACAGAAAACATGGAGTATCATGCAGAATCGGATATCTATAGTTGCCGGAATGCGAAAAAGCTGACGGCAGACCATATCAAACATTCTAAAAGCAAAACAGGCCATGTAAGCAAAAAACAACCTATAAATGTGAGGGCTGCAGCGGATGCCCATATAAAAGCGACTGTATCAAAGGGAATCACTGTAAAACACTTTTAGAAGAAAGAACAAAGATACTCCAGGTTGCCAAAACCTTCCTGAAATACAGACAGGAAGATTTGGAACGAATCCTCACGGATGAAGGCGTATTTTTCAGGATAAACCGGAGTATTCAGGCGGAAGGCTCTTTCGGGAATTTAAAATCAGATAATAAAGCGTGTATGCCTGCACTTTATTTAGATTTAAATTTTTCAGAAAAATACTTGCAAAAGTGAAAAAGATATGATATGCTTTTACCTGTCGCTGGAATAGTGGCAGGTAAAGTTTATGGCTCCTTGGTCAAGCGGTTAAGACATCGCCCTTTCACGGCGGTAACACGGGTTCGATTCCCGTAGGAGTCATTAAAAAAGTCTTGACAAAAGTTTTTTCATCTGCTATAATATAGTAGCTTGAGAAGATACGGCTAGGCGGCGAAGTATAAATAGGTTATAATTTAGCTGTCAGCGATGAATAATGAGCAGATGGTTGCATATAATAAGTTTGAGAACTATGGCGCAGTAGCCAAGCGGTAAGGCATGGGTCTGCAACACCCTGATTCACCGGTTCAAATCCGGTCTGCGCCTCTGAATGAAAGCCCAGAGAAGAAACTCTCTGAGGCTTTTTTCATATAGGAATTTCCTATATGAGAAAACTGCCATGCGCACGCACACAAGAGGGAAGAGTCACTTCGTGACTGTGCGCGGCGCGGAACAAAAGATGCGTTAGCAAAAGAAGTTGTGCGCGGGATTGCGTGAAACGCACTTTTGTTTTGGGTGATTGTGTGAAAGGGAATAAGAGAATGAAATATTTAAGACAATTTTGTGTGATTATGCTGGTGACTTTTTTGGGGGAAATTTTGTACATGCTGCTCCCATTGCCAGTACCGGCAAGTATCTATGGGTTGGTATTGATGCTTGCGGCTCTTTGTACCAAGGTGATAAAGCCAGAACAGGTAAAGGAGACTGCCGTATTTTTAATAGAAATTATGCCAGTGATGTTTATTCCGGCATCTGTGGGGCTGATCGAAAGCTGGGACAGCCTACAGGGGATTTTGTTACCCGTCGCAGTGACTATATTAGTGACAACAGTATTGGTTTTTGCTGTTACAGGGCTTGTGTCCCAGGGTGTAATCAGAAAAAGCAATCGCAAAAGCACAAAAGGAGGAAGCGATTCATGAACGAGATACTAAAAGATTCCATACTTTTTGGGGTATCTGTAAGCCTGCTTGGATATGAGGCCGGCAGATGGATGCAAAAAAGATACAAAAAGGCAATCTTTAACCCGCTGCTAATCAGCGTGGTTTTGGTGATTTCGTTCTTATTATTGTTTCATATTGATTATGAAACTTATAATAATGGAGCAAAATATATTGGTTTCCTTTTGACCCCTGCAACGGTATGTCTGGCGATTCCATTGTATGAACAGCTTGAATTGCTGAAAAATAACGTCTGCGCCGTGGCGCTTGGAATTCTAAGTGGGGTAATTACCAGCCTTACAGGTGTATGGATATTAAGCAGGCTTTTTTCTTTCAGCCATGAAGAATATGTTACGCTGCTCCCAAAATCCATTACAACGGCTATTGGGATAGGCATTTCTGAGGAAATGGGGGGGATTCCGACCATTACGGTTGCCGTGATTGTGATTACAGGAATCCTGGGAAATGTATTGGCAGAAAGTATCTGCAAATTATTTCGGATTACGGAGCCGGTGGCAAAAGGGCTTGCCATTGGTACGTCGGCACATGCGATGGGAACCTCCAAGGCAATTGAGATGGGGGATATTGAAGGTGCAATGAGCAGCCTTGCCATCGCTTCCGCAGGGCTGGTGACGGTAATATTTGCATCTATTTATGCAAATTTTATATGAGGAGCCAGTTTTAAAAGAAGGTGGATTTCAGTAAATGGTGAAAGATTCTTTTATAAAACTTTCTTGAAGCGAGAGTTCATTGGGGAGAAAAATAGAGATTTCAAAACGAATCACAGTGTGTTATAATAGTTATAACACAATTTGAATATGAGGAGTGATGGTATGATTATTACAGTCGGCAGAGAGTTTGGAAGCTATGGCCATGTAATTGGACGGAAGCTTGCAGAAAAATTAGGTATTAAATATTATGACAAAGAGACCCTTGCAGAGGAAGCGAAGAAAACAGATAATTATGATGAACTGCGTGGGTTTTATGAGGAACAGCCAGTAAACAGTTTGTTGTACGTGATTGCAACGGAGAGCCGTTCTTTTGGACAGCGGAAGGTTCCATTTGAATTTGTGAGAAAGGTGGCAGAAAAAGAAGACTGTGTGATTGTGGGAAGGTGCGGAAATTTTATTTTGAAAGACCATCCAGATATGGTCAGCGTATTTATCCATGCACCAAAGGAATATCGGATCGACCGAACGGCGGCAGACCGCAAGATCAGCGTTGACAAGGCAAGGAGGCTTGTGGAGAAAGAGGATAAGGCGAGGTCTGGTTTCCATACCTATTATGCAGATGAACAGTGGAATCTGGCAGATGGTTATCAGCTCACCATTGACAGCAGTGTAATCAGTATTGAGGACGCAGTGGATCTGATCATTGATTTTGCAAATAAAAAGCAAAACTTTAGAAAATAGAAGAAAAGTTCAGGTGAAAGAATTTGTTGTTTCTTTCATAAACTGGCTGTTTGTGCAGGAGGATGCACAAAATGGAGGAAACTATGGCATTCGGCAAGAAAAAGCAATCAGCGGATTTAGGTAAGGATCCAATTGGAAAGTTGCTGTTGAAATTGGCGCTTCCGGCAATACTGGCACAGCTTGTAAATATGCTTTACAATATTGTAGACCGCATTTATATTGGGCATATCAAAGATACAGGGGCTGTGGCACTGACAGGAATCGGGCTTTGCCTGCCTATGATTCTTCTTGTCATGGCATTTAGCGCCCTCGCAGGAATGGGAGGCGCCCCCAAAGCTGCCATCTACATGGGTAAAGGTGATTTGGAAAGTGCAAGAAAGACCCTCGGCTCCTGCGTGGTGATGCTTACGGGAATTGCAGTGGTTTTGACAATCGTGTTTCTTGTATTTGGAAGGCAGCTTTTGTATTTGTTTGGCGCAAGTGACATTACCATCCCATATGCCTGGAGTTACCTGAGAATTTATGTGTGCGGAAGTATTTTTGTTATGATTTCTCTGGGACTGAACAGTTTTATTATTACCCAGGGATTTTCATTGATTGGAATGGGAACGATATTGATTGGCGCGGCGTCAAATATCATATTAGATCCCATTTTTATTTTTGGCTTTCATATGGGAGTGTCCGGCGCTGCTTTGGCGACTATTTTATCCCAGGCAATTTCTGCTGTCTGGGTAATACGGTTTTTGAGGGGACCACGGACACAACTGAGAATTGAGAGAAAATACCTTCAGTTAAAACGGGAGTACGTGCTGCCTGTGCTGGCGCTTGGAGTATCTCCATTTGTCATGCAGAGTACAGAGAGTTTAATCAATATTTCTTATAACACATCCCTTTATAAATATGGCGGGGATATCGCGGTGTCTTCAATCACAATTTTGAGCAGCGTTATGCAGATGATTTTTTTGCCTTTGAGCGGGCTGACCCAGGGAGCGCAGCCTATCATCAGTTATAATTATGGAGCTGGCAACAATGTGCGCGTAAAAAAGACGTTTCGTCTTTTGTTCTGTTCCAGCCTTGGGTTTGCAACAGCGGCTTGGGCGGTAGTTATGGGATTTCCTGGGGTATTTGTGCAAATTTTCAATAGCAGTTCCAAAGAGCTTTATGAGATGGCAAGCTGGGCAATGAGGATTTTTCTTGGAGGCGCTTTTGCCATGGGCGGGCAGATTGCCTGCCAACAAACATTTCTTGCTTTGGGACAGGCAAAAGTATCATTGTTTTTTGCCTGTTTTCGAAAGTTAATTTTGATGATTCCATTGATTTTTTTGCTTCCGGTATTTTTTGAAGATAAACTTATGGCAGTATTTTTGGCAGAGGCAGTATCCGATTTGCTTGCCGCGGCAGCTACTACCATTACATTTTTGTTTTTGTTTCCCAGGATATTAAAAAAGGAACGGTGATAAGGCGCAGGGTAAATTTTGGTATCCGGATCTTACGAATGAAATAAGAATAATGCACGCTGCTGTGGCGGGGTGAACTATAAACCGAGGCTGTCCATTCGAATTTAGAGTGGACAGTATTTTTATTGTCTTCTCAGGAAAAGAATGATATACTGTTAATAAAAGTTTTTGGGGATTTTTGTTGTTTGAAAAAATATGGTTGGCAGGTAGCTAATTCATTGAGAAAAGGAGACGGTGACTATGGAGATATTAGATTTAATTGACAGAAATCAGTTACAGAACATTCAGGATTTGTATTCTACAGCAACTGGTGTAGCAGTCTGCATTATTGACAGGAAAGGAAACCATATTACAAGGGACAGCAATTGTAATGATTTTTGCATCCGGTACACCAAGGGCAGCCAATTGGGGGCAAAACGCTGCCATAATTGTGACCTGGAAGGCAGGGGTGTGTATTACTGCCATGCCGGTTTGATGGATTTTGCTGTCGATATTGTGTTGAATGGAGAGAAATTAGGGGCGATTGTGGGAGGGCAGGTTTTACCTCATGAGCCAGATATTGAGAAATTTAAAAACCTGGCAGATGAACTTGGAATTAATCAGGATGATTATATTGCGGCATTAAAGAAAGTTCCAATTAAGAGTGAAGAATCCATCCGTTGTGCAGCAGAACTGATGGAAGTGATGATTAATATGCTGATCAATCAGGAATATAATATTTATAAAGACAAGGGCAAGATCGAGGTGATTGATAAGGAGATTGGGGTAACCACGGAAAATGTGGAGCAGATTGAAATGATGGTGAGGGATCTGACAAAAGTTTCAAAAAAGCAAAATATTCTGGCACTAAACGCCTCCATAGAAGCGGCACGTGCAGGAGAAGCAGGGCGAGGGTTTAATATTGTTGCCGGAGAGATGGAAAAGTTGTCTTCCGCAGCAACAGAGAAATATTCTGCAATTATTCTGAAAGCTGCTGAAATTGATGAATCATTGAAACATATCAATGCGGAATTTGAGAAAAATGGAGACTAAATAACGAAAATTATAGAAAAAAATACAAAGAAAGGAAAATGTGCGAACACATCTTTTAGCCTTTGTGTTTGCGCTTCAAAGGGAGAGATCGGGAGTTTCCTTTGGGACTGGGTGCAAAGTATGAAGAAAAGGAAGACAAGGGGGCTGAGTATTCGCGTTAAGATTTTGATGCCGGCTAGCCTCTTAATTATTTTACTCTGTGTGATTATGGGGGTAAGTTCCTACATACGTACGAAAGAAGGTATGGTGGAAATGGGGGTAGAAGAGACAAGGATGGCAGCCGTGGTATCGGAGAGGGTGATAGACAGCGAAGAATTGGTAAAGTTTAAACCTGGGAGTGAAAAAGGTGTGCAGTATCAGAAAATGTTGTCTAGGTTGAGGGGGATTCGAGATGACTGCGGAATAAAATATCTGTATACCTTATATGCAGAGGGAGATAAAGTATATTATGGGGTTGATACGGATAAATCAGAGGAACAGGCAAAAATTGGAGATGAGTTTGAATTGTCTTATCAAGATCTCCAGAAAGTGTTTGAAGGAGAGCCATATGTCCAGGATTATATCGAGTACTCAAAAGGTGATGGGGCGCTGATTACGGCTTATATGCCTATCATGGACGAAAGGCGTAAAAATGTAGTAGGGGTTGTAGGCTGTGATTATGATGCATCCGGCGTAGTAGAGCATCTCAACTCAATCTTGCGGCAGATTATGGTAATTGCCATAGTTTGCCTGGTCGCTGCATTACTGATTATTAATATTATTGTCACTGCAATTATAAAAAGCCTGCGGACCGTGGATGGGAAAATTTATGAGCTGGTGCACAATGAAGGGGATTTGACCCAAAGGCTGGATGTACATACGGGCGACGAAATGGAAATGATTGCGGACAATGTGAACGAACTTTTGCAGTATATCAGGAGTATTATGCTGAATATTGCCTCAAATTCAAAGCAGCTAAATGAGACATCCTGTATTATGGCAGAAAACCTGTCGGATGCAGAGATTAGTATCTCTGATGTTTCCTCTACCATGGAGCAGATGAGCGCTGCAATGGAAGAGTCCAGTGTATCGCTGGACCAGGTAAATGAATCCATCCAGCAGATTTTCCAAATGATTGAGGATATTTACAAACAGGCGGAAAATGGAAATCAATCTTCCGGTGAGATTATGGACCATGCCTTTGAGGTTCACAGCAATGCTGTGAAAGAGCAAAAGAGCGCAAAAACCCAGGTTTCTAAAATGGCATCCTCTGTTCAGCAAAAGATTGAGAAATCTAAGGATGTGGAAAAGATCCGTGAACTGACCAAAAATATTATCAACATTACGGAGGAGACAAACCTTCTCTCCCTGAATGCAAGCATTGAGGCGGCACGTGCTGGGGAAGCGGGAAAAGGCTTTGCGGTAGTTGCTGGTGAGATCGGAAAACTTGCCCTGAATTCTGCAGCGGCTGCGACAGAGATACAGAAGGTAACAACGGATGTGATACAAACTGTAGATGAATTGGCTGAGGAAGCAAAAGAAATGCTTGATTTTATGGATCAGACAGCAATGGGAGGATATGAGAAATTATTAAAGACCAGTGAGAGTTATCAGAACGATGTGGGAAGGATGAATGAAATGATGCAGAATTTTGCATCAGACAGCGAAACCTTAAAGGTTGGTATGGAGCATATCAGCGAAGCTGTGGAAAATGTCAAAAATGCAGTGAGCGACAGTGCTTTAGGAGTAACCAATGTGACAGAGAAGGCTGTGGATTTGACAGGCAGCGTTAGTGAAATTGGAACAGAGGCAAATTCCAATCTGGATGTTGCAAACCAGTTGAATCAGGAGGTTGGAAGGTTTCGATTGTAAATCGCTGAAGCAGCGGTTTTGCAGTTAGTGCATACCCAAAGAGTCGATTAAAATCTATGTGTATAAAAACTGCCAGTAGGAAAATCCTGCTGGCAGTTTTTTCTCATATAGGAAATGTGCGCAGTGCGTCAAAGTGTGCAAGTCCCGTACAGCTGGTAGGATAAAGGCATTTTTTGCAGTTTACCCTGTTTATTTTGCAAGTTACCAGATGTTGTCTTGTATTTGCCGCGGGATTTGTTAAAGTATACCCCAAGGGCATCCCATGACGCCATTCGGCATGTCATAAGGTATATCGCATGGGAGATGGAACCTACGTTTGAGCATTGGACAAAAAGGGAGGAATGCAAAATGGAAGCGGTCGTTAAAGTCGAACATTTAAAGAAGTATTACAGAGATGTCAAAGCGGTGGATGATATCAGTTTTCAGGTGGAAAAAGGGGAACTATTTGGATTTTTGGGCGTCAACGGAGCCGGGAAATCAACCACGATTAACATGCTCTGCACATTGCAGGAGCCAACAGGCGGAAAGGTGTGGATTCATGGGCTTTTACTTGGAAAAGAGAATGAAAAGATTAAAAAACATATTGGAGTAGTTTATCAAAATAACTGTCTGGACAATTTGCTTTCCGTTAAGGAAAACTTACTGATGCATGGCAGTTTGTATGAGAAGGACCGTTCGAAACTGAAAAACAATCTGAAACATGTGACAGAAATTCTTGGGCTTGCGGATGTACTGGAACGCCCTTTTGGAAAGTTGTCCGGGGGACAAAAACGAAGAAGTGAAATTGCAAGGGCGCTGATGCACACGCCGGATATCCTGTTTTTGGATGAACCCACCACAGGGCTGGATCCTGCGACAAGAAAGAATGTGTGGGAGACTGTGCATACGTTGCAGCAGAAAATGAATATGACGGTATTTTTAACGACTCATTACATGGAAGAGGCTGCAAAGGCAGATCATATTGGTATTATGAATCAGGGACATTTTGTAGAATATGGGACGCCCTTTTCTTTAAAGGAAGCTTATGCAAAGGATAAACTGTATTTGTTTCCGAAAGAAGAAACCCATGAAAACATTTGTACTTATTTATCGTCGCAGGGACTGGATTATACAGCAAAAGAAGACCGCATTCTGCTTAAGGTTGAAAACACCCTGTCCGCGCTGCCCTTGCTGGAAGGGCTTCGGGGGCAGATAAAAGGATTTGAAGTGATTCAGGGAACGATGGATGATGTATTTTTAAATGTTACAGCAAAGAGGGGGTAAAAGGCGGGGAATTTGTGGATTCTTTCACGAGTGTCCTGTTTGCGCCCAGTGGGCGCGATGTGCTGAAAACGGCACAGAATGGAGGAAAAATGAAAAAATTTATTAATTTGACAAAACGGAATTGTCTGGTATTTTTAAGAGACCGGGGGGCAGTTTTCTTCTCTCTGCTTGCCATGTTGATTGTCTTGATGCTGATGGGGGTATTCCTGGGAAATATGAATGAAGAAAATGTGGTGAATCTGCTGGAACAATACGGCGGTGTGCGGGAGAAACAGGCAGATCAGGCACATGCAAAAGAACTGGTTCAATATTGGACTCTGGCAGGGATCCTTGTAGTCAATGCTGTCACAGTCACATTGACAGTAATTGGAAACCGGGTGTCAGACGTATCACAGGGGAAACTGTCCAGTTTGTATTCTGCGCCAGTTCGCCGCGGTGTTATTGCAGTGTCCTATATCGCTTCCGCATTGCTGATTGGCATTCTAATGTGTGTCCTTACGCTGGGAATCGCCCTCGCCTATATTGGTGCAACGGGAGGGGAGCTGTTAAGCATTGGCGCTCTTTGCCGGATATTAATGCTGGTTGTTTTGAACGTCAGTATCTTTGCTGTAATCATGTATTTTTTTGCTTTGTTTGTAAAAAGCAGCAGCGCTTGGTCTGGGATTGGCACAGTTGTTGGAACATTAGTTGGCTTTTTAGGAGCTATTTATCTTCCTATGGGCAATCTACCAGAGACAGTTGGAACGGTATTAAAGTACCTGCCCATTCTGCATGGGGCTTCCCTGATGCGGACAGTGTGCTGTGAAGAGGCTTTAAAAACCACGTTTACAGATGTCCCTTCCAATCTGATTACAGGGTATCAGGAATATATGGGGATTCAAATAAAAATGGGAGAAAATACGGCTTCTTCTGGTTTTCAGATTTTATTTCTTGCCGGATGTGGTATAATGGCTTTTATACTGATTCTGTTTGTGCAGAGAAGAAAGGATATCAGCGACCGCTGATGCACGGAGTATGAAAGTCACAATTATAGATGCCGGACCGGAAGAGGAAGAGGAAATTGTTATAAAATGCCGGTTTTTAAATGATGAGATGGTAACGCTGATTAACCAATTCAAACAGGGGGGCAGGAAGCTTACAGTCTATCGGGATGGAAAAATGTTCTTCCTTGAACCAAAGGAAGTATTTTACTTTGAGTCGGTGGACCAGAAAGTCTTTGCCTATTGTAATACCCAGGTCTTTCAAGTGAAGAGCAAGCTTTATGAACTGATGGAGGAACTTCCAGAACGAGATTTTATCCGTGCCTCCAAATCTTTTATCTTGAACTTAAATAAAATTGAAAGCATATCGCCTGCTTTTGGCGGGCGATATGAGGCATTATTAAAAAATGGGGAAAAGGTAATTATCTCCAGGCAGTATGTGGGTCTGTTAAAAGAAAAATTAGGTGTGTGAGGAGAGGAACATAGATGTTGAAACGGCTGGAATTTATGGTATCCCTGTTTGTGAAAATTGCCACAGGCATTTTATTTGTGACGGCGGTGTATATTCCTGTTTTTTATGGATGGAATCTGGAACTTCATGCGGATATCTTGTGGCAGATTTTAATTCTTGCAGCAGTTTGTACGGCAGGAGGCATACTGCTGCCCGTGGAGGGGGCAAAAGAAGTGTCTAGAAAGTCTCTGTTGCTGCGCATCGTGTTTTATTTCATCTATGTCAATTTCGTGGTAATTTTTTTCGGTGTGTTTGTAGAATGGTTTTCCATCCGTGACAGAAAACAGCTTTTGGGAATGGTTGCTGCAATTGCATTTGTGTTTATGGTTGTCTTTGCACTGTCTTATTGGCACGAGAGTCGGGAGGCTGACAGAATGAATCAGAAATTAAAAGAAAGGAAATGGACAGAGGACAGTTCTGACAGATGAGAAGATGAATAAGGAAGAGAGAAAGGAAACAATCAAGCTGCCCCAGGAATTTCGTAAGCGGATGCAGCAGCTTATGGGAGAGGAAGCCAGCGAATTTTTCCATTCCTATGAAGAGGAGCGGAGTTTTGGGATCAGGTATAACCCACTGAAATTTTCATCGGCAGATGAATTTGAAACAAAGCTGTCCCAGGTTGCGGATTGGAATCTTTCGCCGGTTCCCTGGTGCAAAGAGGGCTACTATTATAAACAGGAAAACCAGCCGGGAAAACATCCCTGGCACGAAGCAGGCGCTTATTATATCCAGGAGCCAAGTGCGATGTCCGCAGCGGAACTTTTGGGTGCAAAACCATTTGAGAAGATATGCGACCTGTGCGCGGCGCCTGGAGGAAAAACCACTCAGATTGCAGGAAAAATGCAGGGACACGGCTTGTTGGTGAGTAATGAATATTATAGCAGCAGGGCAAAAATACTGTCACAGAATGTAGAACGTCTTGGGATTGGAAATGCAGTGGTATTGAATGAATCGACAGGACATCTCGCACAGAAATTTCCAGGTTTTTTTGACCGTGTTTTGATAGACGCCCCTTGTTCCGGCGAAGGGATGTTCCGCAAGGAGCCGAAGGCGCTGCAGGAATGGAGCCTGGAAAATGTGGAGCTGTCGGCAAAGCGGCAGACAGAGATTTTAAACCATGGGGCAGATATGCTGAAACCAGGAGGCGTACTGGTCTATTCCACCTGTACCTTTTCCCCGCTGGAAAATGAACAGCGTATGGCATGTTTTTTGGAGAACCATCCAGAGTTCTCCCTGGAGCGAGTAGAACTTGGAGATAAATATTTTAGTTTTGGAAGACCGGAGTGGGCAAGGAGCCAGTCCAGTAATTGCTTTCCCAAAGAATGTTTGGAAGAGTTATCTTATACCTATCGTTTATGGCCCCATAAACTTCGGGGCGAAGGGCATTTTGCCGCCCGTTTGGTAAAAGCAGGGGGCTGCCATACTGCTTTTGACGGTCAGTCGGGGGGGACCAAAAAAACTAGGCATAAAGCAAAAAAGAACGGTGAAACGCTCAAAATCGAGGCTGCTGTGTCAGAGTTTCAAAAATTTCAGACAGAGACGCTTTGCATAGAGTTGGAGGAAATGCTTCCAGGGAACTATCATCTGTTTGGGGAGCAGCTTTATCTGGTACCAGAGGATATGCCAGGATTAAGCGGGCTGAAAGTGCTTCGTGCTGGGTTGCATTTGGGCGCCTTAAGAAAACATCGGTTTGAACCCTCCCATGAGCTGGCACGTTATCTTTTGCCAGGGCAGGTGAGGCAGACGGTAACATGCAGTGAGCCGATGAAATATCTCCATGGGGAGACTATATCTTGTGACAGTAAAAAAAAGGGCTGGGTTTTGGTATGTGCGGACGGGCTTTCCCTAGGCTGGGGGAAGGCACACAATGAAGTCGTAAAGAATCATTATCCCAAAGGGCTCAGGTTATGATATTCTGCCAACAGTGAAATATCGGAGTGAAATTGATATTTCAAAATGCAATGGCGATGGGTTCCCGTTGTAAAATTTAGTAAACGTGGTATAATTTTATTACAGGTTTCACGTATTGGAAACGCAAAAAGATTATAAGGCGACAAGGAGAATGGGAGAAGTGTTCAAGATAGCAATTTGTGATGATGAGGACACGTTTATTTGCCAGTTAAAAGATCAGTTAAACCAGTATGCAGCCGAAACATACAAGGAGTTCTGCTTTTTTACTTATCACGATGGCAGTGAATTGCTGCAGGACTACCGCCCCGATTATGATTTGATCTTTATGGATATAAAAATGGAACAGGTAAACGGTTTAAAAACTGCTGGGGAAATCCGGAAAATGGACGGCACAGTGGGGCTTATTTTTTTGACTTCTTTGAGGCAGTATGTATGGAAAGGTTATGAATATCGTGCGGTCAATTATCTGTTAAAGCCCATAAAATATGGGGTTTTGAAAATGGAACTTGACCGCTATTTTGAACATTACCAAGGAAAGGATGAGCCGTATTTCAGTTTTTCTAATGACAATGGAAAATATAAGGTCCTATATAAGAATCTGCGCTATGCTGAGACAGAGAAACGCAATGTGATGCTGCATTTTGAGGACAACAAACAGGTAATTTATAAAAATATGAAGGAAATCTCTGCGCTGCTGTGTCCACAGCCGCAGTTTGCGCGCTGCCACCAAAGTTTTGTAGTGAACATGTCTTTTATAAAAGGGATGGAAGGGATGGAAGTTATTTTGACTACAGGGGAACATATCCCAATCAGCCAGCCAAAACGAAAAGAATTTATGAAAAAATTGACGGATTATTGGGGGGATATGCTGTGATTTTTTGTTTGGATTTTATTTCATTTCTGGTTACGTTAGGCTATCAGTTTTTGTTTTATTGGATGTTACATACCTTTATCCCTCTTAAAAAAAATCGGCAAATGCGTGTGGCTGCATTTTTTCTCTCTTTGTGTCTTTCAGATGTAGTTGTCTACCAGAATGATTTGTACAATATCCTTCTGCCTTTTTTTGCCTTAGTAGTTTATCTTTTGGTGTTCCATCAGGGCAGAATCATTGAAAAAATAACGGCTGTGTTTATTTTTTATCCAATTATGATTTCCATAAATTTTTTAATGATGGATATTGCCAGCAACATGTTCTTTGCTGTAACAGGCACAACAGAGCCAGGCGCTGGGGGATGGCCTGAAGAAATTCTTGCGGTGCAGGCGGCGATATCCACAGGGCAGAATTTGGTACGTTTCTTATTTTGGGGTGCAATTTGGCTGTTTTTAAGAAAACCCCTTGTACAGATACGTTTAAACTTAACGGATAAGATGTGGATGATTGTGGATTCCATTATTATGGTATCAGGAGTTGCCTGTTTTACCGCAATTTATTTTATTACAGGACCATCACCAATGATATATCCTTTGTGCATTGCCGCTGTGTTTTCTTCTCTGGGCTGTGTCTGCCTGGTGGCATATATGAGTAATTCCATGCAAAATAACTTTGAACTGCAAAAGTTAAAGATGCAGCAGAAGTACTATGAGGATAAGCTGAGAGAAGAAGAGCGGGTGCGTTCCATTTACCATGATATGAAAAACCACCTGCTTGTGCTGGAAGGAATCCAAGAAACCGATGCCGCACAGCAGATGATAAAAGGTTTGCGCTCCCAGATTGCAGAATATGAGGACTATATCCATACAGAAAATGAGTTTTTGGATATTATTTTAAGGGAAAAAGCAGAAGACGCCCGTGAGAAAGATATTGAGTTTTCGGCAGCGGTAAATTTTAGCGGCGTTACGTTTATCGAACCTTTCGATATCAGCACCTTGTTTGGCAACGGGATTGATAATGCGATAGAAGCAAGTGAAAAACTTCCCAAAGAACAGAGGATTATTCTTCTCAAAGCAGGCAGGGTACAAAATTTTGTTTCTATCCTCATAGAGAATCATTGTGCACAGAACAAGGATTCAAAAAGGGGGCGCACATCAAAAAAAGATCAATTCCTTCATGGTTTTGGTATTTCCAATATGGAAAAAGCCGCAGTCAAATACGGTGGGCATTTGACCATCAAAAATGACAATGGAACGTTTGTCTTAAAAATTTTAATTCCTATGCCAATTTAAAATTTACGGTGTCCGTATTAGAATCTGCGTTGCCTATTGCATATTTTTTCAAATTACATAAGATGGGTGTTATACAAAGAACTATCCCTTGGGACACGCCGAAAGGTATTATGGGGGGGCCCTTGGGAAAAAATTTAGGAGGATATAGATTGTATGACGATATTAAAAGCATCTCATTTGAAAAAATATTATGGAAAGGAAGATTGTCTTGTAAAAGCCCTGGACGATGTGAATGTATCTGTGGGGAAAGGTCAGTTTGTTGCAGTTATCGGTACATCAGGCAGCGGAAAATCTACCCTGTTAAACATGCTGGGCGGTCTGGACAGACCGACTTTTGGCAGTGTACAGGTGGAGAATCAAAGTATGGAAGCGATGACGGATGAACAGCTCACTGTGTTCCGCAGACGGCGGATTGGATTTATCTTCCAGAACTACAACCTCGTTCCCTACCTGACAGCATACGAAAATATTGTGCTGCCAGTTCGTTTGGACGGCAAGAGGGAAGATAAAAAATTTCTGGATGAAATCATTCATTTTCTGGAACTTGATAAAAAACTGTCAAACTATCCCAGCCATCTTTCCGGCGGGCAGCAGCAGCGCGTGGCAATTGCCCGTGCATTAGTTTCAAAACCGGCAATTATCCTTGCCGATGAACCCACAGGAAATCTTGATACCGCCACCAGCAATAAGGTCGTCAGCCTGTTAAAGATGACAAGTGAAAAATTTAACCAGACCATTGTGATGATTACCCACAATCCAGAAATTGCAGAAAAGGCAGACTTGAAGATCCGGATGGAAGATGGAAAAATTTACGCATAGGGGGCAGGGAAAATGAGAGATAAAAAAGTAGAAGCAAAAATGATTTCCCTGATGTCAAAAGAGAGCTTGAAGGCAAGCCGTATGCGGAATATTTTTGTAATGATTACCATTGTCCTTGCCTCTGCTTTGCTGACAGCGATTTTAATGTTTGCCGCAGGGCAAAGCCAGCGGACAAAAAACGCACTCTCCCACAGACAGCAGGTAAGCTACTATAACCTTACAGAAGGACAGGCGAAGGCGCTTGAAAATGATGGTCGTATTGCTTATCAGATACAGATAAAGACAGGGATTCTGTCCGAAATGGAAGGTTTTGATATCATGCCTTATTATGTGAGTGAGCTGTCAAGTCATATTCAAATTGCGGAATTAGGCAGCGGCAGACTGCCAGAAGCGGAACATGAGATTGCACTGCAGGCGGCAGCCTTAAAAAAAATGGGGATTGCCCCAACAGTTGGGAGCAAAGTGACCTTCACTTTTTCAAATAAAATGACAGAAACCTTTGTCGTATCTGGTATTTTAAAAGGCGGCGATATGGCAAAGCAGTTTTCTGTCTTCTTTTCCAGGAATTATGCCGAAAATGGCAGCCAATTAAAAGATAAGCCCTACGAGGTATATGCAAAACTATACGACGCCATGAATATGAACCCAGAGGAGTGCAAAGAGGCAATGTATTTGATTGGCAGTGATGCAGGAATTGAAAGAAAAAATATCAGCCCCTCAAAGGCTTTTCTGGACTCGCTTTCTGTAGATATGCAGTCGGTGACAGTTTATGGCTTGGTGGGTATGGTGATTTTACTTGCCTGTATTCTTGTAATCTATGGGGTATTTTATCTGTCTGTAATTGGAAGGATCCATCAGTTTGGGCAGCTTCGGACCATCGGCATGACAAGGAAACAGATCAAAAAATTAGTTTCCCGTGAAGGTGGTATGCTGTTTTTGCGCTCTGCACCAATTGGAATTATCATCGGCGGCATTGCGGGATATTTTATGATTCCAGATGGTTTTGCCATCCTCACTACACTGTGGATTACCACGCTTGTATTTTTTGTTATTTACAGCATTACTGTGATTTCTGTCCGCAAACCGGCATGCATTGCAGCGGCAGTTTCTCCAATGGAAGCGCTTCGCTATGTTCCCCAGGATACCATGAAAAAAACAGCAAATAGAAAAATGTGCCGCAGGCTGACCCCGCTTGGATTAGGGGTAATGAATTTTTCAAAGAACAAAAAGAAGGCGGTGATTACCATGCTTTCCCTGGGGTTGGGCGGTATTTTGTTTATGACGGCGGCGACTTACATGTCTTCTTTTGATAAGGACAATTATGCAAGACAGGATTATTTTACGGATGCAGAATTTAACATCCAATATTCCAATTCAGCAATAGAATTGAATGAAAATGGTATGGGCGGACTGCAGGCAAAGACACCGTTAGGGAACAGTACCATACAGGAAATATTGGCTTTGGATGGTGTGAAAAATGTAAGGGAAATCAAAAGCCTTGGTGTGAAATTTGACTGTCCAAAGCATGATGAATATGGTAATGGGGATATGGTATATCCCATGACAGAAAAAGAGATGGAAGGACTTGAAAAATATCTGGAAGAAGGCGGGGCAGATTATGAGAAACTGATCTGTGGCGATTATGTTCTTGTAGCAGGAAATGGTACCGTCCAAGAAATTTATGGATGGAAGTTTGCGGTTGGTGATACGATTACATTCCATTATTTTGACGGCGCCAAAATGGCAGAGAAGCAAGCGACGGTCTTAGGTATTTTAAATCAACAATATGTTTTAGACCATAAAGATTTGGAAGGATGGTTTTTAATGCCAGAGCAGGTTCTTTTAAACCTGGTATCCTATAGAAGTTTAAATACCCATCTGATTGTGTCAACAGAACCAGAGGAAGAAATGGCGGTCGGTGAAAGCCTTACAGAAATAATTGAGAAGAGACCAGAGTTAAGCATGGAAACACTTGAGGAACGCAGGATTTCATGTAAACAAGAAATGAATCGGATGTTTGGAACCATTAGCGGTCTTGCTGTTTTTATTATGATGTTCAGCATTTTAAGTATGATGAATACATTGATTACCAATATTGTTACCCGTAAACAGGAACTTGCAATGCTGGAATCTATTGGTATGGACAAAGGGCAAATCCGAAAAATGCTTTTGGGCGAGAGCCTGCTTTTGGTGTTTGCCGCTGTGGGAGTTACCATGACAATCGGCACCCTTTGCGGTTATATGCTCAGTCATGCACTTTACAATATTGGGGCGTTTTATATGGCATTTCAATTTCCGGCAGCGTTTGCCCTTGCCTATGCGGGCGTATTGGTTGTTGTACCCCTCGTCATTACCTTTTTGTCATTGAACAGTTTTTCAAAAGAATCCTTGGTAGGGCGCTTAAGAGAGGCAGAGAATTGATATATAAATACGTGGTCACAGTTGCCGACACAGGTTCTATAATTGTGATTTCTCCTGAGATCATTGCTTTGACAATAGAAAAGGTTAAATGTTCTGATAGGAGAGAATTGCTCATCCCTGTGGGGGAACTTCTTCCACAGAAATACATGGAATATCTTATCTGCGTACTAAGGGCAAACCAGGAGGCACAACGGCGAACTAGAAATGGACAGGAGGTCTATGGGTTGGCTGCAAAACAGATTGAAACACTGAGCATCAATCAACAGAGGTGTTTTGACAAAGTATGCCTGCGTAAATGCCAGGGGAACATAAAATTTGATGTAACAGCAAGCGAGATGTTTTATATGGCGGTAAAACAAAGCATATCAAGGTTTTTTTATAGTTACAAGGATTTCGATGGAAAAGAAGTGAAAGTTTTGGTATATCCATTGCCTACTTGCCATTCTTCTCCATAACAGGTAAAATAGAAAGGAATGAAAGGTGCGCGGATTTGCAGATGCTGTGAAACCGGCACGGGCGCCGCAGTTAAAATGGCAGCGGCGTTTGGAATTTATGTTAGAAGGAGAGAAGTAAAATGGATTACAGATCATATTTAAGAAACCATCCAGATAAGGAGGGGCGTTTTGGAGAATATGGCGGATCTTATCTGTCAGAGGAGCTAAAACCTGCGTTTGAGGAGATTACAGAGGCGTATCAGACGATTTGCCATTCTTCACAGTTTATAAATGAGCTGCGCAGGATCCGCCGGGAATTCCAAGGAAGACCTACCCCGGTTTATCATTGCGAACGGTTGTCCAGGCAGATCGGCAACTGCCAGATTTATTTAAAACGGGAAGATTTGAACCATACAGGGGCGCACAAATTGAATCATTGTATGGGGGAAGGGCTTTTGGCAAAATTCATGGGCAAGAAGCGTCTGATTGCAGAGACCGGGGCCGGGCAGCATGGCGTGGCGCTTGCCACGGCAGCGGCATATTTTGGTCTGGAATGCGAGATCCATATGGGGGAAGTAGACATTGCAAAGCAGGCGCCCAATGTGACCCGCATGAAAATATTGGGGGCAAATGTGGTTTCTGTCGACAAGGGATTAAAGACCTTAAAAGAAGCGGTGGACTCAGCTTTTGAATCGTATGCAAAAAATTATAAGGATTCCATTTACTGCATTGGCTCAGCATTGGGACCCCATCCGTTCCCATTGATGGTCCGTGATTTTCAGTCTGTCGTGGGATATGAGGCGAGGGACCAGTTCCATGAGATGACGGGCATCGAGCCAGACGTGGTTTGTGCCTGCGTGGGCGGGGGCAGCAATTCCATCGGTATGTTTATTCCGTTTTTAAATGACCCGGTAGATATCGTGGGTGTGGAACCCCTGGGCAGAGGGGAAAAGCTGGGGGAACATGCAGCTTCCATGTCATTTGGAGAAAAGGGAATTATGCATGGCTTTGAAAGTATTATGCTGAAAGATGAGGCGGGAGAGCCTGCGCCTGTTTATTCGATTGCCAGTGGCCTGGATTATCCCTCTGTGGGACCAGAACATGCGTATTTGCGCGATCTTGGCAGGATTCAGTATGAGACGGCAAGCGATGAAGAAGCGATGGAGGCATTTTTCAAGCTTTCCCGTTATGAGGGCATTATTCCGGCAATTGAAAGCTCCCATGCCGTGGCGTATGCCATGAGAAAGGCAAAAGAGATGGGGCAGGGCTCCATTTTAGTGTGCTTAAGCGGCAGAGGGGATAAAGATATCGACTATGTAGTAGAACACTACGGCTATGGAGAAAAATTTTTGTAAAAATAGTTAAATCATTCTTGTAAAAACCCTTCTTTTTTCGTATGCTAAAAGCATCAGGAAAAAGGAGGGTTTTTTATGGAGAATCAAAAAGGAAGGGTGACAATTCCCACAGATTTGGATGTGATTTCCCAGACGATTGAGCTGATGGGGCAATGGGGCGCCGATGCAGTCAGGGACTGTGATGGAACAGACTTTCCGCAGGAACTGCAAAATGTGGATGCAAAGATTTATTCCACATATTATACCACAAGAAAGGATAATGACTGGGCAAAGGCTCATCCAGAGGAGATTCAGCAGATGTATGTGATGACGCCTTTTTATACGGCAGAAGCAGAAAGCCTGACCATCCATTTGATGAAAGGGCTTTATCCAGATATGCTCAAACCCAACACCAGGGATGATATTACCCGCTGGTGGGAGGTTATGGACCGGACAGTGGGAAAGGCAGTGCCCACGGAGAAGTGGAATTATGAAGAGGTAACTGGGAATGTGACCATACAGTCTACGCCATTTCACGATTATACCGTAAGCTTCCTTGCCTATATTATCTGGGATCCAGTCCATATGTATAATGCAGTAACCAACTGCTGGCAGGATGTGGAACACCAACTTACGTTTGATGTGCGCCAGCCTAAGACCCATGCATACACCATGGAGCGCCTGCGCAAATTTATCGAAGGGCACCCATATGTCAATGTGCTGCGTTTCACCACATTTTTCCATCAGTTTACCTTGATCTTTGATGAACTTGCACGGGAAAAATATGTGGACTGGTATGGCTATTCCGCTTCCGTCAGCCCTTATATTTTAGAACAATTTGAGAAAGAAGCGGGCTATCCGTTCCGCCCGGAATATATCATTGACCAGGGGTATTACAATGGGCAGTACCGGATTCCATCCAAAGAATATCAGGATTTCCAGGCATTCCAGCGCAGGGAAGTTGCAAAGATTGCAAAAGAAATGGTGGATATCACCCATGAATATGGAAAGGAAGCAATGATGTTTTTGGGAGACCATTGGATTGGGACAGAGCCATTTTTGGATGAATTTGCCTCCATTGGGCTGGACGCGGTGGTGGGGAGCGTGGGAAATGGCTCCACCCTCCGGCTGATCAGCGATATTGAGGGCGTAACGTATACGGAAGGACGGCTACTGCCTTATTTCTTCCCAGATACGTTTTGTGAAGGCGGCGACCCCGTGAAAGAGGCAAAAATAAACTGGGTAACGGCGCGGCGCGCCATCTTGAGAAAGCCGATTGACCGAATTGGCTATGGCGGTTATCTGAAACTTGCTTTGGACTTCCCAGAATTTGTAGCATATGTGCAGGGCGTCTGCCAGGAGTTCCGGGAGCTTTATGACAATGTCAAAGGGTGCGTGCCCTACTGTGTGAAAAAAGTTGCCGTACTAAACTGTTGGGGAAAAATGCGTGCATGGGGATGCCATATGGTACACCATGCCCTTTATCAAAAGCAGAATTACTCTTATGCGGGGGTGATAGAAGCGCTCTCCGGCGCGCCTTTCGATGTATCATTTCTCAGCTTTTCGCAGATCAAAGAAGATCCCGGAGTTTTGAAGGATATTGATGTGATTATCAATGTGGGCGGCGCGGATACCGCGCATTCCGGCGGGGAATGGTGGTGTGATGAGGCAGTGGGCACTGCCGTGAAGAAATTTATCTACGAGGGCGGCGGAATCATCGGAATTGGAGAACCCAGCGCGCACCAGGCAAACGGGCGGTTTTTCCAGCTTGCCAATGTATTTGGCGTGGAAGAGGAGCGGGGATTTACCTTGGGCTATGACAAGTACAATTGGGAAACCCACAGCCATTTCATTACCCAAGATTGTCTGGGTGAGATTGACTTTGGGGAAATGCAGAAAAACATCTATGCTTTGCAGGGAACCACCATTCTTGCACAGAAGGACAAAGAAGTGCAGCTTGCTGTCAATACCTTTGGCATGGGACGCGCCGTGTATTTGGGAGGGCTGCCCTATAGTTTTGAGAACAGCCGCCTGTTATACCGCGCCATTTTGTGGAGCGCCAAAGGGGAAGCGGATCTTTACAAATGGTATAGCGATAATTTTAACGTTGAAGTCCATGCTTATCCTGAAAACGGCAAATACTGTGTGGTAAACAACACGTATGAGCCGCAGAAAACAGTGGTTTATAAGGGAAATGGGGAAAGTTTTGCCCTGGATTTACAGGCAAATGAGATTGTCTGGTACCAGATATAGAATGTAATTAAGCGTTACTGAGAATGGAGTGAACAGTAACAATTAAGCCATAAAAGAACTCACGGAAATCTATTCCCATTGTACTAGCGTATTGGCATGTGGTATACTTACTATTATATAGGGGGGTGGAAAAGGAGGACTATATTTATGAAAAAATGGATGTGGAAGAAATTTGTGCTGTTGGCAACCTTGTTTCTGGGGTCCCTGTTTATATGGAATACGAATGCATCTGCCGATTACAGGGGCAGTTATACGCTAAAAGTTGGGGAGAACGTAAGGTGTGAATCCCAAGGCGGTTATCTGCATAACACCGGGGAATACGAATGGTGGGTCAGCAATCCCACAGTCGTATCGGTAGAGCCGGAAAAAGGCAACAGCAAATACGCTACGGTAACGGCATTGGCGCCAGGTACGGCAACCGTCCGGGTCCGTTATGAGGTAGTAGTGGTCAATAGCCCTGTATGGGGCAGCGCCAGCATTGAAAAAATGGCTACCGCAATCCCACTGGTTTAGACGGTGGGTTAAGGTAGCCAAACGTGGTGGTTTGTGTTATACTTGCGTTATGGGAACATGGAAATCTAAAAACAGACACAAGTATTTATTAC
>CATOOV010000047.1 GCA_951801955.1 uncultured Lachnospiraceae bacterium
AATTTTTCGAGGGCGAGTATATCATTGTTGATGTTTACGCTGATGACGGGCTGACCGGGACGGACTATGAACGCCCCGAATTTCAACGGCTGATACATGACGTGGAAGCCGGGACTGTCAACTGTATTATCTGCAAGACATTATCAAGGGCTTTCCGTAACTATTCCGACCAAGGCTATTTTCTGGAAAAGGTATTCCCCTTATACGGGGTACGCTTTATCAGCATTGGCGACCCGTCACTTGACACATTCAAGAACCCGGACGCAGTACAGGGAATGGAAGTACCCATAACCGGGCTGATGAATGACCGCTACGCCGCAAGGACTTCCAACGACATACGCCGGACGTTCAACACCAAGCGCAGGAAAGGCGAATTTATCGGCGCATTTGCCCCTTATGGGTACATGAAAGACCCGGAGGACAAAAACGCATTTGTGATTGATGAAGAAGCCGCCGAGGTAGTGAGGAATATTTTTCACTGGTTCGTTGACGAGGGCATGAGCAAGAACGGCATTACAAAAAAGCTGACCGAAATGGGAGTACCCACACCCACCGCATACAAGCACAGCAAGGGTTTGAACTTGCAGACACCGAGAATAAGCAGGAATGACGGTATGTGGGGGATTACCACCGTCTGTACTATCCTTAAAAACGAAATGTATATCGGGAACATGGTACAGGGAAAGCAGCGGGTAATCAGCTACAAAGTGCATGAGAAGATTGCACCGCCGAAAGAAGAATGGTTCATTGTGGAGAACACCCACGAAGCAATCATTGACCGGGAAACATTCGACAAGGCGCAGCGGTTACAGGAACGGGACACCCGCACAGCACCGGGCAAGAAACAGCTTTATCTTTTTTCCGGCTTGCTAAGATGTGCGGACTGCCAACGCTCCATGACAAGACGGACGAACCGCAAGCCCAACAAGACCTATGTATATTATGCTTGCAGTACATACGTCTTTAAGTCAAAGGACAAATGCACCCGGCACGTCATAAAGGAAGAAGTCTTGCACGAAGCAGTATTGAAAGCGGTACAGGCGCAAATCTCCCTTGTGGGGGATATGGCAGAGGTAGTAAAGGAAATCAACAACACTTCTACCGTCTGCACACAATCCAAGCGGTTACAGCAGCTTTTGAAAGACCGCAGCAAGGAGCTTGAAAAACTTACCTGCGTTACAGATAACCTTTATATGGATTGGAAATGCGGGGACATAACCCGTGCTGAATATGTGAGAATGAAAGCCAAGTTTGAACAGCAGGCAGAGCAGGTAAAGGGCATAATCGCCAACCTGCAAACGGAAATTCAGCTATCAGAAAAGGGCGTGGGAAGCGACAACCCTTATCTGACAACATTCTTGAAACATGAGAATGTAAAAAGCCTTGACCGTGGGCTTCTGGTAGAATTGATTGATACTATATACGTCCACGACAACAACGAGATTACAATTCAATTTAACTTTGCCGACCAACACAAGCGTATTGTTGAGTTTATCGAAAACAATCAACATAACCTTGAACTGATAAAAGCCAACAACGCCGTGTAATGATTAGCGGCGTGTTGGTATCAAATCTTTAGGCAAAGTTGTCTATAAATCTATGCACCTTTTGGTCCAAGCAGCCCAAACACTTCTCCCTCATAAGCAGTAAAACTTAAATCATTGACTGCCACTTTGATGCGTTCCTTGGTTTTCTGAATCTTTTGCTGTTTTGCCGAGATTTTGAAGGTTTTCCTCAAATTCTGTACTTTCAATAATTCTTTCATACCATGTCCTTTCTCTATGTATTATTGTACTATTTATATAATACAATAAAATAGATTTCTATTCTTGTCAAGCAAAAAATTATTTTTGATATTTTAACCTGTGTATCTTCCTTGTAATTCGAATTACCATCACAAGGAGTACCAATATAATCAAATAGATGACCCCAAGGCAACTCCAAAGAAAGATATTTATGCCAGGATCCCATAACTCTTCTTCAATATGCAGGTAATTTGCCGTCTGTCCAATCGCAAGCCCGAATTCCATAAGCCCCACCACTAAGAATAACAGACGGATCCTCCGATACAGCCCAATTTTAGATTCTGCATCCGTATACAATTTAAACGTACCTTTTTCCGCCTCTTTGCGGAAAATAACATAAAATCCCCAAGAACATACATATTCCGCCCCTGTGGATTCCACAAAATCAATATATTCCCGTTTCTCGCCGTCTCCCATGCGAATTTTTCCATGCGTATCCGGCAAGTCAACCTGATAAGTATATTTTCCTGGGCTGCAGGGTTCAAAGGTATAAACTCCCAGAAAAAATTTTGTCATTGACCATCCCTTGCTACACATCTCATTTAGCCATTCTTCTTCTTTATCCTTGTCATAATACAACCTGAACTTCCTCATAACGTTCCTCCTTATCCAGTTTCACAAAACTTTGTGACATAATCTTCCTTCCATTTTCCACCAGCTCTTCCAAACGCAGGATCTCCTGCTGCAAGGCTTTTTCTCCCAGTTCTGTGATCTGATACTGCTTTTTCTTTCTGGAATGTTTATCTTCACTGTACAACTGGATCCACCCCTTATCCAGCAGGGTATTGAGGGCACCATAGAGGGTGCCTGCACCTAACTCCAGCCTTCCCTCCGTTAATTCCAATGTATTCTGGATAATTCCATATCCATGATTGGGCGTCCTTAAAGATAAAAGGATATAATAAACGGCTTCTGTCATTGCTGCCTGTTTTCCTGCCAAAACCATCACCTCCCGATTGACCAACCCATGTTTCCCTATCTGTTTCAAACGCCATCGGCGTTTTGACAACAGTGTGCAAGTTGCTCTCGGAGCATCTACAGATTCATGCTCCGACCATCATATATATCATCTGCCGATATATCAAATATATCATCTACCGATATATCTGTCAACGATATTTTCTTGTCATATAGGAAATTGCTCCGAATTCCCTATATGAGAAAATAGGACTGCCATATTAAGGAAATGTAATACAAAAGATGGAAGATTCCTCTTTCAGAAAATTCCATTTCCTGTATTTTTCCTAATATGACAGTCCCATTTCGGAAACAGTCCTGTTTTACATGATATTCCAAATTATATAATGATACAAACCAGCCCGCCATTGCTGTCATTGACAATTTTCTGCATGGTGTCTTGAAGTTTCACCTGGCTCTCATCATCCATCATCGTAATCTTGCTGCGGATGCCGTCCTCCACCAGCTCCCCAATAGATTTTCCGAAAATATTCGTCTGCCAGATGCCTTCTTCCTGGTCCCTGGAGGTCTTGATATAACCGATCAAATCCTGTGCTTGTTCCTCACTGCCGATAATCGGGGCAATCTCAGTCTCCACATTGGCACGAATCATGTGGATGGAAGGAGACTGCGCCTTAATTTTCACACCAAACTTGTTGCCATGGCGAATCAATACCGGTTCCTCAATTTCAATATCTGTAAGCTGCGGCGTCACTACTCCATACCCCTTCTGTTTCACCGCTTCCATTGCGCTCCCCACTTTGTCATATTCTTTCTTCATCGCGGACAATTCCTTAATCATGGAGATCAGTTGATACTCTCCCTGAATCGGAACGCCAGTAAGCTCACTCATGTTCTCATAATAATATTTATCATCAATCTCAAATACAATCTGGACACAACCTCTTGACAGCTCCACCTTATCTAATTTCATCCTGCGAATATATTCCCCTTCCGGCGCCAGTTCCGTTCCCCTGATATCCTTGGCAAAGGTAAATTTCTTTAAAACCTGCATAGCATTCAAAATTACATTCTCTTTAATCCTATGGGAATTTTCCAGCATTTCCACCCACTTAGGCAAAAAGAAATCGACCCGTTCAATCGGAAATTCATATAATATGCTTTCCAAAATATGATGAATATCATCCTTCCGAAGCTGTTCACAGTTGACCGGCAGCGTAGTAACACTATATTTTTCTGTCAGCTCCTCGGCAAGCTTCTGGCTGTCTGCATTGTAAGGTTTTTGAGTATTTAAAAGGAGAATGAAGGGCTTGCCCAGTTTTTTTAATGCCCCAATTGTCTTTTCCTCTGCTGGGATATAGTTTTCCCTTGGAAGTTCTGTAATAGAACCATCTGTGGTAATCACAATCCCGATATTGGAATGTTCCCGGATTACCTTCTGAGTCCCAATCTCCGCTGCCTGGGTAAACGGAATCTCATAATCAAACCAGGGGGTTTTCACCATACGCTCCGTTCCTTCCTCCATATGTCCGCTGGCGCCATCCACCATAAACCCCACACAGTCAATCAGCCGCACACTCACATCCAAATCCTCATTCAGCCGTATCTTTGCCGCCTCCTTCGGCACAAATTTCGGTTCCGTTGTCATAATGGTCTTTCCCTGTGCCGACTGAGGCAGTTCATCCGTGGCACGCTCCCTGCTGTGGGCATCCTCCATCTCCGGCAGCACCATTACATCCATAAAACGTTTAATAAACGTGGACTTTCCAGTCCTGACTGGTCCCACCACTCCAATATAAATATCCCCATTTGTTCTGGCGCTGATATCTTTGTAAATATTATATGTACCAGTACTGATATTTTCCATACAAAAACCTCCTGTTCTACTGTTATCAGTATATGCAGGAGGTTTTTGAATAGAATCAAAAATGATTTCCTTTCCGATTTCCCTTTATTCGTCAGGTGCTGGATGTCCAACGGACATCTGTTTCGTACTGACCATAATGGAGTGAAGAAGGAGGGGGCGGATTTGTCTTTGTCAGAGTAGCTTCCCCGCAGCAAGAACGCCGATGGCGTTCTTGAAATGCTTAAAAAACTATAATACCTTGACAGGTACACTGGTACGTGCCCATCCGCTGTAATATGTATAACTTCCTTTTCTTTTAAAGGATCGCATCTGCAGATAATATTTTTTCCCGTTTTCAAACCTTTAAACATATAGTTTGTAGTTTTATTATTTTTGATCGTCTTTTTCACGTCCCTGGAAAAATTCTTGCTTGTAGAAATCTGAATTTGGTAACCACCTGCATGTTGAATATATTTCCAGGTTACATACAATTTCTTGTACAACAATTTCCCATTTTTATGATTCTGGATATTTCCAGACATATACTTTGCAAAGACAAAAACTTTGCAGGACGCTTTTACACCTTTTGCCGTTTTTACTGTAATCACTGCATGCCCAACACTATTTGTTTTTATTTTCGCTTGGGAATTTACAGATGCAATTTGGGAATGGTTACTGTTCCAGGCAATCGATAACCATAGTGATAATCTTTTCCTTTTTCCCCCAAATCTAACGCGGTCTTCCTTAAAATATCACGGCAGTGTTTTGCAGTTAAGGAAGGATTTGCCTGAAACAGTAACGCAGCGGTCCCGGCAGCAAAGGGTGCAGCCGCACTGGTACTGCCCCCTGGTGCCACCAAGTCAATCCTGTCATTATAAGTACCCTTTGGTATCACTACATACTGTTTTTTATTGGCATCATAGGTTGCGGCACCTACGAAGGGTAATATCATAAGATGCTGGATAATGGTGTTCCAATTTGCCAGTATTCCCTCCAGAAGCACATACCAATGCACTGTTGGACGCAGCTTTAAAATGTTCCTTATATACACCCTTAATATTTGACTTTATTGCTGGGTCATCAAGATCCGCCCCGGTATCAATAATCGCAACATTCATGCCCCTGCCTTTGCTGTACCTCCAGTCATCATCCACATCCAGCCTGAGATTGTTCTCGTTTGTTTTTGCATAACAAATTTCTGTATTTGTAAAAACCAAAAGCAGGCAAAGGAACATACTTAAAATTCTTTTTCCCATAACTCTTTTTCCCATAACTTTTCCTCCTAAGCCTGTCTTACAATCTCCCCCTTTGTTTCAGGGCTTTCCAACTCTTTGGGTACCCTTTCAATATCCTTTTTTGTTTCAGGGCTTTCCAATTTTTTCAATGCCTTTGGCGCCCTGCCATATAATTCCACTTGCCTTCGTATTTTCCTTGTAAGCTTGCTGTCAATGGCGTCCGGTTTCATCCGCCACATCCAGTTGCCGCCCAAGGTGGAAGGGGTATTCATCCTGCCCGCGCTTCCAATTCCAAGCAAATCCTGCATGGTCACGACTGCCGTATCGCTGACGCTGGACCAGACAGCACGCATAACGCCCCAATGATAGCCCTCCTCCTGGGTTAATTGCAAATATTCTTTTGCATAAGAGACGCTTGCCCTTGGAGCCGTCTTCATCCATCCTAAAATGGTATCATTGTCATGGGTTCCTGCATAGACGACAGAATTCCTGGTGTAATTGTGTGGAAGGTAATCGCCGTCCTCCCTGGTGTCAAAGGCAAACTGTATCAGCTTCATCCCTGGATAACCAGAATCATCGAGCATTTTTCGCACTGACTCTGTGAGAAATCCCAAATCCTCTGCTATAATATCCATTTTGCCCAGTTTCTTTTCGATTGAGCGGAACAAATGGATTCCTGGACCTTTGCGCCACTCTCCGTTCCTTGCCGTAGAATCTCCAAAAGGAATGGCATAATAAGACTCAAAGCCCCGAAAATGGTCAATACGGACCACATCAAATAGTTTTGACACTTTCTCAAGACGCCTCGTCCACCAGCTATAGCCATCCTTCTTCATAACGTTCCAGCGAAACAGCGGATTTCCCCATAGCTGTCCATCATCCGAAAATGCATCTGGCGGACACCCCGCCACATCAATTGGCTGCAGATTCTTATCCAGATAAAACTGTTTTGGATTTGCCCACACGTCGGCGCTGTCCATAGCCACATAAATCGGCACATCCCCAATGATCTTAATTCCTTTCCCATTCGCGTACTGTTTCAGGTCGTCCCACTGTTTATAAAAAAGATATTGGAGCATTTTCCAGAAATCAATTTCCTGTGCCAATTCCAGCTTTGCCTGCCCCAATGCCTCCTCATCCCGCCGTTTTAATTCTGGCTCCCATTCTGTCCATGCCACCCCATCCCTGGCGTCTTTCAGCGCCATAAACAGGGCATAATCCTCCAGCCAGTCTGCCTGCTCTTGGCAGAATATATCATAATCTTCTGGAATTTTTTTTTGAAATCGTTCAAACGCTTTATGTAACAGCGGATAACGGTTCTGGTAAAGTGTTCCATAATCTACCTTTGAAATGTCTTTTCCCCATGTATAAGACTCACACTCTTGTTTTTTCAAAAGCTTCTCCTTACAAAGAAGATCTAAGTCAATAAAATAAGGATTCCCAGCAAAACTAGAAAAAGACTGATAGGGAGAGTCCCCGTAACTGGTAGGGCAAATTGGCAATACCTGCCAATAACTCTGTGCTGCTTTCACAAGAAAATCAACAAACTTCTTTGCCTCTTTTCCCATGGTCCCAATCCCATAGGGAGAAGGCAAAGAAGAAATATGCATTAAAATGCCACTTTTTCGCATACTGCGCATACCTCCGTTATTCTATTATAATTTTGGAAAAAGTATCTTGCCGCAGGCTCCTGACACTTTCTCCTGGAATCAGATGAAAAGGAACAATCTCATGAATTGGCGCATGGCTCTCACCCATTGCCTGTAGTAAAATATCGACGCTTCTTTCTGCCAGGACCTTATACTTCTGCTGTATGGTGGTAAGTTTTGGATTATAATATTCCCCAACGGCAATTCCATCAAAGCCCATGACTGAGATATCCTCCGGCACCTGTTTTCCACAATCAAGCAGCGCCCGTATAGCGCCGATCGCCATCACATCACTCATGGCAAATACAACGGTAATATCTTTTGCCTTTTTTAAAAGCCGTTTCATTGCCTGATATGCACCTTGATAGGTAAAACGGGAACCCTCAAAATATAATTTTCCATCAAATTTTATCTGATGCTTTTGAAATCCGTGAATACAACCTTTATACCGCTGCCGGCTCACATCAGATAACGCGAAATCCCCTCCCAAAATGCCAATCTTACGATGTCCCCCACCAATTAAATAGTCCACGGCAAATTCTCCCGCCGCCACATCATCGATCGCCACACTGGAGAGATTTGCAAAACCTAGCTCATCCCCCCTGTTAGATACCAGGACACTCGGGATCTTTATCTGTCCAAAGCCCTCCTGAAAAAATTCTGGATTTCCCCCCAGAAACATGATTCCAACCGGCTTGCGCTCCCGACATGCCTTTACTGCTTCTTTTACTTCATTATCTTCCTCATCCACATAAATAATACATGTCTTAAAATTGGTTTTTTCAATCCTTTTTTGAATTTCTTCTACGATACTGGAAAAGAGCAGGTTGGAACTACCCTTTACCAATACTGCAATATTCCTGCTGCTGCTCTGCTTTAAATGCTTCGCATTGCTGTTGGGAATGAACTGATGTGCAGCCACTGTCTTTTCAATCTTCCTTTTTGCCTCTGGGCTTACATCTTTTCGATCGTTCAGCACTCTCGATACCGTACTTACCGAGTAGCCAGACTCCCTTGCAATGTCTTTAATTGTCAACATACATCTTCCACCTTATCTTAAAGTCTCATTCTTGGCATTCCGTCTTCAGCACTTTCTGCGGTCAGCCTTTTACTGCGCCTGCAACAACTCCCGCAATAATATATTTCTGACATGCCATATAAAAAATAACAATCGGAATAATTGCCAACACAAGCATGGCCATCATGGCGCCCATATCCACAGAGCCATAACCACCTTTTAAATACTGGATTGCAATGGGAATCGTCTTCCACCGTTTGATGTCCAACACCAAATACGGCAATAGATAATCATTCCAAATCCACATCGCCTGCAAAATTGCCACTGTAATGCAGGTCGGTTTTAAAATTGGAAACACCACCTGGAAAAAGGTCTGAATCGGAGTACAGCCATCAATCATAGCAGCTTCCTCGATTTCAAGCGGGATGCTCCGCACAAATCCGCAAAACATAAACACTGATAATCCGGCTCCAAAACCCAGATATACTAATATAATACCAATTGGGCTGTATAAATGCAACATATTTGCCAATTTCGACAGCGTAAACATTACCATCTGGAACGGGACGATCATGGAAAACAAAAATATATAGTACATAACAGAAGAAAATTTTGATTTTATCCTGGATATGTACCAGGCGCACATGGAAGTGCACAATATAATCGCTGCAACGGAAAAAACCGTAATAAACAGGGAATTTTTAAATGCGTCAAAAAAGTGAATTTTTTCAATTCCACGAACATAATTTTCCAGTTCCACAAACATTTTCCCATTGGGAATCTCAAAAGGCTTGCGGCTGATATACACCTTTTTCTTAAATGAATTGACTAACACCAGAACAATGGGAAATACCCATGCCAGCGAAAGCAGGCTGAAAAATAATGTAAAAATCCATCCATATTTTGCTTTTCTCACGCCCATCAATGCTGCACCTCCTTCGTTCTTGTCAATCTGGTCTGTATCACGGCAATCAATGCCACTAAAATAAAAAATACTACCGCCTTTGCCTGCCCCACTCCCTCGTAACCAGTCCTTCCATAAAACGTATTAAATATATTTAATGCAAGCAGTTCAGACATATTGGAAGGTTCCCCATTGGTAAGCGCCAGATTTTGGTCGAATAGTTTAAAGCCATTGGTCAATGTAAGGAAGGTACAAATCGTGATCGACGGCATTACCATTGGAATGGTCACATTCCTTAAAATCTGCACTGGCCTTGCCCCATCAATCTTAGCAGCTTCGATCAATTCTCCTGGAATATTTTGAATACCAGAAATGTAAATAATCATCATATAGCCAATCTGCTGCCAGCACATCAAAATTACCAGCCCCCAAAAACCATACGCGGAACTGTATGTCAAGGTTTTCTGAAATTTTGCCAGGACACCGTTCAGCAAAAGCTGCCATACATAACCCAGCACAATACCGCCGATTAAATTCGGCATAAAAAATACAGTGCGGAACACATTGGTTCCCCGGATTCCCTTTGTCAAAAGCATCGCTACCGAAAATGCCAATACATTGATCAGCAGAACGGACATAATCGTAAATGCAGCAGTATACCACAGCGCATGTCCAAAAGCGTCGTCCGATAATATCTTTAAATAATTTCCAATCCCTATAAATTTAGCATCCGTCACCGTTGTAAATTTACAAAATGACAAGTAAATTCCCATAAGAAACGGAATGATAAATCCAATTGTAAATGCTGCCAATGTCGGAAGCACAAAAACAGGAAAATACTTTTTTAGAGAATGTTGCATTGATTACCTCCTGGCCTCACTGAGAAAATGAAATCATGACAGTTAAATTGCCACTTTTCCATTCACCAAAACTTTATTTCTATCTAATATTTAAAACGTGTTTCAACGGGTTTTGGTATGGGATTTTACTTAGCGCCCACCACTTTTCCATACATCTAAATTACTGTCCGTCCTGACGGGTCAAAGGGCAACAACATTGCTTGTTGAAGCCCCAAAAACATCAGGAATGCCGTTTTATAGTTATCCCGCCTTCAAAACACCGTCCGTTTAGAATTACTCATTTACTGCTTTGTATTCAGACGCCCATCCTTCCACAAATGCTTTCTTAACTGCCTCCCAGTCTCCTGTTCCCTGTGCATATTCCAGCAATGCACTTCCCACTGCATTTTTCCAGTCTTCTGAGGGAATCGTGCTGAATACCCAAGGGATTGACGTTTTTCCTGCATCAATATATTCATTGGACGCTTTTACAAGTGGATTTTCAGGCTGGTATTCCTCTGTAAAAGTAGAAAATGGTGTCACAAATCCCATTTCATCCCGGAACGATTGGCGTCCCTTATCACTTGTGATCACCCATTCCAAGAAATCCAGTGTGGCATTGATATCCTCTTTGGAAGCATTTTTATTTACACACCAATAATTTTCTGATCCGGTACAAAGCCCCTGGTTTGCCTCATCTCCTACACCAATATAAATCGGAAGCATTCCCATATCCTCATCGTCCACATCATTTCCCGCAATATCACCATATGCCCAGGTTCCATTCTGGTAAAATACAGCGTTTCCCATAGAAAACTCTGCTGCTGCATCTTCACCTGTTATCCCAGACAACATGGAAGGCTCGATGGTTGAGTCAGTGATATATAAGTCCCAGATATTTTTATAGGCGTCCAGATATGTCCCCTTAATTGCGTCTGTGGTGTCCAGGTCATCATCTTTATATTCGAAATAAATGGGAAGATTTGCAAGATGCGTCTTAAACCTCCAATCAGAGGAAGAATCCATGCCGGCAGGGGCAAATACCCCATCAATCCCAAGTTCCTCTTTGCGTGCCTGCATGTCATCCGCCACTTCCTTTAACTTTGCAAAACTGTTGATCTCAGAAACATCTTTGATCTTAGCCCCGTCCATCTCAAAGTAATCTGACAAAATGTCATGGTTATAAATAAGCCCATAGGTCTCAATTACATATGCCACTGCCTGCACCTCGCCTGCATCATTGATCAATGCAAAATCATCGCTTTTCAAATTCTTGTAAACAGCACTGTCCTTAAGGTCATAACAGTAATCTTTCCAGGAGGCAAGCCCAGCCGGACCATTTACTTGGAACAATGTAGGAGCTTGCTCCTTTGCCATCTCTGATTTCAAAGTGGATTCATATGTTCCAGCCGCAGCCGTCTCTATGGTCACTGGAATTCCTGTCTCATTACTGTATTCCTCCGCCAAGTCTTTCCACTGTTCTGCCTGCTCTGGTTTAAAATTCAAATAATACACAGAACCTTCTGCATCCGCTGTTTTATCCTGTTCGCCTGCATTTTCGGTCTCATTCTTTTCTCCAGCATTGCTGGCTTCATTTCCTTCCTGTGCAGCATTGTTATTATTTGTGTTGTCTTCATTTTTTTCAGTTCCGCACCCTGTGGCCATAGTTACAGCAATTGCCGCTGCCAAAAGTGCTGATATCAATTTCTTTTTCATATTTTCCTCCATTTCTAAGGTTTTTTATCAATTCAAGACAAACTTCGTGTTTAAACAAGAAAAGATCTCGCCTTCATCTCTCCTGATGTCTTCCTTACCTTTTAGTATGGTAATTTTCTTTTCCTCTATACATAAAAAGAATCCCGCAAGCGAGATTCTTTCAATTTATTTTCTTTATAAATTTGTTTTACCCACCACTGATAGAAGCAAACTTGTTAAATGGTTCCATATTGTATTGCATAGTTCATAAAACATTCTATCATTCCCATCAATGCAGAAAAACATGTCAGGAGAAATACCAGAAAAATTGCTCCCTTATCGTATTTCAACACTTCTTGTGTTTCTTCTCCTTTATGGATATTTGACGCAATCAGCTCACCGCCCAGTGCAATCAATACCAATGGCCATAATTTCATAATCACTTCCAAAGACAATGGAGGATAAACCATATGGATCATAAACAGAATTCCAAAGAATATCATCAGAATTCCACATGTAATACTTCCAACTCTTCTGGTCCTCATACTATCGTTCCTCCTGTTCCATATATTGGTCTTCCAGTTCTCTCTTTTTTCCCCGAATTAAAGAGAGCCCCCCCCAGATCAGCAAGAATGCAATCGCCAACTGGGGAACCTGGTCCACAATGGCCCAATAAATTTCACTTGGAAACAGCCATTGCAGATAATCCATGAAATTCTTCCACAAAATCACAACTCCAACAAAAATCAATCCTGCGGCCAAAAGATTATTTTGCTTTCTGCTCCTCCTATCTGCCGGAAGCACTCGGTCTAAATGGAATAAATAATCATCTTCAATAGCATAAAATTCCTCATCCGACATACCTCTAAGATTGTGTACATTAAAAAAACTGTAACACCAAAGAATCGGAAGAATAAAAAGTACTGGTCCCATATTAAAAAATGCTGCCAGAAAGATCAACAGCCAAAATACTGACATAATGCTGACCCCCTGTTTCATAAAGCCCATATACATTTCCCCGGCTCCTGGCACCAGGGAAAAGCAAAAGGTTAAAAATCCGCTTTTCTTCCTTGTCATCTTGTTACCTCCTAATTTCTTTCCTGCTCTGCCTCTTGTGTTTCTATACGGAACAATCCATTGCTCAAATCATTTAAAATACTGGAAATTTCACCGCTTTTTTGTTTTAGGGTATTTGCGATGCTTATTTTCATTTCAGATGTTTCCCTTCTTTGTTCCTGTGTCTGTTGTGTATGAACAGTCTCAAAATCTGTATTCTGAACATTTGCCGTCACTATAAGTAAAAATATGGATGCCACCACTGCAAGCCCTACTTTCAGGCTGTACATAAAAAGCTGCATCTGTTTTGAAGTCTCTTTCAGCCTCATAGCCGCTTGTACATCCATTTGACGGGTTCTTTTTAATATTTCCTCTTTCAGATAGCTGGGCGGCTCTGATAACAGGGAGTATTTTAAATGTTGGGGATTTTCTTTAAATGGAACAGATGCTAACGATTTCTCTGGCTCTGTACCATCCGTATTCTCCAGATATCTTTTTTCAGATGGAACAGATACTACAAACTCCTCTAACTGAGCCGCTTCTGTGATTTCTGGATAACCCTCCTCCATCCAGTTTCCAAACTGTTCCGCACAGAAGGTACAGGCGCCGATATGTTCGAGAAAACTTTCTTCTTTTGCCTGCTCCATATTACCAGCCTGCCATTCCAAAAATAACCCTTTGGTAATATGCTTTCTTTGCAGGCTGTTTTTTTCTTGTTTTCTATGTTCCTGTTTTCCTGCCGTCATCGCATTGCCCTCCCTTCCATTATCTTTTTGATCATTCCTTTTGCCCGGTAGATCTGTGTCTGAATGGTCTTAATTCCCTTCTGTGTCTGCTCGGCAATCTCCTTTGCAGTTTTTTCCCGGTAGAAATGTTCTGTTGCAACTTCTTTATAAGGACTTTTCAGGCTTTGACAGATAGTGTAAACATATTCTTTGGATTCTTGTTGTATATAAGCATCCTCTGGACTTGCTGAGCCATCCTTTAATTCTTCAAAATATGTATCTTCCTTTGGTTCACTGCGTCTCTTTGCGCTTTTGAGAAAATCCAGACCTTTGTTGGTGGCAATCCTGCACACCCATGCCTTTTCATAATCCCTTTGGAAAGTGGCAAGATTCTTATAAATAGATAAAAAAGTTTCTTGGGTCAGGTCTTCTGCGTCAAATTGGTTTCCTGTCATTTTCAAGCAAATGGAATATACCAGACGCTCGTATGTATCCAAGAGATAACCAAAATATGCTTCTTTATCGATTCTATCCGCCTCCTTTTCCTTCGTCTGGCCACAACCTATACGATCAGGCAAGACATTAAATCCCTACACTGATCTGGACAGGCGAACCATGTTCTATCTGTCTGTTTATTATAACGAGGGTGAAGTTTCAATATCTTCAAATTATTAAAATTATTTTTCGAAGCACTATTTTTTCTTATGATTAGCAAGCCCACGAAAGCCCCCTTACCACCATTCTTGGGGGAAAGGCCTTGCACACTTTGTCACGCCGAGTGCGGTCACGCAGTGACATCTTCTATTCGCACGCGTGCGCACCCTGCCCAGAGGGCTTTTCTCTTATAGGAAATTTTACGAAATTTCCTATAAGACGAGAAAAACAAGCCCCTAAACAATCAGGGACTTGTTTCACTTTCAAGTAACAATGTATTTATTTTGCAAGCAGCTCCTCTGCCAAAGCCTCCATATCTGCCACTGTGCTTTCTTTTACGGCTGATTTCATCGTGACAACCTTGTCGCAAATCGTAATATCCTTCATCTGCTCCAACATCGCTTTCATTGCTTTTGCCGCTGTCGGCGCCCAGGAACCATTTTCCATCAGTGCCACGGTACGTTTCCGATAAGTTTTGCTCTTTAAGTGATGGAGGAAATCTTCCATACATGGGAACAATCCGCCGTCATACGTAGCCGCGGCAAGCACCATCTTATCATATCGGAACGCATCCTCTATAACTTCCGCCATATCCTCTCTGGAAAGATCCGCAGCCACCACTTTCTTTGCACCTTTTGCCTCCAAAATTCCTTTTAACTGCATTGCTGCTTTTTTGGTATTTCCATGAATGGATGCATATGCCACTAAGATTCCCTCATCTTCCGGCTCATAGCTGCTCCATACCTGGTATTTTCCAATATAATAGCTTAAATTCTCCTTTAAAATAGGTCCATGCAGAGGACAAATCATCTGGATGTCCAGCCCTGCCGCCTTTTTCAGCAACGCTTGTACCTGTGCGCCATATTTGCCCACAATATTAAAGTAATAGCGTCTTGCCTCACAAGCCCAGTCTTCTTCCGTATCCAGGGCCCCAAACTTACCAAAACCATCTGCAGAAAACAGGATTTTCTCAGAGCTCTCGTATGCCACCATTACCTCTGGCCAGTGTACCATTGGCGCCATTACAAAGGTCAGGGTATGGCTGCCTAGATTTAACGTATCGCCCTCTGCCACCACAACCGAGCGTTCGGAAAGGTCAATATCAAAAAACTGCCCAATCATAGGGAAAGTCTTGGCATTCCCGACTACCTTCATGTTGGGATATTTCTCTGCAAGTACCTGGATATTCGCGGCATGGTCCGGCTCCATATGGGAGACAACCAAATAATCCACATCCCTTCCATCCAGGGCTTTCTCAAGGTTGTCCAGCCATTCTTCCCTTCTTCTGGCATCCACAGTGTCCATCACTGCTACCTTCTCGTCCAAAATTACATAAGAATTATAGGATACGCCGTTGGGAACCACATACTGGCTCTCAAACAGGTCAATATCCTTATCATCTGCTCCTATATATTTAATTGTATCTGAAATCGTGATATCTTTCATTTCTTGTTTCCTCCTTAATTATTTATCTGTAAGATACTCATCAATCCCCTTTGCAGCAGCTTTCCCGGCTCCCATAGCAAGGATGACTGTCGCTGCGCCAGTCACTGCGTCCCCGCCTGCAAATACGCCAGGTTTGCTGGTAGCACCATTTTCTTCCTCTGCCACAATACATTTTCTGCGGTTGACATCCAATCCTTTGGTAGTGGAAGAAATCAGCGGGTTGGGAGAGGTTCCTAGGGACATAATTACTGTGTCCAGTTCCAGATCAAATTCAGAACCTGGAATCTCAATAGGGCTTCTCCTTCCAGATTCATCTGGTTCCCCCAATTCCATGCGGATACAGGTCATGCCCTTCACCCAGCCATTCTCATCTACCAAGATTTCTGTAGGATTCGTCAAAAGGTCAAAGATAATCCCTTCTTCTTTTGCATGGTGCACTTCCTCCACACGCGCCGGAAGTTCAGACTCACTTCTGCGGTACACAATATGTACCTCTGCCCCTAACCGCAGCGCCGTCCTTGCCGCATCCATTGCAACATTCCCGCCGCCTACCACAGCAACTTTTTTGCCCTTCATAATCGGCGTGTCATAGCCTTCCTTAAACGCTTTCATAAGATTGTTTCTTGTAAGGAATTCATTTGCAGAAAATACACCGTTTGCCTGTTCCCCTGGGATTCCCATAAACCGTGGAAGCCCGGCGCCGGAACCGATAAATACTGCCTCAAAACCTTCCTCTTCCATCAATTGGTCGATGGTCCCAGCTTTTCCAATTACCACATTGGTCTCTATTTTAACACCTAATGCTTTGACATTTTCAATTTCTTTTGCCACAACTCCACTCTTTGGCAGACGGAATTCTGGGATCCCATAAATTAACACGCCGCCTGGCTCATGAAGCGCCTCAAAAATTGTCACATCATACCCCATCTTGGCAAGATCGCCGGCACAAGTCAGTCCAGCCGGACCAGAACCAATCACGGCAACCTTATGATTTTTCTTTTCTGCTGCCGGTTGTGGTTTGATTCCGTTCTCCCTTGCCCAATCTGCAGTAAAACGCTCCAGTTTACCAATAGAAACAGGCTCTCCCTTAATGCCGCGAATACATTTTCCTTCACATTGGCTCTCCTGTGGACAGACACGTCCGCAGACTGCTGGAAGGGCGCTTGCCTTGCTGATGACCTGATAAGCCTCTTCAAAATTCCCTTCCTTAACCTGAGACACAAATCCTGGAATGTCAATGGCAACTGGGCAGCCTTTCACACACTGGGCATTTTTGCAGTTTAAGCATCTTTCTGCCTCTTGCATTGCCTCATCTTTGTTATATCCAAGGCACACTTCCTCAAAATTCGCCGCCCGCACTTTGGGTTCCTGTTCTCTCACTGGTACTTTCTTTAATACGTCCATTATTTGTCACCTCCGCACATTCCGCATCCGCCATGATGGGTATTGCCTTCCTGAAGCTTTAACATACTTCTTCCTTCTTCAGTCTTATACATCTGCTGGCGTTTCATTGCCTGGTCAAAATCCACCAAATGACCGTCAAATTCCGGTCCGTCCACACAGGCAAACTTCACCTGGCCACCTACCGTCACACGGCAGGCGCCGCACATGCCTGTACCATCCACCATAATTGGATTCAAAGACACGGTGGTTGGAATCCCAAGTTTCTTTGTGAGCAGGCAGACAAATTTCATCATAATCATGGGACCAATAGCAATACACTGATCATATGTATTCCCTGCATTTACTAGTTCTTCTAATTGGTTGGTTCCCATTCCGTGAAACCCAAAACTTCCATCATCTGTGGTCACATAGAGATTCCCCGCTACTTTTTTCATCTCATCCACTAAAATCAGCAAGTCTTTTGTTTTAGAACCCATAATCACATCGCAGTCCACGCCGTTTTCATGAAGCCATTTTACCTGGGGATATACAGGCGCTGTCCCTACGCCTCCTGCAAGAAATACAATCTTTTTCTTCTTCAGCTCTTCGATCGGCGTATCTGTCAATTCCGATGCACATCCAAGCGGTCCTACAAAGTCCTGGAACGCATCCCCTTCCTCTAAACTCTCCATTCTCTGAGTGGAAGCTCCCACTGTCTGGAATACAATGGTGACTGTTCCAGCTTCTCTGTCATAATCACAGACCGTAAGGGGAATACGCTCCCCTTCTTCATCCATTTTTACAATTACAAATTGCCCAGGCAGACAGGATTTTGCTACACGGGGTGCTTTGACATCCATGAGAAAAATCTTCTCTGCCAGCTTTTTCTTCTTTATAATTGGGTACATATTCAAACCTCCGCCTACGTTATCTTTCTGCAAATTTCTACATCGTTTCCATTCTAATATACTTCTCTTAAAATTTCAATGGTTTTCTCTGCTGTTTCACGGAAACCAATATCTGTCCGATTTCTTCAGCAGTTGGCTTTTCAAAGTAATTACCAAAGGAGACATAAAGCAGCGTACTGTCTTCATGTAAAAGGTGTTCTAAATCTTGTTCTGTATAAAAACAGCAGCCAACGACCTTTTATCCTTTTTCTTGCAGCCACCTCATTGCAATCCGCAAATCCGTCTGATTGCGTATATCCAGCATAATGTAACGCAACAATCCCATGTCCCATGAGAGAATGGAAAGCTGACTCTAATTTTAAGAAATTTTCTTGATTACCTGTATTTTGAAACTCTTTGCGAAGTGCTTCGATTATTTCAAGCAAGTCATTTTTCGTTATATTTTCCCCTTCATTGCGGTAAAAATGTTTGATGTATTCCTCACATTCCATTAAGATTTTATCATTTGACCAAAAACCGGCTCTAATATAGTTGATTATCATTTCTTCTAATTCGTCTGCACAACATTCATCTTCTATTTTACTTTTCCATTCCATAAAAACGCTTCCTCCTCGCGTAAAAAATTCTTCCGAATTTCCTATATGGGAACAAAGTGGGTTTGCACACTTTGCCGCGCCGCGCACATTTGCGAATCCCTGCACATCAAACGCAGATCACTTAGATGATGATTCCCACTTTTTTCGTTCCACGAACCTCCCAATGAAAAATGCAATGATACCAACGCCAATCCCAGTCTGAATACAGAACATCAGGCTTTCCACTTCTCCTGGGATCTCCCCGCCAACAAATCTTTCTAACACCGGCGTAAACCATGGTTCATAGTCAGCTTCAATGGATTCAACCACCTGGCTTCCAGCATCGTCAGATCCGCCAAACTCTGCCCCTTTCAAGACAAACAATGGAATCATAATTATCAGCGCTACTACCGCCAAGATTGCTGCAATCATTTTTTTATCAGTACTTTTCATCTCGTTTTCCTCCTTATCACTTTTTCCAATCCCTACGGCTCCTTTGAATAGCCTACATTTTTTAATTCCGGCTGCGCATAGTTTTCCAACGTAATCATAATCACTATTGTCAAACATCCCTCTACAATGGCAAGTGGAATCTGCGTGGGTGCAAACACCGCCAGAAATTTTGCAACTGAAGCAAAGATCCCTCCATGTTCCGAGGGATACGCAAGGGCAAGCTGAAAACTCGTGACGCAATATGTAAATAAATCTCCCAGCGCCGCCGCAAGAAACACACCTGCCCTGCGTTTTATCCTGCATTTTTTGCAAACCCAAAAAATCCCATAAGATAAAAATGGTCCTGCGATCGCCATAGAAAAAGTGTTTGCCCCCAAACTGGTCAAACCTCCATGCGCCAGTAAAACTGCCTGAAATACCAGCACAATAATTCCCAAAATACTAACAGCACAAGGACCAAACAGAATGGCGCCTAGACCCGTCCCTGTCATATGGGAACAACTTCCTGTTACAGACGGAATTTTTAGAGAAGAAATCACAAAAATAAAAGCTCCAGACATAGCAAGCATCGTGATATTTTTTCGGTTCTCCTGTAATTTCTTCTGAATCGAGAAAAAACCTTTTATCAAAAATGGCAGGCTGATCATTCCCCAGGCAACACAGAATCCAAGGGGCAGATAACCTTCCATAATATGCATGGCGCCCACACGAGGCGCAATTCCAAAAAATGCCGCAAACAGAATGCTTGCCACCCATAGTTTTTTTTGTGGTTTTGTCATAATATTCTCCTTTCAACACAAGCAAACAAATAGAGAGATATTTTCCTGACCTTGAACGCTTTGCTGCGCCGCGCACAGCCACGAAGTGACACGTTCCACTTGTGCGCGTGCGCATCCTGCCCAGAGGGCTTTTCTCATATAGGAAATTCGGAAGAATTTCCTATATGAGAAAAAACACCGTATTTACTGCTTCCTATAACAGTAAACCGGCATCCATAATAGACCTGCCCCATATCAGAACCCATACAGGCAGGTCTCTATGCAGCCAGTTATCTCTCGTAACTTGTTGCACTCCTTTACAAAAGGCAGGTCTTCTGACTCAAGCTTCATTATTTTCTTCCACCTTCCCAGTTTCCCAGTGGTATTTTGCACTCCACTTGATTAGAAAATGCTTAACCAGATGGCGTACTGGAAGAAAACTCCACTTACACAGCGGCGGGACCGTATGAGAATCGCACTCATTTCCCTATTATCCTGTGAAAACTACAGGCACCTTTTGCAACTTAATTATTCTGATAAAAAGAATAACACAATCTGAAACGGTTGTCCATCTTATATTTCAAAGTACTCACTGCCGATCATCAAATCCTCTGCAAGCAGCTTTGCAAATTTTGATACAATGTTCTTTTTTTCTTCCCATATCCCCTTTGCACGCTCTGTTACCATAGGATTTTCTTCCTCTTTGTTGGAGCTTTCCATAATATGATAGTAAGCTTCCGCATAGTTGGACGCATGTGCATTCCCCATAGTCATACAGTCCCAAACAATTCCCATAGCTCCTTCCTCGTCCAGAAGATCTGCTTCCATCAACAGTATCATTTCCATATTTGCACCTGGTTCCCTCATCAGGCTTTTATCAGAATGGCAGGCGATCAACTGTTCCACCTTCCTGGAAAATTCTTCCTCCATCCCATGTGCCTTTGCAAACTCACAAAAAGCCTGGCTGCTGCGCATGGCATGATGTCCATTATCACAGTCTGTATAGCCAATGTCATGAAAAATCGCTGCGGTATAGAGCAATTCCCGATCAATACATTCCATCCCTTCTGTCAGCCGGAAACACCAGTGCAGTACCCGTATGGTATGATGAAACCGCGATCGAAACGGATGGAGAGGATTTGGAGATTTTATTCCCTGATGCAGCGTCAAATACTCCTTCACATATGCTAAATATTCCTTATATGTCTCATTTATCATATACAGCACCCCGCAGCAAGAACGCCGACGGCGTTCTTGAATGTCAAACTAATTGTTTCATCGCATCTTCTAATGCTACCGCCTGTCTTGGATAACTGCCTTCCCGAATCAGGCCTTGTTCCAAAAGCGTCTCATAGACGATGAGCATTTCTGGTTTTTTTAGATGTGCCTGCCTCAACAGGTCTCCATCCAAAAATACTTCCATTGCGTTTCCATCAGCAAGAATTTTTCCTTGATGAAATATTACAATGCGGTCTGCCCAGCGATAGGCAAAATCCACATCATGGGTAGAAACCAACAATGTTTTTTCCTCCCTGGATAAATCTTCAAGTACCTGTTCCAGCACGCCTGCGCTCACAGGATCCAACGCTGCAGTAGGCTCATCAAACAAAATCACTTCTGATTTCATGGCGATGATATCTGCAATACTGACTCGTTTTTTTTCACCGCCGCTGAGATAATGAGGCGGACGCTCCCGGTATGTATCCAGATCCATATAGGACAATGCCTGTTCCACCCGTATTTTGACTTCCTCTCTAGGAAGTTTCAGGTTCATGGGACCGAATGCAACTTCCGCTTGTACGGTTGAGGCAATCATCTGATTATCAGCATCTTGAAACACAAACCCTACATTGCGGCGCAGTTCTTTGATATTCTTGCCTTTGATTTGTTCTCCCCTATAGTAAATTTTTCCCGTTTTTGGGAAAAGCACCCCATTCAAATGCAGGAAAAATGTTGATTTTCCTGCGCCATTAGAACCCATCACTGCAATTTTCTCTCCCTGGGATATAGATAAGCTGATATCTTCCAACACAGGATGACCTGGCTGATATTCAAATGTCAAGCATTGGATCTTCAAGATTTCATTTTTCATTTTTGCCCTTCTCTCTTATATTCTCTGGCTATTATTCCAGCAATTAAATGTCAATGAATCTTACGCAGAGTCAAATTTAGGCGAATAGAAACGTCGATATTTAACCGTCGGGATAATATTAGGCACCGGACAGCAAAAGGTAATTTTTAAACCCTTCTTTGCTTTTCAGTCAGCCTTCCCAAAATTTTGTACAAGAATTACGATTCGGAAAGCAGACAAAAACGCGCTAATACCAACACGGCAAAATATCCTGCCAGCAAGAGATACTGCCAAAACTCTATGGGTTTTTCCTCCTCCCAAAAGAGAAGCTCCCCCTCATACCCTCTGGACACCATGGCGTCATAATAAGTATTTGCCTTTTTCAAAGCAAGAATCAAAAGATTTCCTCCAATCTGTCCAAACGTGCAGCATGAAGTTTTAAAATCCACATCCCCAAGCCTGGAGGCAGCGGCAATTCTCATTTCCCTCTGCACTTCAAAAAGGATAAAAATAAATCGATAGACCATATTCATCAATTCTGCCAAAACCTTAGGCATATGTATGCTGCGCAGCACGCTTACCAATTCGCTTGCTGGTGTAGACAACGCAAGCAAGTAGAGGGAACTGACAGCAGCCATGGATTTTAAAAATAATTCCATTGACTGAAGCATCCCTTCCTTTGTCACATAAAAATTCCATCCGCCCAGAGAAAAAAATACTTGCCCAACCATCTGTTTGGAAATTCCAATGGCAACGGCTGCACTTCCCAACAGCAAAAAAGCAAATGGCATCTTCAATAATTCAAAATAATTCAAAAAGCTGATACGGTTTCCAAACAAATTCACTGTTCCAATCGTAAGAATTACAAAAACGGAAATCCATGGATGGTCCAATCCAAGACATAACACCAGGATAAACAGCGATGAGAACACCTTATAAGGACCATTCCAATGACGAAGCCCTGATTGGCAGGCATAAAAATCTATACTGGCAGTCCCGTGGGAGTGGCTGCGATGATGTCTCATAACTTTAATCATTGTCCTGTTTTGCCTTCTCCCTTAAAAATGTGATCTCCTTCTGATACCCGTCAAGATCATTGGGCGTTTCCAAAAAGATCGGAAGCTGCCTTAATCTAGGGTGTGTGACAATATTGACAAATGTATTCAAGCCGATTTGCCCCTGCCCGATTTTTTCATGGCGGTCCTTGTGGCTGCCTAAATGATTTTTACTGTCATTTAGATGGATTGCTTTCAAACGTTCCAGCCCAAGAACCTGGTCAAATTCCTCTAAAACCTGCTCCAAATGGTTGGCAATATCATAACCCGCATCAAATACATGGCAAGTATCCAGACACACCCCGAGTCTGCTGCTGTCTTCTACCTGGTCTATCACAGCACGGAGTTCTTCAAAATTCCTTCCTATTTCTGATCCTTTTCCTGCCATAGTTTCCAGCAAAATCATAGTATCATACCCTTGTTCACGGATCTTGTCCAACATACTGGAAACAAAAAAAATTCCTTTTTCTGTCCCCTGTTTTACATGGCTTCCTGGATGAACATTATACATGGCATCTGGAAGATATGTAAGGCGGTTTAAGTCGTCACATATCGTCTCATAGGCAAGCTGGCGCAGCCCTTCATCTTTTGCACAAGGATTGAGGATATAGGGAGCATGGGCAAGAATCTGCGTAATGTTATGCTCCTGTGCAAATTTCAGATATTCTTCGATATCTGGAAGATTTAATTCCTTTGCTTTCCCTCCCCTGGGACTCCGATTGAAAAATTGAAATGTGTTGGCTCCTATCTTGACTGCCTCCTTTCCCATGGCGAGAAATCCCTTGGAAGAAGACAAATGGCATCCAATTCTTAACATAATATAACCCTCTTTTTTTCAAGGCTCGCTCCCACCAGTTTTAGGGTGGGAGCCAACCCACATCTGCAATTATTCCATAGTTAAATTAACGTGCATTTCACGCACTCGTGCGACCAATTACTTTTTCTAACGCATCTTTTGTTCTGCGCCGCGCACAGTCACGAAGTGAGTTTTTCCACTTGTACGAGTGCGCATAATATTGCCCTATTAGGGAAGTTTAGAAAACTTTCCTAATAGGGCAACAAATACCCCGCAGGCTGCTGCGAGGTATTTGGCTCCTATTCCAAAAACGTGATTACTGTCCTATGGCGCCATATACAACAACTGGCAAGAGAATTTGTTTCTCCTTACTTAATTGTAAGAATTTTGCTTTTTGCACTATAGGCTGTCTTATATCCTTTTTTCGATATAGACGCCTTAAGATAATACTTTTGATTTTTCTCCTTTTTCAATCCTGTCAGTTTTACTGCAAATTTACCGCTCTTTGTCTTTGTTACTTTGCGTACATAGGTCCATTTGTTTTTCTTGGAATTGTACTTATAAATTTTCTTTGCCTTTACTTTATAAATTTTGCTGTATTTTTTACTGCTCTTATTATACTTATAAACCTCATAAACCGCTGTACTATGCGAAGGCTTAAAATAAATTTGAACCGCCGTCTTGGACAAACGTTTTCCAGATACCTTTGTTGGGGCTTTGGGTTTTACAATAACCTTTGCCTCCTTGGAGCCCTTGCCAACGTACGTTTTTCCATTTGCTTTTTTATATGCCTGTACTTTATATCGATATGCCTTTCCTGCTGTTTTCTTCTTGTCAGTATATGACGTTTTTTTCGTAGTGCCAATTTTTACAAATTTGCGCTTTGAATCGGAATACCGGTATACCTGATAGCCCTCTGCTTTGGAAACCTTTTTCCATTTCAAAGTTACTTTATCCACAGCGCTGGAAGTTGCTTTTAAACTTGTAACTTTCGAAAGATTTGGAACTGGCGTCGGTGTTGGCGTTGGCGTGGGCGTCGGTGTTGGGGTCGGCGTCGGTGTTGGGGTCGGCGTTGGCGTGGGCGTCGGTTGTACAGCTTCCTTTACTGTTACATTACATACCTTGCTGGTCGCA
>CATOOV010000048.1 GCA_951801955.1 uncultured Lachnospiraceae bacterium
CCCAGGAAGACATAATCTGATTATCTTCATTTACAAGCATTTCAATTCCTGGGTTCACATCAATGGATATTTCTGCAAAATTTTCTTTGTTAAATGTCCTGCCTACAAAAAAACATAAAAATAACCCTGCAACCATTACCATTGCCCTGGGAAACCACATCATCCAAACATTTCTTTGGATAGTAAACTCATCTATTTTTTCATCCTTTTGCACTGGTGTTTCCAGCAAACTTTCACATAAATCTGGGACCAACTGTTCTACTGCACGGTTTAAAGCGTCTAATGTCTTTTTTTCGTCCATATCATTCTCCCCTTTCTTCTAAATACTCCTGTAATTTTTTCAATCCTCTATGATACTTGCTTAAAACGGTAGATAGGGGTTTACCTAAGATTTCCGCAATTTCCCTATGTTTTAACCCGTCGACTGCGTGGAGTAAAATAATTGTGCGCTCTTCCTCTGCCAATATTTCCAATGCTGCCTGTAATACAATCCTGTCCTCTGCATCCATTTCATAGGAAAGAAAATGATTGTTTTCCATATCTTCAAATTCTTTGCTGCAATACCGCCTGTCCTTTCGTAGCTGCATCATACAAAAATTTTTTGTAATCTTAAATATCCAAGCCAATGGTTTTCCCATCGGCTGATATAAATGTGCTGCACTTCTAATTTTTAAAAAAGTTTCTTGCATGACTTCCTCCGCATTGTGATGGCTTTTCAAGATGGAAAGCGCATACGCATAAATCGTTTTTGCATGAAGCTGATATAATTTTCGAAATGCATCCTTATCATCCGCTCCAATTTGTGCCAGCAGTTTTTCTTCTTCTGCATAATCATTTTTTGTATTTTCTTCTAAGGAAGAATTTTCTACCATGGTAAATAATATCATAAACTTTCCCTCCTATCCTTTACAATGCAAAAGGACTGCTTTTTATCGCATAAAAAATAATTTTTTTAATAAAAGCACTTTTTTATAAGAAGAACAAAAGTGCGTTTCATGCACTTCCACGAACAACTTCTTTTGCTCACGCATCTTTTGTTCCGCGCCGCGCACAGTCACGAAGTGACCCTCCCCTCTTGTGCGCGTGCGCATGATAGTTTTCTCCTATAGGAATTTCGAAGGAATTTCCTATAGGAGAACAAAAGTGCGTTTCATGCACTCCCACGAACAACTTCTTTTGCTCACGCATCTTTTGTTCCGCGCCGCGCACAGTCACGAAGTGACCCTCCCCTCTTGTGCGCGTGCGCACCCTGCCCAGAGGGCTTTTCTCCTATAAGAGAAAAAATACCCCGCGATATGTTGCGAGGTATTAAATATTATTAAAATATACACATTTTGAATTTTTTATTCGATCTACGTTTTAATTATAATAGATACTCCAACTGGCAATCACAAGGTTCTGCCTCTGTCAGTTGGTTATTGTATTCTTCTGCTTCCACACAGCCCAGGGAATGGTAAAATGCCTGTGTTTCTTCTGCAGGATGGGAAGAAATATATAGTTTTGCTGCCCCTAGTTTTTTTGCTGCCGCTACAGCACACTGAAACAATCCCTTTCCAATACCTGCCCCTCTTTTTTCACAAGACACATGAATACAAGATAATTGCACATATTGATGCCTGGAGCCGAATCTGCAGTTTTCCACAGAAGAAAATCCTACCAATTTTCCTTGTATAAACGCCCCAAAGACAAATCCACCCATATTTATGGTATTTTTTAGGCATTTTATAAGGAACTCATATTGCTCATCGTTCCATTCTTCCACAAAGGAAATGTCTTTCAATACCCAGTTTCCCTGAACTTTCCTCCAACAGCGTGTCACCTCCTGATGGCGGTGAAAGTGAAAAAAAAGTTCTCTGTTAATTTTAGGTTCCGTTAATATTTCATATGCTGCATTCATAATTGCATCCTCTCTGTCTTATTTTCTCCCTGATACCTTATCACACGCCGAACGGCATGATGGGTATAACTTATGGTCTTACCTGCCCATTCCCATAAATAATATATTTTGTACTGGTCAGCTCCTTTAATCCCATGGGACCTCTGGCGTGAAGCTTCTGGGTGCTAATCCCAATTTCACCTCCAAAACCAAATTCAAATCCATCTGTAAAACGAGTAGATGCATTGACGTATACAGCCGCGGCATCAATTTCATTCAAAAATTTTTGTGAATTGTCATAGTCTTTCGTGATAATTGCTTCTGAATGACCTGTATTGTATGTATTGATATGTGTAATGGCTTCCTCAATATTTGATACTGTCTTAATTGATAAAATGTAATCTAAATATTCTGTTCCCCAATCTTCCTCTTTTGCGTCCACAATATCAGCACAAATCTGGCAACTCCGTTTATCTCCTCGAAGTTCTACATGTTTCTCCTTTAATTTTTCAACAAGTTTCGGAAGCAGGGCGCCTGCTATTTTTTCATGAACCACCAAAGATTCACAGGCATTGCAGACACCTATTCTCTGTGTCTTGGCATTGAATATGATATCAACCGCCATATCAAGATCGGCAGTTTCGTCCACATAGATATGGCAGTTTCCTGTTCCTGTTTCAATCACAGGGACTGTCGCATGTTCTACCACTGTGCGGATTAATCCTGCCCCGCCCCTTGGAATCAAAACATCTACATAACCATTCATCTGCATAAACCGTTCTGCTGTCTCGTGGCTGGTGTCTGTAATCAGCTGAATGGCATCTGCAGGAAGCTTACATTTCAGCAATGCTTCCTGCAATGTTCTGGTAATGGCATGATTGGAATGAATGGCATCTTTGCCCCCCCGGAGAATTACCACATTTCCTGCCTTAAAACAGAGACCAAACGCATCTGCCGTGACATTTGGACGTGACTCATATATGATTCCAATCACGCCTAATGGTACACGTTTCTGACCGATTAACAGTCCATTGGGACGTTGTTTCATGGATAAAACCTCTCCGATAGGGTCATCCAGTCCTGCAATCTGCCTAAGCCCTTCTGCCATTTGGGCAATTCTGGCTTCTGTCAGCATCAGACGGTCCACCAATGCCGGAGGCATCTGATTTTCTCTTGCTTGTTCCACATCTGATAAATTCGCCTCCAACAACATTTTCATATTTGCCATGAGATAATCTGCAGATGTGGTTAATACCTTATTTTTTTGGCTGGCAGACAATACACGCAGAACAGTTTCCGCCGCTTTTGCCTTTTCTCCAATTTCCTCCAATGAAATATTTGACATATTTTTCCACCCTTTCTGTGTCATAGGCTCCCAAGCTTTGGCGTGGGAACCGAGTCAGTAAAATCTAGTATTTCTTCTGAAATTATTGCATCCATAGGAATATCGTACTGGTCACAGGGCACTGCAGAAATTACTTGGAAAGCATAACAGATTCCGATTTTCAAATTTTTCGGATATCGTGCAAAATACCTGTCATAGTATCCTTTTCCATATCCCATACGGTTTCCCTTTGCATCAAAAGCAAGCCCTGGAACAAAAATTAAAGCATCATTTTGATGTAATGGATCCTTTCCAGTAGGTTCCATTACATGAAATGTACCCTCCACAAATTCTTTCAGCGAATGTACCTGATAAAACTCCATTTCTGAACCATTGACTCTTGGAAATGCAACTTGTTTTCCAAGAGTCAGTGCTTTCTGTGCCAAAGGCAGCAGATTCACCTCTTTCCCCAAAGGATAATAGAAATAAATCACATTCGCCTGCAAAAAGAAGTTTTGCTCTTGCAGCCTTTTACAAATTTTATCAGACCTCCCTAAGAGATCTTCTTTTGGCAGCATTTCTCTTCTTTGTTTTAAATTGGTGCGAACCTGCTGTTTTGTCTGCATAACTGTGCCACCTCACTTTTTCCTAATCCATCTTTTTTGATATTCCTGATTAGAATATCCTAATTACAATAACAATTCGTTTTTCAAGTACTCCTTATTTGAATATCCTGACCATTACAGCTTCAGTTTTCTTTCCTGTTTCCATATTTTTCACCCAGATTTTCTGTTTTCCCATCAGGACCTATTACATCAATATTGTCCAATTGTGCGCGTAGATTCCTGCGGATATTTGCAATGTATTCCTGCCGCAGCAAATCCTGCTCCTTTTTTTCTGCTTCTGTCAGCCCTTCCGCTTTTGATTTTCGCGCAAGTGCATTGATTCGGTCAATTTTACCCTGCTCCATAATTTGCACCAAGCCTCAAGCAAAAATACTTGCATTTTCATTTGAGGCGCAAACACAAAGGTTGAAAGATGTGTGTTCGCATTTTATCCTTCCTTCTTTTTTTCTTTCGCCCTTCTTCTATGTTTGATACATCTAAAAATGTTTCATTTTTAAATGTATCTCAAATTTATGATTTGTATTAATCCATACTTTCTTCAATAAAATCTGCGATATAAAAATCTTCATCATAGTGTTGCCGAAATAAAGTTCCCTGGAATGTGCCCTGGAAAATTTCGTGGAGAATCCCCACATCTTCGCTATTCGCAATTACCATATCCGCACCAGATAGAGTTGCAATCCTTGCCGCAATCAGTTTTGTCTCCATGCCCCCTGTCCCTACGTTACTTCCAGTACTGCCCTTTGCCATGGACAATACCTTTTCATCTAATTCCTCCACCACCTCAATCAATTTTGCATCTGGATTGTTATGTGGGTCATCAGTAAAAAGACCGTCAATATCAGAAAGCAAAATCAGAAGATCTGCGCCCACCAATGCTGCAACGATTGCAGAAAGACTGTCATTATCTCCAAAACGAATCTCATAGGTAGAGACGGTATCATTTTCATTGACAATTGGGATAACTCCCAGCCGAAACAATTCCTCAAAGGTACTCTGTGCATTTTTTCGTGAAACATTATCCAGCATTGTGCCCTTTGTCATCAAAACCTGCCCCACCGCCTGATGGTATTCTGCAAACATTTTCTGATAAGTCATCATCAGCCTTGCCTGCCCCACCGCCGCACATGCCTGCTTGGTAGAAATATTTTGTACCCGCTCCTGAAATCCCATGACCTGGCGTCCTACTGCAATGGCGCCAGAACTTACTAGGCAGACGTCAATCCCTTGATTTCGAATATCACATAGTTCCCTCACCAGCTTTTCCAGCTTTGTAAAATTCAGTTTTCCTGTCTGTTCATGATTTAGGGAAGAAGATCCAATCTTCACTACGACTCTTTTTTTATTCTTTAAATATTCTTTTGTTTCCATACTATAATACTTCCTCTGTCATTTTTGCATTTGGATAAATCGCTTCCATTCTCTGATCTGGAAATGTTTTGTCTATCCAGACAGATACTCTGTTTTCTGCAGGAATGCCTTGCGCCCGCTCACTGTAGCGTGCCAAGGCAAGCCCAGATACCAACACATTCCAAACCATAAAAATAAGAACCACATAGCTAAGAAAGGTTCCTGCTTTCTTTGGGACTTCTTCAATCCATGACGATACTTTGGGGTAGAGCAGCTTCATCCATACCCAAGCTGCAATTCCCCAGAAAAAACAATACAATAAATTGATTCGTCCGCCAAGATTAAAAGGAATCTTACTATAATCCCAAAATACAGTTCCAAATGCAAGTTCTGTAAACACGCTGCATATATATTCATAAGCACCGCCCAAAAAGGTTCCTGCAAGAAAAATATAACGATCCTCCCTGTTGCGGTACTGATACAGTAAAATAGTTGCGCCTGCAACCCCAATCCCCCATACTAAGCTAAAAGGACCATATACCACGCTGCTGCGGCTCATCCATCTATCCATGGTAATCCGGCAGAATACGGTTTCTGTTAAATCCCCAAAAAATGCACCCAAGACAAAAATCCACAAAATTTTATGAAAGCTGCATCCATAAGCAAATATAGTTTTTTGAAAGACAAGTTCCTGCTGCTCCTCTTCTGTCTGCACTTCTCGCTTTTTCATTCCCGGAAAGGCACGATTCATTCGACGATGGACCACCCTGACAATGATACCCTGCAAAGACTTAGAGGCATGGGTAAAACCCTCAGCAATTTCCAAAAAGGCGGGACTCTGATTTTTTATTTTAAGCAAAGCTGCTGTGGTTGTCAAGGTGTCTGCCGCAAGAATCACCATTAGGACTATCAATATTACCACTCCAAGCAGTCCTGGAATTTTCCAGATCACCATAAGGAAACATGGATTTAAAAATAATATTACAATTAATCCAAGGATCCCCCAGGCAATGGAAGCTGCCGCACAGACATATCCTCCTGCCTGGAACTTTTTTCCGGAATAATCCCACAGACGCAAATGAAAGATCTTTTCCAGCGCAAGCCCTGTCGCCAACTCTGTGACGGTTCCCACAATCAAACATCCCAAAAATAAATAAAACCAGCTTTCCTTTAAAGAATCCATAAAAACCAGCATAAATACCATGGCAAACCCATAAACTGGGCATAAAATTCCGTTTAAAAATCCTCGGTTTACAAATTCTTTTTGTCCTGCCCCAGCATAGACGACTTCCAAACACCACCCCAAAAAGCTGTATACAAAAAACAACCAAACAAGCTCATAACTAGTATATATCATCCTTCTGTCTCCTCTTTTACCTTCGCCAAATGTGGTCGCAGAAACTTTATGCAACCGGCTGATATTCGCCACCCATTTATGCAATTTGCCAATATTTTTTGAAAACCACCTTTTAGCACCAGAATCCTATAAGATAATAAAACCGCCCCTTCCCCATCATCCAAAAAACAACAATTAAGATCATAGGGAAGAAACGGTTATCGTCAATTACTTTATCTAAACTATACTGCTTTGGTGATAACTTTTTTGGGACATTTTTCTGCACAGGTACCGCACCCAGTACATTTCTCATAATCAATATGGGCAATGTTATCTGTAACGGTAACGGCATGTTCTGGACAATTCTTTTCACAGAGATGGCATCCAATACATCCTACAGAGCAGGCTGCCATGACATCTTTCCCCTTATCCTTAGAACTGCAGACTACTTTCTGTTTTGCATCATAAGGAACCAGCTCAATTAAATTCTTTGGACAAGCTGCCACACATTTTCCACATGCCTTACATGCATCCTTATCTACCACGGCAATTCCATTTATAATATGTACTGCATCAAAGGGACATGCCTTCACACAGCTTCCATATCCGAGACATCCGTAATTACAAGCCTTTGGACCGCCGTTTGGAATAAATGCCATTGCTGCACAATCTTCCACACCTGTATACTCATAATCCCGTTTTGCCTTTTCGCAATCTCCAGCACATTTGACAAATGCAACCTTTTTGACTCCTTCTTCTGCAGAAACGCCCATAATTTCCCCGATCTGTGCCGCAATGGGAGCTCCTCCTACTGGGCATTGATTTACTGGAGCTTCTCCTTTTACGATAGCAGCAGCAAGACCGGAACACCCGGCATATCCGCAACCGCCGCAATTATTTCCAGGAAGAACGCCCATAATCGCTTCTTCTCTTTCGTCCACTTCCACTTTAAATTTTTCCCCAAAAATGCCAAGGAAAAAACCAAGCAGAATACCAGTTCCACCCACTACCAAGGCGGCAATGATAATTGCTGTTATATTCATGTTTCTTTCCTCCTAATTATTCCTATGTACTCCAGGATTTCCTTACAAAAACAGATTTAAAACTTTTATAGAGTACATGTTACGGCAAAACTGTGATATTAGATCATGCCTGAGAATCCCATAAAAGCGATTGACATTAAACTTGCTGTAATTAACACGATCGCTGTCCCCTGAAAACGCTTGGGGATATCGTTATGTTCAATTTTCTCACGGATACCTGCCATAATCACGATGGCAATAAAGAACCCAAAGGAGGTTGCAAGACCATTTACTACACCCTGCAACAAATCATAACCTTTGCTGACATTGTTTAATGCCACGCCTAATACTGCACAGTTGGTTGTAATCAGCGGAAGAAACACACCCAAAGATTCATACAAGGGGGGCATATTCTTTTTCAGGAACATTTCTACAAACTGTACCAGTGATGCAATCACCAAAATAAATACAATCGTCTGCAAATATTCTACATGACAGGGAATCAAAATAAATTTATAGATCAATCCAGTAACAAATGATGCAAGAGTAATAACAAAAATAACTGCACCACCCATTCCGGCTGCGGTCTCTGTCTTCTTGGATACGCCTAAAAATGGACAAATTCCCAGGAACTGGCTTAATACCACATTATTTACAATGGCAGAGCCGATTGCAATGATTAATAATTCTTTCATCTATTCTGCCTCCTATTCTTGTGTTTTCTTTGCGGAATCTAATTTTCCAGTACACATTGCAGATTGGGAACAGCTTGCACAGTCTCCCGTAAGGCACCCAGATGGAGCGGCAAGCGGTTTCCCTTTCTTTTCCATCTTATCCCGAACCACATTCATGCCAGCAACCAAAAAAGCAAGTACTAAGAAAGCGCCCGGAGCCATAATAAAGACTGTAATTCCAAGGTTTGCACCTAAAATCTGGCGAATCAGTCCAATACAAGTAAGACCAACCGTAAAACCAAGACCCATTCCAAGACCATCAAAGATTGATGGCACGATAGGATTCTTGGAAGCATAACTTTCTGCCCTTCCCAAAATAATACAGTTTACTACAATCAATGGAATATAAACGCCAAGGGATGCGGAAAGGGATGGTGTATAAGCCTGCATTACAAACTGTACGATGGTAACCAGGGAAGCCACCACTACAATATAAGCTGGCATACGCACGCCGTTCGGAATCACCTTTCGAAACATGGAAATTAACAGGTTTGACATAACCAAAACCACCGTTGTGGAAAGCCCCATACCGATCCCATTGACCGCGGATGATGTAACCGCCAGCGTAGGACACATACCTAACATCAATACAAAGGTAGGATTTTCTTTGATAATACCGTTATACAAACGTTCTACATATTTATTCATATTTAGTTACCTCCTTGCAAAGCAGTTCTGAAATACACCAGACATGCATTGACACCATTGGTGACTGCCCTGGAAGAAATGGTGGCGCCTGTAACTGCCTGAATTTCATTGTCAGCCGTCGGCGCTGTTTTTACCACACTGTAAGTTTCTTGCGTCTTACCTTCAAATTGGGAATAAAACGGTTCTTCCTGAACCAAAACGCCCAAACCAGGAGTTTCACTGATCGCTGTAATGGAATATCCATTTAATGTTCCATCATTCTGGATACCTACGGAAAAAGAAATATCTGCCTGGCTTCCTTCATGGGAAGTGACATTAATGACATACCCTAACACATTTCCAGAAGTATCCAACGCTTTGTTTACTGCCGTAATTTCATCATTTGGAAATTCGCTTGAGGCAATCACCTCTGCTGCTTTTGCCGCATCAAATTCTGCATCTTCCTCAAAAGAAGCTGCGTCTGCAAATACCACCTTATATGCCTCATCCAACGCCGCTTTTTCTGCCGCCGCAATCGGGGCTTTCGTAACCTCATATACAACGCCAAGCATAAATCCCAATACCAGCGTAAAGGCGGTTAAAATCAACGCGTCATGTACAATTTTCTTATTCATGCTGCTATACCTCCTTTTTCTGACCAAATGCTCTTGGAATGGTAAATTTCTCAATAATCGGCACCAGAAGGTTACTTAAGATGATAGCAAATGAAACACCCTCTGCATTGGCGCCAAAGATACGGAATAACCCAGTAAGGATTCCTAACAAAATTCCATACACAATTTTACCCATAGGCGTAATGGGGGAAGTTACATAATCTGTCGCCATAAAAAAGGCACCAAGCATCAGGCCGCCGCCGCACAGATGTGCCGTCATATAAGTCCAGTCTAAGCCATGTCCTCCAAACAGAAGGATAAATACGATAAAAGATAAAATATAACTTGCTGGAATGGTCAGATCAATTACACCCATAGCAATTAAAAATACTGCTCCAATCAAAATTGCAATGACACTAGTCTCGCCAATGGTTCCTGCGGTTGTTCCCAAAAGCATTTTTAAAGTATCCACACTTTCACCATTCTTTAAAAGCGCCAGCGGTGTAGCGCCTGTCACGCCATCATAAGTAAAACTTGTCATGGTCCCTGCAAAAGATACCAAAAGAAAACATCTGGCGCCCAAAGCTGGATTCATAAAGTTCTGTCCCAGACCGCCAAACATCATTTTTACAATTACAATCGCAAACACACTGCCCAGGACAGCCTGCCAGATGGGAAGGGTATGTGGAAGGTTAAGCGCCAGCAGCAATCCTGTTACCACTGCACTGAAATCATTGATCGTACTTTTTTTATGTATTAACTTCTCAAAAACCCACTCAGAAGCCACACAAGTTGCAATACACACTAAGATCATCACCAATGCCTGGATGCCAAAATTCACTACGCCGAACACACTTGCCGGCAACAAGGCAATTACCACATAAAACATAATTTTGGCAGATGTATCTTTGGAACGGATATGTGATGATGATGATACATTATATAAATCATTCACAATAAGACACCTCTTTCTCTCTTTCTCATATTGGATTACTGCTCAAAATTTATTTTCTAACAACGTCTGATATTTGTTGAAATACAAAACCATGCAGCTTCCATTATTTCTTTCTTCTCTCTGCAAGAATCTGCTTCTTCATGGTTCGAATCGATTGTGCAAGAGGTATTTTTGCCGGGCAGATATAGCTGCAGCTTCCGCATTCAATACACTCCATACCATTCCATTTCTCGAAACCTGCCATATCTCCATGTTCCGCCATTTTTGCTAATCTGGTAGGAATAATCTGTTCTGGACATGCCCCCACACAGCGCCCGCAGTTGATACATGCTGTCGTCTCACTTGCTGCAACATCATCTTTGGCAAGGCAAAGCAGAGAGGATGATGTTTTTGTAGTGGGAATGTCAAGCCCAAACATAGAAAAGCCCATCATAGGACCGCCGGAAATAATCTTCTCAGGCTGAACTTTAAAACCGCCCGCTGCCTCCAGCACTTCCCCATAGCTCATGCCCAGACAGATATCAAAGTTTCCCGGCTCTGCCACTGCGTCACCAGTTACAGTAAAAATACGATTCATTACCGGCTTGCCCAGTTTTACCGCATTGTAGACAGAAATCAATGTTTCCACATTATCTACAATACATCCCGCATCTGCTGGAAGCATCTTGGAATTGATTTCCCGCTTTGTGGTAGCATAAATCAATTGTCGTTCACCGCCCTGGGGGTATTTTGTCTTTAATGGACATACCTCCATCCGCGGTTCATCTTTTGTCAGTTCCTGCATTTTTGCAATACAATCCGGCTTGTTATCTTCAATACCAAACAATCCCTTTGCATGATCAAACAATTGCAGCACAATCCTCATACCTTCAATCAATTCTTTGGGATTCTCCAGCATACGGCGGTAATCTGCCGTCAAATAAGGTTCACATTCTGCACAGTTTGCAATGATATATTCAATCTTGCCTGGCTCCTTGGGAGACAGCTTTACATGAGTTGGGAAACCAGCGCCCCCCATTCCCACAACACCAGCCTCTTTCACCTTAGCAATAATTTCCTCTTTGGAAAGAGTAGTTACATCTGTGACTGGCTTATATTCCACTTCTTCCATCTTTCCATCATTTTCAATGATAATGGAATTCACCATGTCTCCCACTGCGCCTCTGCGCGGTTGGATTGCCTTTACTGTACCTGATACCGAAGAATAAATCGGTGCAGATACAAAGCCGCCTGCTTCCGCGATTTTCTGCCCACGCAGTACAGCATCACCTACAGCAACTACAGGACTCGCTGGCGCTCCGATGTGCTGTGAAACAGGAAATACCAGTTCGCTTTTGGGTAATAATTCACGTATTGGCTTATCCTTGGAAAATTCTTTCCCGTCATGTGGATGAACGCCGCCTTTAAATGTCATGAAACCCATTTTCGTGCCCCCACTTTCTAAATTATATTTAATATTATAATTTATCCTTTGTCTTTGTATGATAGAAACAGGACAAATCACTTTGTTCATTATATCACATTTTATTTCCACTGGTACATACTTTTTGCATTTTTTCGACTATTTTCGTTTTGAATCCAGAAATGACGGGGTTTTAGTACAGACAGCGCCTCATCCATCCATTTATTGGTAGAAAACCAATACGTTTTGCCACAATTTAAAAAATAGATCTTCCATTAATTGGAAAAATATTTTTCATTAACTAGAAATGAAGCGAAAAATGTACTATAATGTTACTATTTGCTGGCATAGATAAAAATAGAGAATAGGTAAAAATACAGAAAGAAAGGAAAATATGCAAACACGTCATTCTCCCTTTGTGTTTGCGCCTCAAATGAAAATGCTGGTATTTTCGCTTGAGGTTTGGTGCAAATTATGAAAATCTGGCAAAAAGAAACCCCATTTGCGGCGGATGCTCCAATTACAAAAGAGATATTTACTGAATCTGCACTTTTTTTTGATATTGAAACCACAGGCTTTTCCTCTGCACATACACAGACTTATCTGATTGGCTGCGCTGCAAGAAAAGGAAACATTATCTGCACTACTCAGTTTTTTGCTGAGGTTCCTCAAGAGGAAAAAAAGATATTATGCGCTTTTTTTAACCTGGCTTCCCAATACCGCAGCTTAATTTCCTTTAACGGACTGGGGTTTGATATGCCTTATCTCAAAGAACGCTGTGCCTGCCACGGACTAAAAGAAACACTGGAGCAATTTCCCCATCTAGATATATTCCGGGAAGTCTCCAAATTCAAACAGATATTAAAGCTGTCAAACCTAAAACAGAAATCATTGGAATCCTTCCTGGAGGTGGACAGGGATGATACATGTTCAGGAGGGGATTTAATCAATGTTTATCAGGAATATATCAAACAGCCTTCCGAAGAAAGTTCCTCACTGTTACGGATTCACAATTATGAGGATTTGCTTGGAATGGCAAAGCTCTTACCAATCCTGTCCTATCCCAGATTGTTTCAGGGACAGTTCCAGGTGCTCTGTTGTGACAAAAACCGTTATGAAACCTATAATCATGAACATGCGCTGGAACTCATCCTAACTTTTGCCTTAGAACACCCTTTGCCGAAACGGTTTTCTTTTGGCAGGGAAAATATTTATCTTACTGGTTTCCAACAACAGGCAAAATTAAAGGTTCCAATCTATCAGGGTGAGCTTAAATATTTTTATCCTAACTACAGGGACTATTATTACCTTCCCCAAGAAGACCGCGCCATCCACAAAAGCGTTGCCTTCTATGTCGACAAAGATTTTCGCACCAAGGCAAAAGCAGCCACCTGTTACAGCAAAAAAACAGGGTGTTTTCTGCCTCAGTTTGAAGAAGTCATCACCCCCTATTTTAAGCTGGAATACCGGGACAAACTTTCCTGGTTTGAAATGATCGAAGATTTTATAAATTCCAAGAATCAACAGAAAAAATATGCACTACACTTGCTGCAGTACCTGTTCTGTCATGGGAACACTTAGAAATCAAAGTGTGCAACCTGCCCAGAGGGCTTTCCCGCGCCGCGCACAATTGCGAAGCAATATTTTCCCCTTGTGCGCGTGCGCATATTTATTTTTCATATCATAGGAAATGCGAAGCAGTTTCCTATGATATGAAAAAAACCAGCCTTTTTCCCGGACAGGAAAAAGGCTGGTCCGTCTCTCAGTTCTTTTGGAAAAAGAAAGACTGATTCCGCTGATAGTTCAATTCTTTATAATTCATAATCTGCTCTGTACTACCGATAAAGAGAATTCCTTCACTGGTCAACGCGGAATTAAATTTCTTATAAATTTCTTCTTTTGCTTCCTCTGTAAAATAAATCAATACATTTCTGCACACAATCAAATGACAACCAGAAGGATAAGGATCTTTCAGCAAATTATGTTCCTTAAATTCTACCTGGCGCTTAATCTCATCGGAAATCTGATAAGAATTTCCAATCTGGGTAAAATATTTCTTCTTGAATTCCGGCGGTACAGCCGCAATACTCTTCGCATTGTAAAGTCCCATCCGTGCCTTATCCAACACCTGTTTATCAATGTCTGTTGCAATAATCTTAATCTGCTTTATCGGAATATGCTTTGACAAAGCCATTACCAGAGAATAAGGTTCATCTCCAGTCGAACACGCTGCACTCCAGATTTTCAGATTTTTGCCAAACTTTTTGATTAACGAAGGAAATACGTCCTTGTCCAATATCACCCATTGCTCTGAATTACGATAAAATTCAGACACATTGATAGTAAGAAAATTAATAAACTGTTCAAATTTTTCCTTATCTTTTTTAATCAATGCCACATAATTCTTGTAGCTGGTAATATTATTCTTAGCAATCAGTGTTTCAATCCTGCGCTTCATCTGCTTTTCTTTATACGAATTCAGATCAATTTTGGTCAATGCCAAAATATCTTTTTTGAAATCTTCATACCCATTCATGGCATTTCCTCTATTCTTCTACATTTTCCTCTTCACTCTCAGCATCTGATGGTTCTTCTGTTGGTACAAGCAATGCTTTGATGCTCAGGCTGATTTTCTTCTCTTCTTCATTGAAATCAACAATCTTTGCTTCAATCTCCTGACCAATATTCAATACGTCAACAGGTTTTTCCACATGCTCTCTGGAAATTTGAGATACATGCAACAATGCATCCACGCCAGGAGCCAGTTCCACAAATGCTCCGAAATCTGTCATTCTTGCAACTACACCATTGACAATATTGCCTACTGCATATTTTTCCGCCGCATTTTTCCATGGATTCTCATCTTCAAACTTCATGCTAAGTGCAATCTTCTTCTCGTTGATGTCTTTGATAAATACTTTTACCACTTCACCAACTTTAAATACTTTTCTTGGATTCTCAACTCTTCCCCAAGACATTTCTGAAATGTGAAGCAGCCCGTCTGCTCCTCCCAAATCAATAAAGGCACCAAAATCTGTTACATTTTTTACAGTGCCTTCCACAACATCGCCTACCTTAATTCTCTCAAACAATGCTTTCTGAAGCTCTGCCTTCTTAGCAAGAAGAAGCTGCTTTCTGTCACCGATAATTCTTCTTCTGCGGGGATTAAACTCTGTAATAACAAACTCAATCTCCTGGTCTTTGTATTTTCCAAGATCCTTTTCATATGTATCAGATACCAGGCTTGCCGGAATAAAAATTCTAGCTTCATCAATCACAACGCTTAAACCGCCATCTAATACTTGTACTACTTTTGCTTTCAGTACTTCCTGTGAATTAAACGCCTCTTCCAGTCTCTTGCTTCCTTTTTCAGCAGCAAGACGCTTGTAAGTCAGCATTACCTGACCTTCGCCGTCGTTTACTTTTAAAACCTTTGCCTCCATAGTGTCTCCAAAAGAAATTACAGTAGTCAGGTCTACGTTTGGTTCGTTTGTATATTCATTACGGGTAATGATTCCATCGGATTTGTAACCAATATTTAAGATGATCTCGTCTGGTTTCACATCAATAACGGTACCTTCGACTACCTCTCCATTCCTTATTGTTTTAAATGATTCTTCCAACATTTGTTCAAAACTCATTTCAGACATTTTTTTGAACCTCCTCAATAATTTTGTTTGGGGTGGAAGCCCCTGCGGTAATACCTACGCTATTAATGGACCGTAATTTAGACAAATCCAAATCCTCCAGTGTCTGTATATAGCAAGTATTTTCACATTCTTTTTTACATATTTCAAATAACTTTTGCGTATTGGAACTGTTCTTTCCACCGACAACAATCATGGCGTCTACTTCCCTGGCAATTCTCTTTGCCTCACTTTGCCTTTCCTGTGTCGCATTGCAAATTGTATTTAAAACAATTATATCATAACCTTTTTTTTCAAGAATTTCAACTAGTTCTTTAAATTTCTTGTTGTTAAATGTCGTCTGAGACACAATACAGACCTTTTTTTCTTCTTTTATAGAAAAATTTTGTGCCTCTTCCTGGGTAGAAATCACGCTGGTTTCTTCACAATTACTGCTCCAGCCTTTAATGCCTTCCACTTCAGGATGATTCCCATTTCCTATAATTACTACATGATATCCTTTTTCACTGTATTCCTCCACAATCTTGTGAATTTTTCTCACAAAAGGGCAAGTGGCGTCCACATAAGAAATTTTTTCTTCCCGAAGCAGGTCATAAACAGCTTTTCCTACGCCATGGGACCGGATAATGACCGTTCCATCTTGGCATGTTCTCAATGCCTCTGGCGTATCTACCACACAGACCCCTTTTTTCTCTAAATCCTTTACCACTTCTTCGTTGTGAATAATGGGTCCATAGGTATAAATCTTTCCCTTTTTCTGTTCGATCTGTTTATAAACAGTATCTACGGCACGTTTAACGCCGAAACAGAACCCTGCACTTTTCGCCAGGACTATTTCCATGTTTCCATGTTCCTTTCTATTCGAATCATTTTATTTAAGTGACGCGAAACTTATCATTCTTACATCCTTTTGCGCGCAAGCTGCAGTATTTCATCCACAACCTCCTCAACCGTCATGGAGGAGCTGTCAATCAAAACAGCATCTTCTGCCTGTTTTAAGGGAGAAATTTCCCGATTCATATCCTGTTCATCCCGCTGTTTGATATCCTCACATATTGTTTCCAGATTACAGTCAATGCCTTTTTCCTGTAATTCTAAAAACCTTCGTTTTCCCCTGGTTTCCACACTTGCGGTAAGATAAATTTTCACTTGTGCATGCGGCAATACACAGGTTCCGATATCTCTTCCGTCCATAATCAAATCCGTGGTGCATGCCATATTTCTCTGAAGCTGTGTCAGTTTTTCTCTTACCTTGCTGTAGATACTGGTTGCTGATGCCATATTTCCCACTTCTTCTGTGCGAATAAGCCCATTGACATTTTCTCCATTTAAAAATACCTGCTGATCCCCGTTTTCATTGGAAAGAGTTACCTGGATCTGTTCACAGGCAGCACTGATAGCTGCTTCATCCTTTGGTGGAATCCCCTCTCTCAAAAAAAACAGCGCCATCGCACGGTACATGGCTCCTGTATCTACATAAATATATGATAATTCTTTCGCCACCTGCTTGGCAATGGTGCTTTTGCCAGCACCTGCTGGTCCATCAATTGCAATGTTAAATGCCATAGCTTTCCTCCAATCCTGATATTATAATGTAAATATTCTTCCATTCAAGACTTGTTTAAGCGTCTTGGAACATTCGTTTCAATTCCCTTCTTCCACAAATATTGTGCGATGTTCCGGTAAACTTTATGCAATGCTGTCTGTTACTAAAAATATAATCTGTTACTTCTATTGGCTTTATACAATGCTGTCTCCTGCCAGATAACCGGTAGACCATGCAATCTGCAGATTAAATCCTCCTGTCATTGCATCCAAATCCAACACCTCCCCTGCAAAATACAATCCCTGCACCAATTTCGATTCCATCGTAGAAGGATTGACCTCTTTGACGCAAATCCCACCCCTGGTAACGATTGCCTCATTGAAATCCCGAAAGCGGGATAATGTAAGCGGAAATCTTTTGATCAGTCCAACAAACCTCTGGCGTTCTTCCCTGGTAATCTCATTGACTTTTTTATCAGGGTCAATACCGCTTAAATTTACTATGACTGGAATCAATTTTGCCGGAAATAATTTTTGAACAGAATTTTTAAATTGCCGGTTTTGATTTTCCTCAAAATCCCTTAACACGCGCTTGTCTAACTGCTCTTCTGTCAATGCAGGCTTAAGGTCGATCTCCATTGTCAACGGCATATGTTCAATATAGTCGTTGACTACACCGCTTGCGCTGAGCATCAACGGACCACTGACGCCGTAATGAGTAAAAAGCATCTCTCCAAACTCCTCAAACAAGAGCTTTTTTCCTTTCCAAATACTGACCTTCACATTTCTTAAGGACAACCCCTGCAGGCTGCATACCCATTCTTCTTTTGTCTCAAAGGGCACCAAGGAAGGTCTGGGCTTTTCAATGGCGTGTCCCAATGACTTTGCAAACATGTACCCGTCTCCCGTTGAACCCGTAGACGAATAAGAACAGCCGCCAGTAGCAAGAATCACGGCATTTGCCTGCAGAATGGTCCCATCTGCCAGTTTTACTCCTGAAATCTTTTTTTTCTTGAAAGACTCTCCAACGGTTGCCCTCTGAGACTTTGAAGAAAATTTCTTCGTGCTGGCTTTCTCTTCTTGACCAGCTATCCCGCCTTCAACTTTTGAGGAAAATTCCTTTGAACTACTTTCTTCTTTGGTCAAAATTTCTGCCACCTGGGTATATAGGCGTACTTTTATTCCCTTTTGTTTGATAACCTTTGAGAGTGTCAAAATCACATCTGAGGAATGATCTGATTTGGGAAATACCCGCTCACCACGTTCCGTTTTTATGGCAAGCCCATGACTTTCAAAGAAATCCATTACCTGCCAGTTGCTGAAGCTATAAAAAGAACTATACAAAAATTTTTTATTGCGCAGTACATTTCTAAAAAATTCTTCTGTATCACAGGCATTGGTAATATTGCACCTTCCTTTTCCCGTAATATAAATTTTCTTTCCCAATTTTTCATTTTTTTCCAACAACAATACCGAATGTCCATTCTGTGCTGCACGAATTGCCGCCATCATTCCTGCTGCCCCGCCGCCAATTACAATTACTTTTTCCATACTTAATCTACAACTAACGCTCCTTACTATATAGACAATTGCAAAACGGCTAAATTAGCAAAATACCAGAACATTATACATACAATGGTCCCGTCTACAATTACCTATTTCCTAACTATAGAAGAGATACTGCCCAAAAGAACAGTATCTCTTCTCAAAGCACATTGGCTAATGGGATAAAACCTAAACCGGATAAGCTCCATTTTTTGTATCTGCAATGGTTGCGTCTACTTTTGTCTGCTGTGCTTCTCTGTATTTAAAGAATTCTGTTGCAACCTGTGGGAACAGGGCATAAGACAGAATATCCTCATCCTGCTGTTTCCATTGTTTCATCTCTGCTTCGATTTTATCTAATTCCGGTTCCAGCAGATCTGCATAACGGCAGGTAATTGCATTTTTCTTGTCTTCGCCAAGGACCTTGTCGATAACCTCTGGATTAAAGGGTTTTACCGTCTGACCATATTTGCCCAGAAGTACATCCTTCGTCTCCTTGGTAGCAACTTTGTAGCGCTCACCCATCAACACATTGAATACCGCCTGGGTACCAACGATCTGAGAAGATGGCGTAACCAAGGGCGGCTCTCCAAGATCTTTACGAACACGTGGAATCTCTTCCAGCACTTCCATGTATTTGTCTTCTGCATTTTGTTCTTTCAGCTGTGATACCATATTACTCAACATTCCGCCTGGCACCTGGTAAAGCAGTGTCTGGATATCAACACCCAATACCTTTGGATTTAACAAACCACTCTTTAATGCTTCCTCTCTCATTGGACGGAAGTAGTCTGCAATTTCCTTTAACAGCATCTGGTCAAATCCAGGATCCATTGGGGTTCCACGGAAAGCTTCTGCCATAACCTCTGTCGCTGGCTGGCTGGTTCCCAATGCAAAAGGACTCATTGCAGTGTCAATAATGTCACAGCCTGCCTCCACTGCTTTCAATAAAGTCATGGAAGCAACACCTGACGTATAGTGCGTATGAAGCTCAATCGGAAGCTTGGTAGCTTTCTTTAATGATTTTACCAATTCCTCTGCCTTATAAGGTGTCAGCAATCCTGCCATGTCCTTGATGCAGATCGAATTCGCCCCCATATCTTCAATCTTTTTCGCCATCTCTGTCCAATATTTCAAAGTATAAGCGTCTCCCAGAGTGTAGGAAAGAGCCACCTGTGCATGACCTTTTTCTTTATTGGTTGCCGTAACGGCTGTCTGTAAGTTTCTCAAATCGTTCAAACAGTCAAAAATACGAATAATGTCAATTCCGTTTGCAATAGATTTCTGTACAAAATATTCTACCACATCGTCTGCATAAGGACGGTATCCCAAAATATTTTGTCCGCGGAAAAGCATCTGTAATTTTGTATTTTTAAATCCAGCTTTTAATTTTCTTAAACGATCCCATGGATCTTCTTTTAAGAAACGCAATGAAGCATCAAATGTGGCTCCGCCCCAGCACTCTACGGCATGATAACCAACTTTATCCATTTTATCAATAATTGGCAGCATCTGTTCTGTTGTCATACGGGTGGCAATCAGAGACTGATGTGCATCACGTAATACGGTTTCTGTAATCTTAACCGTCTTTTTTTTCTGTTCAGCCATGATTATTCCTCTCATTCTGCCGCTTTGCGGCTTCCTAGTATTAACATATATCCTGTATGGATCCAAAACCCACTCCCAGCGGATATCTTATATTCCAAAAATTGCCATGAATACACCTGCTGCAACTGCAGTACCGATAACGCCCGCAACGTTCGGACCCATCGCATGCATCAACAGGAAGTTGGTAGGATCTTCTTCTGCACCTACCTTTTGAGATACACGTGCCGCCATAGGAACAGCAGATACTCCTGCAGAGCCAATCAATGGATTGATCTTGCCTCCAGTGACTTTACACATAACTTTACCAAACAGTACGCCTGCTGCAGTACCGAACATAAACGCAATTAATCCAAGCGCCACAATTTTCAAGGTGGTGATATTTAAGAAAGCTTCTGCACTGGTAGTCGCCCCTACCGAAGTACCAAGCAAAATAACTACAATGTACATCATAGCATTGGAAGCTGTCTCAGACAACTGCCGAACCACGCCAGATTCACGGAAAAGGTTTCCCAACATCAGCATACCAACCAACGGCGCTGTGGTTGGAAGAAGAATACATACCACTGCTGTTACTACAATTGGAAACAAGATCTTTTCTAATTTTGATACAGGCCTTAGATTCTGCATCTTAATGGCACGCTCTTCTTTGGTCGTAAACAGCTTCATAATTGGGGGCTGGATAATTGGAACCAAAGCCATATACGAATATGCTGCCACTGCAATTGGACCCATCAGTCCAGTTTGCCCTAATTTTCCTGCAAGGAAAATAGAAGTCGGACCATCTGCACCACCGATAATGGATACCGCTGCCGCTGCCTTATCATTAAAACCTAATAAAATTGCCATAAAATACGCACCAAAAATACCAAACTGTGCCGCTGCTCCCAACAGGAAACTGATTGGATTCGCAATCAAGGGACCAAAGTCTGTCATCGCCCCTACACCCATAAAGATCAGGGAGGGAAGAATCGACCACTCGTCCAAACTATAGAAATAATAAAGTAAACCACCTACGCCATTGCTGGTCTCCTCCGGTGAAGCAATGATATCCGGATAGATATTTACCAGCAGCATACCAAACGCAATCGGAACCAACAGCAGAGGCTCAAATCCTTTTTTGATTGCAAGAAAAAGAAAGATAAATGCAACCAATATCATAATATAATTGCCCCAGGTCAGGTTGAAGAATGCTGTCTGATGCAGGAGGTTTGATAAAGTTTCTCCTACGTAACTCATATTTTACCTCCAAATTATTAGTTATTCATGGTTGCTAAAACTGCGCCGGATTCTACAGACTGTCCCACCGTTACATCAATACTTGCCACGGTTCCATCTTCCGGTGCAACAACAGGGGTTTCCATTTTCATAACTTCCAATACCAGAATGGTATCTCCGCGTTTTACAGCATCCCCTGCCTTTTTGTCAATACTGAATACTTTTCCTGCTGCTCCTGCTTCAATTTTTACATTTCCTGCGCCGCCTGCCGCAGGTGCTGGAGCTGCAGGTGCTGCAACAGGAGCTGCTGCCCTTCTGGGAGCTGCTGGAGCTGCGCCTGTCCCATTTTCTTCTACAGTAACATCATAAACGTTTCCATTAACAGTAATTGTATAGCTTTTCATTTTCGTTTCCTCCTGAATATTCGATTATCTTCTTTTGATGGAACGCACTACAAAATCACTTGTAGAAGTTCCGGTAGATGCTGCAATTGCTGCTGCGATTACCGCTGCCAGTTCCAAATCATCCTGTGCAGTTACTACAGGCGTTGGTACTGGTGCCGGTGTTGGCGCTGATACAGGCGCTGGTGCAGACTCTTTGTTCTTTGCTTTTTTCTTATTTTCAAGATATGGGAAAATCCTGAAGCCATAAATGATAAAGCTGATCAGAATCAGGACTACAAACACAATTCCCATACCCATTAAGGTATTCAAACCGGCGTTTGTCATCTTCTCGCCCAATGTCTGTACTGCTTCTACTCCAATGCCTTCAATTTCCATGTTATAATATTTATATACATAACTTAAAAGAACTGGACGTTCCTTATAAATCACTTCCTGTTCACAGGTCAGTGTCTTTCCAGACTTGGTGATTGTAAACTCACCCATCTCTACAAATTCACCTACATCCGCGACTGCTGCATCCCAATTGTTAATCAGGTTTGCCTGCCGTAAAATCTCTTCTATATCCTTTTCTGATGCAGTAGGCGCAACAGACGTGATATATTTTTCCTTCTCGGTATCAGACATGTCCTTCATGATCACATACGCCTGTTTCTGTTCATCAGTCATTTCCATTAAAGATGAAACGGTTCCTTCACAGGTACTCTTTAACTGTTCATAGGTGTAACCATTATAGTCCACCGTGGTAGGATCCGCTTTTCCACATGCTGCCATTCCAAGTACGATCAGACACATACTTATCATCAGCAATATTTTCTTTTTCATAAACTTCACCTTTCTATTTCGCTGTATGTTTTCTAACCGGCTCACCTGCTCCCTTCGTATAGAGCATCTCAAATGCAGCGATTGCATATTTTCTGGTATCTTCCGGTTTTATAATCAAATCAACCTGTCCACGTCTTGCTGCCGTCTGGACCGAAGACTGCAACTCGTCATAGGCTTTTGCCTTTGCTGCAATCACATCAGCGGAAGCACCATCATACATGATCTTTGCAGCATGCTTTGCATCCATCATGCTGATCTTGCTTCCTTCCCATGCATATACAAAATCTGCTCCAATTGACTTGCTGTTCATCATTACATAAGCGGTTCCATACGCATTGCCAGTAATAATATTTACTTTGGAAACATTTGCCCCTGCAAATGCCGCGGTCATACGTGCCATCGCCTTTGCCAAATTCTTCTCTGAACACTCTGTCGCAGCAAATCCCTCTACATTGGTCAAGGACAATACCGGAATTTCAAAGGCATCACAGAAATTAATAAATTCTGCTGCCTTGTTGCAGCCTCTTGCTGTCAAAACGGCATCAAACCCCTCTGTTTTCTCGCCCTTTTCATTATAAACTGCTGCAGCATTTGCAACTGCGCCTACCGTCATACCATCCAGTTTGATGAAACCAGCCACCATATTTTTGGCATAATCTTTTTTTGCCTCAACAAATAAATTGTTATCAGAAATCTGTGCCAGAATAAGTCTGGGATCTTCTTTGCATCCAGCAAGGTTTTCACAGACACGATTCAAGTCATCGGTACACTCATCTTCTCTTCCACATTCTTTGTTGCTGCCTGGAAGCACGCAGACCAATTCGCGAATTGCTGTCAAAATTTCTTCTGTAGTACCGATTCCGTCTACGCAGCCATTGTTGCCGCCTTGGTATTCAGCGCTTGCCGTATCACATTTTCCTACATGGTTCCCCTTGATGGCATTGGGAGAATTTACAAACATCCTTCCATTTTCCTTCTCCAAAAAAGTAAAATCACTTAATGCTGGAATAACAGAAAGTCCGCCGCCGCAAGTGCCAAAAACTGCGGAAATCTGCGGAATCACACCACTTGCAGCCGCCTGTGCCGCATAGATTTCTCCAAAGCTGTTCAGAGCATCTACGGATTCTTGCAGACGCATACCAGCGCAATCGATCAGCCCAATGACTGGAGCGCCTACCTTCATCGCCATATTATAAATTCCGGCAATTTTCTTACTGTGCATTTCGCCGATGGTTCCATTCAATACAGAAGCATCCTGGCTGTACACATACACTCGATTTCCATCAATCTGCCCGCAACCGGTGATAACTCCATCCGACGGGGTTTCAGACTGACTTAAATCAAAATCTGTACTTCTTGCAGTTACCAGAGCGCCGATTTCCATAAAGCTTTTTTCGTCCAAAAGACCGGCAATTCTCTGTCTTGCTGAGTTCGTAGAATTACTCATTACTTAAACCTCCATAATATATTATAATCTCTCGGAATCTTTAAGCCAGTAAATATAAGGCTTAAAGATTCCTTTTTTATTAAAATCCCCCACTTTTTTGTCAAAACACTTGACAATTCAATCGAAAAATGCGGCGCTTCGCGCCCTTAT
>CATOOV010000049.1 GCA_951801955.1 uncultured Lachnospiraceae bacterium
TCATGCAACAGCCCCTGAAAATTTTTGTTTCAAAGATTTCTTTCCATCTCCTCAGAAATCTCTGCCAAACTGTCAAATACCCCTACATTGGGATATCTTTCCAACGCTTCCTTTGGGGTAGTCCCCGTGGTCACTCCTGCAAAATCCATTCCCGCAGCATGTGCCGTCCTTGCATCCACCAGGCTGTCTCCTACATACAAGATCTGTTCCTTCTCCATCTGCCAGAAGTCCTGCACTTTTAGAATCCCCTCTGGATTTGGTTTGGGAAGCGTTACATCCTCGCCGCCGACAATCACATCAAACAGTCCTGCGGCATGATATTTCTCTAGAATCGCATCTATCCGATAATGGTATTTTGTGGTTACAATTGCAAGGCGTATCCCCTGCCCTTTCCATTTCTGCAAGACCTCCAAAGCGCCTGGGAAAAAGCTGGTATTTGCGACCATTACCTGATCTGCCTTTTCCCGAAAATATCCTGCAAATTTTTCCGCCTGTACTTCCATATTATCCGCATTTTCCGCTTGCGGCGGTTTCATGGTGTTTCCCTGGGTTTTTATAAATTCTCCTGGCTCAGCCTCCCTGGTTGCTTCCTCGGTTTCTGGCTGATCTGCTTTTAGGACAAGCACCCGGTAAGTCTCTTCCAAATGCAGTCCAATTGTCTTACGGACTGCTTCCCGATCTGCCTGCGGATGCCCCAGCCGCTCCAGCGCATAATTCACACTTGCAAAAATGCCTTCTGTGGAATCACCCAATGTATAATCAAAATCAAAAATTAATCCGTTATATTTCATTTTGTAATCTCCCAAAGTCCTTTTATCTGACCACTTAAAGTATCAAAATCCCATTGTCTATCACTATTTTTCCTGCTGTTGGGATCATTGACAAAGAAGCCGTTCTCATCATAACCCTTCAGCAAAATAAAATGCCCTGTCGTGGTAAAATCCCCCGGACGCATACTGCAGATAATGACTCCCCCTTGATCTAATGCCTGTTTCATTACAGGCTCAGCCAAACTTATTTCCCTTCCAGTAAGCCCCAGCCCTGACGCTCCTTCTGTGAAGAAACTCCAGCTTGTCCCCGCCTCTGAATGATATCCGTTTTCTGCAGCATATTGAGCCATTTTTCGAGGGTTCATGGAAGTGTCTTCTGTAAGGCAAAGATATGCCATCGTCATACAGGTAGGTCCGCAGCCAGCAATTCCAATCATACTTTCTCCATAACTGTCATAGCCCCAGCGCAGATCCCATTGCAGCAGCAGGGGGCTTTCCCCAACACTGCAGATCCCGGCAAGGTCGATCTTCTGTCCCTTATAAAGTTCCCGTTTGGGATAATTTACCACATAATCATATGCCTCCTCATTGTGTTCCAGCATTTCTAGCAATTCATCGGGATAATCTTTATGTTGGATGCTATCTAAAAATTTCTGAATCCTGACATCTTCCAAATTCTGGAAAACATGAACCAGCATTTTTGCATTGAGTACAATTCCAACTGCCAAAATCAGGCATACCCCCACACGGATTCTTTTTTTTCTGCGGCGGACTGCGCGCCTTTTTCTTATTGTGGTTTGTCTTGTATATTCCATCTTTTTGTCCTTTCTGTATCCTGGCAAAATTCAAAACGCTGCCGGCGTTCCTGTGGATTTGCAGCACCTGCAGCTCCATATGCCTGATATGATTTCTGTTATTTACAGTATAGACAAAAAGAGGCTGTAATTTTTACGTTTTTTCTCGCAGAATTTTTAAGATTTTATGAAGATTTCACAGGAAGTTCCACAGTAAATATGGTTCTCTCATCCTGGCTGTGTGCAGAAATCCCTCCTCCATGACGCTCCACAATCTCTTTTGCAATAGCAAGCCCCAGCCCAGCGCCTCCATTTTGGCTCTGTCTTGCCGTGTCCAGACGATAAAATTGTTCAAAAATCCGTGCCAACTTTTCTTTTAGAATGGTGGCGCCCTGGTTCTCCACCTGAATACGCAGAAATTCCGGAAAAACCTTTGCCTTCACCAGAATCGTACTGCCCTCATATCCATATAACATTGCGTTTCTCAGCAAGTTATCAAACACCCGCTGCATTTTATCGGTATCACATGTAATTTCCAACTCCTGGGGAATCACTTCTAATTGGCAGTCCATCTTCTTGTTCTGGAGCATCGGCTGAAATTCGTAGACAATCTGTTCCAACATCCGTTTTAATGAAACAGTTGCCATCTCCAATTCCAAATGTGTCAGGTTAAAGCGGGTAATCTCAAAAAATTCATTGACCAATTCTTCCAGACGCTCTGCTTTGCTCAGAGAGATAGACAGGTATTTTTCCTGAAGTTCCGGTGAAATCTGCCTTTCCTCCCGCAGCAGGGTAAGATAACCAATCACAGAAGTCAGCGGCGTCTTTAAATCATGGGCAAGATATACCACCAGGTCATTTTTTCGCTGTTCTGCTTCCCTTGCCATCTGCTCATTCCGATGAATTTGAAACTGCACCTGATGGATAAGCTGTTCCACCTCCTGCAGCTCAGGATTCAGTTCCACCAAGCGTTCCTCGCCTGCCAATCCTTCCACCGCCTCCATGACTTCCTCAAAATAATTTAAAAGTTTAACCCAGTAAAAGATACCAATTCCCAAAAACAGAACTAAAAACATACAACATACAAACACTTGCTGATTTTCAGAAATCCAGTGGAGCAAGGGATAAATCCCTTCTGTTCCATACCAGATATATGTCCCAAAATAAGATTTTCCTAAAAACAAGCACAGAATCAACCCGGCAATACAGCAAATACCGGAAATAAGCATTTTACGGAAAAACCGTCTGAGAATCGCAGATTTAATATGTTTCTTTTGTTCCATATTCCCTCCAGTCCAAGTTACTTCTCAATGGTATACCCCACACCCCATACGGTCTTGATAAATTTGTGGTTCCGATAGGAATCCTGCATTTTCTCTCGAATTCTTCCCACATGCGCCATTACAGTATTGTTGTTGTCCAGATATTTTTCTTTCCACACCGCCTCAAACAATTTTTCAGAAGGCACTACTTCCCCCTGATGCTCACAGAGATACCATAAAATCGAAAATTCCAAGGGCGTCAGCTCTAATGGATTCCCATACAGGAAACTTTTATGTGTGCGCCGATTGATCACAAGCCCTCGAATTTCTAATTCTTCTGCGCCATTTTTTTCCATTGCCGGCACCGCCTTGTCATATTGGTGATACCTGCGAAGCTGGGTCTTGATTCGCGCAAGGACCTCAAGGGGATTAAAAGGTTTGGTGATATAATCGTCTGCCCCCAGCATCAAACCATTGATCTTGTCCACATCTTCCACCCTTGCCGTCAGCATAATAATCGGAAAAAAGTGATCCTTGCGTATTCTCTGGCAGAGCGAAAACCCATCCACATCCGGCAGCATCACATCCAACAGTGCAAGGTCAATGCGTTCCCTTTTCACACAGTCCATGACCTCTTCCCCCCGATAAAATTTATATACTTGGTACCCCTCGTTCACCAGATAAAGTTCCAATAGATCCGCTACCTCTTTCTCATCATCTACCACCAATATCCCTGCCATGGTTTCCTCCGCCCTTTTATTTTTTTGCCTCAGAATTTTCTTCTATTTTATCTGTTTCAAATTTTCCAGGAAGCTCCCTTGCCACATCTGGAAACAATGCTACGCTCCGCTGTAAAATTCCCTGCATATATGCAATGGCAATTCCATAATTTGTTATGGGTATTCCCTGGTCTTTGGCAGATTTCAGCCGATACTTCATTTCCCGCTCATTGAGCATACATCCGCCGCAGTGGATCACCAGTTTATATTCTGATAAATCTTCGGGAAACTCGGTACCAGAAGACAGTTCAATCTGAAGTTCCTTTTTGGTATATTCTTTCAGCCATCGGGGAATTTTAACAGAGCCAATATCATCGCATTGCCTGTGATGGGTACAGCCTTCTGAAATCAGCACTTTATCTTTATCCTGTAACCTTTCTATAGCTGCCGCTCCCTGGACTGCCGTCTTAAGGTTTCCCTTATACCGTGCAAATAAAATCGAAAAAGAAGTCAGAGGAATCTCCTTTGGCGTATCTTTACTTACTTTGGCAAATACCTGGCTGTCCGTAATCACCATTGCAGGCTGTTTTCCAAGCTGCCTTAACGTCTCCTTTAACTCATTTTCCTTTACCACAATTGCCGCTGCATCCGATTCCAAAATATCCCGAATCGTCTGCTGCTGGGGCAAAATCAGCCTTCCCTTCGGCGCAGCCGTATCAATGGGAACCACCAGCACCACAAAGTCGGAAGGACAAATGAAATCTCCCACAATCCGCTGCCTGGGCTGGTCTGCCACAGCAAGATGGGCAATTTTTTCTTTCAATGCCTCAATCTGGAATCCTGTTTTCGCGCTGATGCGTATCATATTTTCTTCCTCTGTTGACAAATACTCTTCCTGCCGCTGGTTTTGTAACTGTATATTTCCCTGCTCTTGGCTTGCAGTTCCCCCTGTGTTTTGGTCTTCTTTGTTATAGGCAATCACATAGGGAATTTCTTTTTCCTGAAAAATCTTTAAAAGTTCTTGGTCTGCCCTGGTCATACCGATACTTCCATCTACTACCAGCACAGCAACGTCTGTCTTATTTAAGATCTGCCTGGTTTTTTTTACCCGCAGCTCTCCCAGCGCTCCCTCATCATCAATCCCAGGCGTATCAATCATTACCACTGGTCCCATTGGCAGCAGTTCCATTGCTTTTTGTACGGGATCTGTGGTCGTCCCTTTGACCTGTGATACCACGGCTAATTCCTGTCCTGTCACTGCGTTGACCACACTGGACTTTCCAGCATTCCTCCTTCCGAAAAATCCGATATGGACACGGTCTGAGGCAGGCGTACTGTTTAAACTCATGATAACTCCTTTCTGCACCTATCTCATTGAGTTGTTGAGAAATTAACTTTTTTCTGCACCTATCTCATTGAGTCGTTGTAACACTCAATCATTATATAAATATAGCAGTTCCACAATTAACGAATATCATGGCTTTGCCTATTGTTCCCTACATTTTGGAATAAGCTGCTTTGCTGCTGATTCCCTGGAGTTTCCCCAATTTCCCAGAAAGCGCGCTGATCACATTCTGAGGCGCGTCCACTGCAATGCTGATAATATGAATCCCTTTCTTGGGATATGGAATGCCCATTCGCCCAATAATATATCCGCCATATTCGTGAAGAATCTGATTTAACGCTTCCACGGAAGATTCCTCTTCCACGATAATTCCAATAATCGCAACTCTTGATTCCATCTTGTTCCTTTCACTTATATACTTTTATTCATCAAACTCCACTGTCACAAAATACCCTTTTGGCGTTTCATGTACCTTTGCTACCCTGCCTTCCTTAGAATGCAGCCGTTCCGAATAAGAGTAATTGGCAGACATAGCATAAGCTTTTCCCAGAGTGTAGTAATAGGAAGTGGGCAGCCTGCCCTCCGTAACCGGAAGAATATCTCCTTCCTTGAGAAGCCCTGTCCGCTCCATTTTAAATTCCATCTGCCTCACTTGCAGCACTTCCTTTCTATTTGATTTTGGAGGTTACATATTAGGAATGATGCATGTGCTCCCACCCAAGGGGCAAGTTCCCAATTTCCTTCCTTAAAAACCTTAATTTTTATTAAGAACGCTTCCAGGTGGAGGGGGTAAATAATAACAGCAAAGGGAACAGCTCCAACCGCCCGGCGAGCATGTCAAACATCAGCACATATTTTGCCGGCTGGGAATACACAGAAAAATTGCTTGCCGGACCCACCTGGTTAAGTCCTGGACCAATGTTGTTCAAGGTTGCCGCCACCGCTGTAAAATTCGTTGTCAAATCCAAATTATCCAAAGAAATCAACAGTACAGAGGCGCCATAAATCATGGCATATGCAATAAAAAATACAGAGACAGAGCGCAAAACCTCCTTTGTCACCACATGCTGCTCAAAATGGATCTGACGTACTCTTTTCGGATGAATCAGATAGGAAAGCTCGTTCTTGAGCAACTTCAGCATAATTACAATACGGGAAACCTTAATTCCACCACCAGTACTTCCCGCACAAGCTCCGCAAAACATCAAAAGGACCAAGATAAATTTGGAAAATTCTGGCCAGATATCAAAGTCTGTGGTGGAATATCCAGTAGTTGTGATAATAGATGCCACCTGGAATGCAGCATGATGGAACGCCTCCAGCACCGATTGAAAACTGCCCCTGATATTGATGGTAATAAACAAAACCGCCGTAAAGATAAATCCAAGATAATAACGCATCTCTTCATGTTTCAATGCCTGTACAGGCTTTTTCTCAAGAAACAGGTAATACACATTAAAGTTAATCCCAAACAATATCATAAAAATGGTAATGACCACCTGGGAGGCAATGGAGTAACTCCCAATACTGCTGTTTAAGATACCAAAACCTCCGGTTCCTGCTGTTCCAAAAGATAAAGTCATCGCCTCAAAGGGCGCCATCCCGGTAACTAAAAGCAGTACAATCTGGATGATCGTCATAACAATATAAATCTCATATAAAAGACGTGCCGTATGCCGGACTCTGGGCACCAGCTTTCCAACAGTGGGACCTGGGCTTTCTGCCCGCATCAGGTACATATTATACCCTCCTGCCAACGGAAGGACCGCGAGCATCAGCACCAACACACCCATCCCGCCAATCCAGTGGGTAAAACTGCGCCAGAATAAATTGCACTGGGACAATGCCTCCACATCGGAAAGAATACTGGCTCCTGTCGTGGTAAGCCCTGAAATCGTCTCAAAGAGGGCATCCGTATAACTGGCAAACTCTCCTGATAGATACAGAGGCAAGGCGCCTGTAATACTCAAAAGAATCCAGCTTAAGGATACCGCCACAAATCCTTCCCTTGCATAGAACACATTACTTCTCGGCTTTTTCAGCCTGCCTGCCTCGCCAAGAATCAAACAGCCTACCAGCACCGCTGCATATGCAAATCCTTCCTTCTCTTTGTAGATGGCTGCCGCCAGGCAGGGCAGCGTTAAAAACAGTGCCTGAAATTCCAGGACACGGCAGAGAATATATCTGATAATTGAATAATTCATAACTCTTCCAAGCCTTCCTCTCCTACCGTAAAATATCCTTTAAGTCGTGAAATCCCTGATTGGTAGTAACTACAACTACGGTATCTCCCATCTTAATGGAATCCTGCCCGCCTGGTGTAATAATCACACCCCTCCGATTAATGCATGCAATCAGCAGATTATCTTTTAGCCGAAGTTCTTTTAAAGGAACCCCCACCAGCTTAGACTGCTCATTTACCCGAAATTCCAAGGCCTCCACCTTATTTTCAATAAGCTGGTAAAGTGTTTCAATATTGCTTCCTATGGAATTTTGCATGGCGCGGACATACTGAAGAATATATTCTGCCGTTATGTTTTTGGGATAGAGAACACTTCCCAGATCCAATTTTTCAATGATCTCATCATAATCAATCCTATGTACCTTGGTAATTGTCTTTGCCTTTGACACACTTTTTGCAAACAGGCTCAGCATAATATTTTCTTCATCCATGCTGGTCCAAGATACAAAAGAATGGATCCGGGTCAGCCCTTCCTCATAGAGCAGATTCCGTTCCGTTCCATCTCCATGGATTACAAGGGCGGAAGGCAGCAGCTCACTGAGTTCGTTGCATCGGTCTTTGTCCTGCTCAATAATTTTTATCTCGATCCCCATAGGCAATAATTGTTTTGCTAAATAATAAGTGGTCTCCCCGCCCCCTATAATCATACAACTCTTAATCCGATTAGTTGCCATACCGATTTTGCGGAAAAATTCGTTTGCTTTTTTGGAAGACGCCACCACTGAAATCACATCCTTTTCCTGCAGCACAAAATTTCCGTCTGGAATAAATACCTCTTCCCCCCTCTCTACAGTACAAATCAAAACATCACAATGCAGTCCGCTGGAAAGATACGTCATAGGGCGCCCATGAAGGACAGATCCTTCATTTATTTTACATTTTAAAAGTTCCACCCTTCCTTTTGCAAAGGTATCAACCTTGATGGCAGATGGAAACTTCAACAAACGGGAAATCTCGCATGCCGCTGCAAATTCCGGGTTAATCACCATGGATAATCCAAGTTCTTCTTTGATAAATGCAATCTCTTTATTGTAGAGGGGATTTCTCACCCTTGCAATGGTACTGCAATCCCCAGCTTTTTTCGCAATCAGGCAGCATAGCATATTGAGTTCGTCCGATGCAGTTACTGCAATCATCAAATCTGCCTTTTCAATCCCTGCTTCATTCTGAACCGAGAGGCTGGCGCCGTTTCCAACAATCCCCATCACATCGTATCGGTTTGCCACCGACTCCACCCTGCTTCCATCCATATCTATTGCTGTTATATTATGACCTTCCTTACTTAGCTGCTCAGTCAAAGTTGCTCCCACATTTCCGCAGCCTACAATAATTATCTGCATATTCTTACTTCCTCCATCCTGTATACCCAACCCCATTATGCCATTCGGCGTTTTATAAGGTATGCTTTACAGCACATTCAGATAGTTGCGGCAGGCCATCAGACCCAACACACTTTCCTCTAACAATTATCTGTCATATTTTCGAATCAATCCTAAGCCAATGGGATAAGGACCCGTATGAACCCCAATGGTAGCCCCAATTTGGAAAATATCTATCTTTTCAATGTTTGAATAAGTTTGCAGCGATGACAGCAGTTCCCCGCGAAACTCCACCGCTTCCTCATAATCATAGCCATATCCTACTGCAACCTGGTAATCATCTGGAGATTCTTCTAACTTTGAAAAATGCTCCTTCGTCTGCTCAATCAGGCGTTTCATTGCTTTTTTCCGGCTTCTGCTGATTCCAATAGGAAAAATTTCACCCTCCCGCAGCATAATCAAAGGCTTGATCCCCAAAGTGGACGCCGCACTTCCCATCACTTTTCCAATCCTTCCGCCATGAATCAGATATTCATAATTTCCTACTGTGAAAATAATCCGCCCAGTAGATTTGATCCGCTCTATCCCAGCCAGGGTTTCCTCAAACGATAACCCCTCTTGCTGCATCCTGGCTGCTTCCAGCACCAAAAGCCCCTGAAGGACTGTGTTCACCATGGTATCCACCACCTGGATCCGCACATTGGGACATTCTTCTGCTAAAAGATCTGCCGCCGTTTTTGCAGAATTATAAGATCCGCTGAACTTGACCGTGATACAAAGACAAATGATATCCATTCCCTCTTTGGCATAAGGCGTAAACGCCTCCACATAGTCCTGCACGGACGGCAGGGACGATTTGGGAAACTGCTTTGGATGGTCAACCATCTCTTGATAAAATTCCCTTACACTGATCTGTTCAATTTCCTTTTTGTAATTTTCCCCGTCAAAGGTTACATAAAAAGGTACCACCTTAATCCCTGTTTTCTGTGGAATTTCCTGCCCTAAATCACAGGAGCCATCTGTAATAATCTGATATGCCATATATTTTCCTCTTTTCTCAGAAATAACCTCTTCTGACGATTCACACTTATCAATTTTTCTGCTTAAAAATTCTTTTGACGATTCATACCTAGCAATTTTTCTGTTTAAAAATTCTTTTGACGATTCACGCCTAGCAATTTTTCTGCTTTACTAATTTTTCGGCGGTCCATGCTTTAAAGGCTGCTATTATGGATGGCCTGCCAGATACGAAATCCCTGCGGGATTTCGAATTAAAATTCTCCAAGCTTCGCCCCAGTCACCGCTATCAGCTCTGGAACAGGCAAGCATAATGTAGTACCAATCCTTCCGCCGCTGATATAGATTTTATCAAAATTTTGTGCCGAATTATGAAGAAATACGGGATACTGTTTCTTCATTCCCAACGGGCTGCAGCCGCCGCGGACATACCCAGTCACTGCCGTAATACTTTTCACCGGAATCATCTCCAAAGATTTCTCTCCCGCAAGCTTTGCAGCAGCCTTTAACTGCACTTCCCCTGCCACTGGCAGCACGAACACATAATACTGCCCGCTTTTGCCCTGTAATACCAAAGTCTTAAAAGACTGCTCCACCGGCGCCCCAGTTTTTTCAGCAGTATGAAGACCGTCAATGAATTCACTACATTCATATTGAAAAACTTCATAAGATATGTTTTTCTTATCCAGAATCCGCATAGCGTTTGTCTTGACCTCTTTTTCCTTTGCCATATTCCCTCCTGTTCCTGAAACAAAACTCCTTCGCTCTCACAATCTATAAGCCAAAACAAATCCAGGCATCCTGCCTTGAAAGGTTTGATTTTATTTCCCTTGCGCTGCAATTTTTTCTGCCAAATCATTGAGATAGACCCAGCGTTCCATCTTTTCTTCCAGCAAAGCCTCGGCATGTGCCTTTTCCAATGACAATTCTGACAGTTTTACGGAATTGGTTGCATTCGCCATCATATCTTGATCCAACGTTTCTAATTTTGTCTCTATGGCAGCAATCTCATTGTCTATCGTATCATATTCCTGCTGCTCTTTATAGGTAAATTTTAATTTCTTTTCTCCAAATTTTGGCTTTCCCTTTGAGGTCACAGAATCCGGTCTGCCTACATTCTTTTTTTCCCTGCCTGGAACACTTTTCCCACTCTCCCCTTGGGGATTGCGCTGCTTCCTTGCCTGGATATAATCCAAATAGCCGCCCTCATACTGCTGCAAATGTCCATTTTCCTCAAAAGCAAAAATCCTGTGTACCAGGCGTTCCAAAAAATAGCGGTCATGGGACACCACAATCACAATTCCGTCAAAGGCATCCAGATAATCCTCCAAAATTGTCAGTGTCTTGATATCAAGGTCATTGGTAGGTTCATCCAAAATCAGCACATTGGGCGCCCCCATCAGCACCCGGAGCAGATACAGCCGTCTGCGCTCGCCGCCGGACAGCTTTCCAATCGGCGTCCACTGCATCGCTCCATCAAACAAAAAACGTTCCATCAACATGGACGCGCTGATTTTCCCATCTCCAGTATCAATATATTCCGCCACTTCCCGTACATACTCAATGGCTTTCATGGAATCATCCATATGGGAGTTATCTTGGGAAAAATATCCGATTTTAATCGTCTCCCCCACCTCTATCGTTCCTTTTTCTGGGGCAATCTGCCCTAGAATGATTTTCAGCAGCGTGGACTTTCCACAGCCGTTGGGACCTACGATCCCAATCCGGTCCCCTTTTAAAAAAATATAGGAAAAATCCTGCAGCAGAACCTTCGTTCCATAGGATTTACTCAAACCAGAAAGTTCGATTGTCTTTTTTCCCATGCGGGACGCCACAGAGGACAATTCTACTGTTTTTTCCTCTATGGGTCCTTCTGCCGCAAGCATCTTGTCTATCCTTTGAATATGTGCTTTCTGCTTCGTGGAACGTGCACGTGCCCCGCGTGCCAGCCATGCAAGTTCCTTTTTTAATATACTTTTCCGCTTTCGCTCACTTGCCTGCTCCATGCTTTGCCTCTGCATTTTCAATGCAACATAATCCGCATAACAACCTGGATAACTGAAAATTTTTCCATATTCCACTTCCACAATCCGGTCTGCCACACGGTCCAAAAAATAACGGTCATGGGTTACCATCACCACAGTGCCTTTATACCCAACCAGATAGTCTTCCAGCCACTGGGACATTTCATGATCCAAGTGGTTGGTAGGCTCGTCCAAAATCAAAAGCTCCACTGGCTGCAGAAGCGTATGGACCAGCGCGACCCGTTTCTTCTGCCCGCCGGACAGATGCTTGGTTTGTTCTGCAAAATCTGTAAATCCCATCTCATAAAGCATGGATTTTGCCTGGCTTTCCAGCACCATATCCTGCCTGTCCATCCCGTTCATTGCCGCCGCTAAAATGGAATCAGAATCTTGAAGTACTGGCGTTTGCTCCAAGTATGCCACTTTCACATGATTCCCCATAATCACGGTTCCTTCATCCGGCTCCTCTGCCCTTGCAAGAAGTTTCAATAATGTGGATTTTCCCATACCATTAATTCCAATTACTCCTACTTTCTCTCCCTCCTGAAGTCCAAAGGAGGCATCTTCTAATAAAATGCGTTCTGCTGTATAGGCTTTGTGCAAATGCTCTGCTGTCAAAATATTCATTTCTATTTTCTCCTAATAAACCTGAATTATTTCAGGAATCCATCACTCTTTCTGCCTTTCATTTTCATCCCTTCTGTATGTATGCTGCCGGGCACTTAACGCTGTCATATACGAGTGCCGCTGCACCTTAGCACTGTCATATACACGTGCTGCTGCGCCTTAGCATCTCAGGGTTTAATACCCATTCAGTATAACATTAACACCTTCCTCTTTCAATCTCTTCCAAAAAACTTCTAATACTCTGGCAGTTACATACCATAGCAGATGACACAAAACAAATCTTAAATTCCCAACATTAATCATCGGTTACATGCCATAACAGGTGACACAGAACAAATCTTAAACCTGCCGCATAATCATATGTAATATTTTCTTTAGAAATCTATTGACACAGCTATTTATTTCTTATATAATTAAAACAGAGGTTTTAATACATATGTTGCAAAACATTCAATTTATAACAAGGAGGGTATGGTATGCCGCCAAAAGCAAAATTTACAAAGGACGAAATTATACAAGCCGGGCTAAATATCATAAGAGAAAATGGAATGGAGGCTTTATCGGCAAGAGCATTGGGCACAAAACTGGATAGTTCTGCAAGACCTATTTTCACAGTATTCCGAAGCATGGAAGAAGTGCAGGAAGAGGTTAAAAACTCGGCAAAATCACTTTATGCCGAATATGTCAAGAAAGGTTTGGGGCAAGAAAAAGCATTTAAAGGCGTGGGAACTCAATATATCCTTTTTGCAATTCAAGAGCCAAAATTGTTTCAACTGCTTTTTATGTCGGAGCAAAAGCAAAATCCCGCAGTTGTCAATGTAATGCCCATGATAGATGAGAATTACAAAGACATTTTATTGTCTGTCCAAAACGAATATCATCTGTCCGAGAATCTGGCGGAACAGTTATACCGCCACTTGTGGATTTACACACATGGGATAGCGGTACTTTGCGCAACAAATATGTGTATATTTACCGCAGAAGAAATAAACAAAATGATTGCGCAGGCATTCAGAGGTATATTGAAAGAAATTCAGCAGGAAGGCGCTTTATAGTTTGTTATCGTGAAATGGTAATCAAACATATTAACGCCCGCAAGAAATCAGCATTTGTTTGAGAATCAAACAGGGCGAAACGCGGGGATTGGAGGAAAAAATGAGTAAGAAAAAATGGATAAGTATCGTGTCGGTTTATTCGATCATCTATACTGCAACAACATTGTTAAATAGTGTTTTATATCTTGGCAATGGTATTTATGAAGACCCAAGCGGTAATTGGCATGAATTAGACAGGGCTATCATTCTTTTGATTGGTATTACAGCATTCCAGTTGTGTACTGATTTGCACGTTAAGCCTTTGATTTTTCGATATATTATTGCATATCTGCCATCTCAATTATTAGCATTTGTATATGTGTGGTTCAGCGGATTAAGGGAAGAATTGGCAAGAACAGCATATAGGGATATTTGGATAAACTTTACAAGCCTTTTTATACTATTGTGTATTTGTAATACCATTTTTTGTATTTGTAAGATCCGGGTGTCAAAAGGTAGTTTTCAAAAAAGATGTTAGCAAATTTTTGATACCCGAACCATTTGTAAGGAAAAAACCATAAAGCCCTTTCATAAGATATACCTTATGGCACGCCAAATGGCATGATGGGCGGCACTTTGGGATCAGGTGAAGGATGGCTCCCGCCTCTATAGGCGGTGAGTTCCTTGCCAGTATCAGTGGCGGGAGGGGCTCCCATCTGATCTAAAATTTGCGGAAATGCTTTATTTCTCTTCACAAACCTGAAAAATATAAAATTTCAAGTAATACGATTCATCTGCCGCCCACAAAATCGGATGATCTGGCGCCTGGGTGCGAAATTCCACCTGCCGAAGCCGTCTGTGCACGTTCGCTGCCGCCTGCTGGATGGTCTTGGTAAACAGTTCATAATCCATAAAATGAGAACAGGAACACGTTACAAGATAGCCGCCATCCTTTACCAGCTTCATACCTCTTAAATTAATTTCACGATAACCTTTTACTGCATTTTTAATGGAATTTCTGGATTTCGTAAATGCTGGCGGATCTAAAATCACCACATCAAACTTCTCTTTCTTGCGTTCCAATTCAGGCAGTAACTCAAATACATCTGCGCATTGAAACGTTACCCGTTCAGACATCCCGTTTAATGCGGCGTTTTCTGCTGCCTGAAGCACTGCAGATTGGGAGGCGTCCACCCCCAACACCGAAGACGCTCCTGCAATGGCGGCATTCAACGCAAAGGAACCAGTGTGGGTAAAGCAGTCTAAAACCTTTGCCCCTTTACATATGCCATGGATTGCCCTGCGGTTATATTTCTGGTCCAGGAAAAAACCAGTTTTTTGTCCTTCCTTCACATCCACAATATACTTAACGCCATTTTCTTCCATCTGCACCCTTGTGTCAAATTCTTCCCCTAAAAACCCTTGATATAACTCCATGCCTTCCTGTTTTCTCACTTTTACATCACTGCGTTCATAGACGCCTTTTATCACAATTCCGTCTTCTGCCATGCATTCTTTTAAGTGATGTATGATTTCCTTCTTAAACTGGTCTATCCCAAGAGCCAAAGACTGCACGACCAGCACATCAGAAAATTTATCCACAACCAGACCAGGCAGCCAGTCCGCCTCTCCAAAAACCACTCTGCAGGAATTGGTATCTACCGTTTTTTTTCGATATTCCCAGGCATTTCTCACCCGCATTCTCAGAAATTCCTGATCAATTTCCTGATTTGGATTCCGTGTCATCATACGGATACGGATTTTGGAATGCGTATTGATAAACCCTTTTCCCATGGGATATCCGTCAAAATCATAGACAGACACAATATCCCCATCTATAAAACTTCCTGTAACTGCCTGAACTTCATTATCAAAAATCCACATGCCCCCAGACTTTATAGTTCTTCCTTCCCCTCGTTTCAGGGTAACGTTTGCTTCACTCATTGGTATCATCCTTTCCTGATTGTTTCACATCAACCGAGAAACAGGCATCTGCGAAACTGCTAAATGGCTAACATTTTGTATACGCTCCATACAATAATTCGCAGATATTTTATCATACAAAAACACAAAATGCCAGTCGGACCAACCATTTCCATGAGCTTTATCCTTATGGCACTCCCCATAGTTAAAACAAGGGTTATACCAAACATTTGATAAATTAATTAGAAATTTCTACCAGTTTTTCCAAAACGCCATATGCTTTGCCAGAATCAATAGATTCTGCCGCTAATTGTATTCCTGTCTCAATACTGTCAGCAAGCCCGCCTGCATACAATGTCGCCCCTGCATTCAACAGTACGATGTCTCTTTTCGCGCCCTGGATCTCTCCTGTAAGAATCCTGGTTGTAATCACAGCATTTTCCTGCCCATTGCCGCCCTTAAGCTCTTCCAAGGAAACCCGATTCAGCCCAAACTGTTCTGGAGCCACCTCATAAGTTTCCACCTCGCCGTCCCTAATCTGTGAGACAGTGGTCTTGCCTGTCAAAGTGAATTCATCCATACAATCCTCCCCGCTCACCACAAATCCCTGCTCCACTCCCAGATTGCTCATTACCTTAGCCATCAATTCTGTCAATCTCGGATCATAGACGCCAACCACCATGCATTTTGCATCGGAGGGATTCGCAAGGGGACCTAAGATATTAAATACAGAACGGATTCCCATATCTTTTCTTGCCTGCCCTACATATTTCATAGATTTATTAAAATTTGGGGCAAACATAAATCCCAGCCCTGCTTCCTCCACACATTTCGTCACCACATCTGGCTCTGCTGAGATATTTACGCCCAAAGCTTCCAGTACATCTCCGGCGCCACTCTTGCTGGAAATTGATCGGTTTCCGTGCTTTGCAATGGGAAGCCCGCCCCCTGCCGCTACAAATGCGGAAGTAGTAGAAATATTAAAAGTAAAGGTACGATCTCCGCCGGTTCCCACCAAATCCACATAATTTGCAGTGTTTGGCGCAATATGTTCTGCTTTTTCCTTTAACACAGACGCAAATCCCGTCAATTCTTCCAAAGTTTCCCCTTTCATACGCATTGCGGTAAGAAAAGCTCCAAGCTGTGCCTGGGTTGCCTCCCCGCTCAACATAAGATTCATCACTTTTTTTGCCTCTTCCTGTGTTAAATTCTCTCTATCAACTACCTTTTGAATTGCTGCCTGCATACGCTCACCTTTCCCTTTCTATAAAATCATCTTTTTAACATTCATTCAGTTTCCTCAATTTATTCTTTAAAGTTCATTCAATTCCTTTTTAAAGGTACTGCAGTATTCCAAAGCTGCTTTCGGAAGATAGTCATTGGCTTCCAATAGCTTGATAAAATGGGAACCCACGATCGCTCCGTCAATCACGTCTTTCATAGGCGCCACATCTTTTGCCTGCTCAATGCCAAACCCCATTATCACTGGAATTTTAGATACCTTTTTTACTTCTGAGAGATACTGTTGGATCCTTCGGTGGAAATTCCCGCTCTGCCCAGTCACTCCCATCCCAGACACACAGTACACAAATCCTCTTGCGTCCTCCAGGATTCTGGGAATACGGTCCCCAGATACCGGAGAAACCAATTGAATCAAAATAGGGGCGTTTTCTCTTTTCAGGATTTCTTTTAATTCTCCCTGCTCCTCCAAAGGCAAATCTGGAATAATCAGCCCATCCACCCCGCTGGCGATACATTCCTCCACAAACTGTTGCAGCCCAAAATACAATGCCGTATTGTAGTACATCATAAATACAATCGGCAGTTCCACCCCTTTGGCACGGATTTCTTTCATAAGCACAAACACTTTTTTTAAATTTGTGCCAAGCTGGATGGATTGATAGGAAGCATTCTGAATCACTGGACCGTCTGCAATTGGATCAGAAAATGGGATCCCCAGTTCCAATACGTCAATTCCTGCTTGTTCCTGGGCATAAACCAGTTTTTTACATCCTGCCATATCCGGCAGTCCAGCCGTCATATATGTGATAAATGCCTTTTCTTTCTTTTCTCTCAATGCCAGCATTTTCTGTTCGATTCTGTTTGTCATTGTCTTTCCTCCAATTCCAAATTACTCCTGATAAAAACTTGCTGCACAAAGCACAACGTCATGGTTGCACTTTGTGCTGTTTCATTTCGTTTACTTAATTGAGATAACCTTTGCCTGCCATATAATCTGCCACTGTGTGCACATCCTTGTCGCCCCTCCCCGACAGGCATACAATCATGATCTCATCTTCTTTCATATTCTGTGCCTGCTTTTTGGCATAGGCGATGGCATGGGCGCTCTCGATCGCCGGAATAATTCCCTCCAACCTGCAAAGCTCCTGCAAAGCCTCCATTGCCTCCTTGTCAGTAACCGACACATATTCAGCCCTGCCGCTGTCTTTCAGATATGCATGTTCTGGTCCCACGCCTGGATAATCCAGCCCTGCCGAAATCGAATGTGCGATCTGGATATTTCCGTCCTCATCCTGCAGCAGGTAAGAGCGCATCCCATGAAGGATTCCCGGTTTGCCCAACGCCATGGCGCTGGCGTGTTTCCCCGTCTCAATGCCAAGCCCTGCAGCTTCCACACCGATTAACTTTACCGAAGGCTCCTCAATAAAATCTGCAAACATACCAATGGAATTGGAACCGCCGCCCACACATGCCATTACCACATCTGGAAGCCTTCCCTCTGCTTCCAATATCTGCTTTTTACTTTCCCGGCTGATCACGCTCTGAAACTCCTTTACAATCTTGGGATAGGGATAAGGTCCCACTGCCGAACCGACCACATAGAACGTATCTTCTGCTGTTTTTGCCCAAGTTCGAATTGCCTCATTGGTGGCATCCTTCAAAGTTTTGCTTCCAGATCTCACACAAGCTACCGTTGTGCCCAACATTTCCATGCGGAATACATTCAACTGCTGACGCTGCATATCCTCCTCTCCCATAAAAACGGTGCATTCCATGCCAAAAAGCGCTGCCCCCGTTGCTGTCGCCACACCATGCTGCCCTGCTCCTGTCTCTGCAATCACCTTTTTCTTCCCCATCCGTTTTGCCAGTAAAATCTGCCCAATCACGTTATTGATTTTATGGGCTCCAGTGTGATTGAGATCTTCCCGCTTCAGATAGATTTTTGTACCATAGGCTTTACTGAGATTCTCTGCATAATAGAGAGGATTTTCCCTTCCCACGTATTGTTTCATATAGTAGCCGTATTGTGTTAAAAATGCTTCCTCATGAATCACTTCCTCATACACCTGGTCTAACTCCTCCAAGGTATTCATCAGGGATTCTGATACAAACTGTCCGCCAAATCCACCAAAATATTTCTTATGATCTTTTTTCATATTTTCCTCCATTCTGTGCGTTTTTCAGCACATCGTGCCCTATTTGCTGCCACTGCACAGACAATATTCTTCTTTTTTATTCCTTTTTTCTGGAAGGTTTTGCTGTCTCCACTGCACAGACAAATTCCCCCATCAAATCCTTTTCTTTTCCCTGAACCCCCTCCACACCAGAGCTGACATCCACCACGTCTGGAGAAAAGAGGGCGATTGCTTCTGCCACGTTATTCGGATTCAACCCACCTGCAAGGATAAACGTCTTTCCAGAAAAGACCGTGGCTTTCGCTTTTTTCACTGCATCGCTGCACTGCATCCAGTCAAACGTCCTTCCGCTCCCTGCTGTTCCTGCATCAACCACATAACCTGTAATTTTTTTATGCTGCCGAAGTTGTTCCAGATCCTTAGGTCCTTTCAAATTACAGGCGCACCAAAGAGGAATCTGGCACTGCTCTAAGACTTTCGATTCCAGAGTCCCATGTACCTGCAGGAAATCAAATCCTACATCTTGTACTGCCCGTAACAATTCCGGCTTTGGGCTTACCGTTACGGCAACTCTTTGAATCCTTTCATCCAACTGCCGGCAAATGGTCTCTGCCTGGGCAAAACTCACATTCCGCCTGCTTTTCTCCCAAAACACAAAACCTGCATAAGCTGGCAGAATCTCATTCAGATATTGTGCCTCCTCTATCCTTGTGACACCACAAATTTTAACCTTGGGGACAAACTCCCTGTTTGTTTCCATTAATCCTTTTTCCTTCCCTTGTTTCCTTATTATGCCATGTTTGTTTCCATAGACCTTCCAAAAGCCATCGGCATTGCTGCAACGTGCGTACATCTTTTTCCTTGGCAAACTGGAATGCTGCCCTATCCGCTTATAAAACCATTATAAGGACTTCCAATGCTGCGCCAATTTTTTTGGATTCTCTACCTCCATAAACGCCCTTCCAATCAAAAATGCATCTACATTGAGATCTTTTAAAAATTTTACATCCTCATCACTTACAATTCCGCTCTCTGCCACAAAGATTTTGTCTTTTGGCACCATTGGCGACAATCGCTTTGTAGTATCCAGCTTAATAGAGAAATCCCTCAGATCCCGGTTGTTTGCTCCCACAATCCTTGCATCCAGCTTTAACGCACGCTCCATCTCAGATTCATCATGGGTTTCTACCAATGCATCCATTCCAAGTTCTTGGGCAAGATCATAGAAATCTTTCATCTGCGCATCATCCAAGATTGCCGCAATCAAAAGTACTGCGTCTGCACCAATCACTTTTGCCTCATAAAATTGATATTCGTCAATCATAAAATCTTTGCGAATGATCGGTAACGGCGACATTCCCCGGATTTCTTTGAAATACTCCACATTTCCGCAAAAATGGTCTTCCTCTGTCAGACAGGAGATGGCGTCTACTGATTCATTGTATTCCTGGATCCGATCTGTGAGATTAATTTTGTTCTGAATCGCCCCCAGGCTGGGAGATGCCTTTTTAAATTCCCCGATTATGGAAATCCCAGGTTTTGCCAATGCCTGATAGAAAGACGGATGTTCCCTTTTCAAATGCAGGGTTTCTTCTGCCAGCCTGCGCATTTCCTTTTCCCCAATCTTTGCCTTATGCCCAGGCAGACGCAGTTTTTTATCTTCCACAATTTTATCTAAAATCATATCGTTCCCCTTTCAGACCACACCGTTTACAAAGTTGTCAATCATCCTTTTTCCATGCTCTGTATAAATGGATTCTGGATGAAATTGAAGACCTGCTATGGGATATTGTTTGTGCCGCATCGCCATTATTTCACCATCCTCTGTTTTTGCCAGTACTTCCAGACACTCTGGAAGATTTTCTGCCTGCACGGCAAGAGAATGGTAACGTGCCACTTTTATCGGGGTATCAATCCCTGTAAAAATGCTTTCCCCTGTATGTTCTATCACAGACTGTTTTCCATGAAATAACGTCTTGGCATAACTTACTGTCCCTCCCAGCGCTTCCCCGATACACTGATGTCCCAGGCAGATTCCAAGCATCGGAATTTCTGTCAGAAATGCCTGCACAGCCTCCAGACAGATTCCTGCCTCTTTAGGGTTCTTTGGTCCAGGCGAGAACACAATTTTCTCTGGCTTGAGGTTTTTTATCTCTTTTATGGTAATTTTATCATTCCGTACTACCTTGATATCCTCCGTAAAAGTTCCCATATACTGGTACAAATTATAGGTAAAGGAATCATAATTATCAATCAACAGAATCATATCGTTCCTCCTTTTCGTTACAAATTTTCTTCATCCACCAATGTTTTTGCAAGCGCCATCACTTTATTACAGCACTCCCTATATTCTAATTCCGGTTGGGAATCTGCCACAATCCCAGCTCCTGCCTGCAGATAAACCTTATTTCCCTTTTTTACCATTGTCCGAATGGTAATACAGAAATCCAGATCCCCTCCAAAATCAATATATCCTGTGGCGCCTCCATACAGCCCTCTTCGACTTTCCTCCAACTCATCAATAATCTCCATGGCGCGTATCTTAGGCGCTCCGCTCAGGGTTCCTGCTGGAAGAAAAGACGCTGCCAGGTCAAGAGGATGAAAAGTTCCCCTCTTTCGCCCCTCTACCATCGACACAATATGCATCACATGGGAATAATTCCGAACCTCCATAAACTGTGTGACCTTAACAGTACCAAACTCAGAAATTCTCCCCATATCATTCCTAGCCAAATCCACCAGCATGACATGTTCTGCACGTTCCTTCTCATCACTGAGCAAATCCTGCTTCAGCGCCCCATCCTCTGTTGCATCCTTTCCCCTCTTCCTGGTTCCTGCGATGGGACAGGTAAATACCCGTTTGCCCTGTTGTTTTACAAGCATTTCAGGAGAGCTTCCAATCAATTCAAATTCCCCAAAGTTAAAGTAATACAGATAGGGAGAAGGGTTCAGTCCCCTTAATTCTTTATATAATTCAAATCCTTCCTGACCTGTTTCTATGGTCCATCTCTGGGATAATACAGTCTGGAAAATATCGCCTTCCCGGATATAATTCTTAATTTTTTCTACCTTCTGGCTATATGTTTCCATGCTATCTGATTTTTTCACAATCTTTCCACTCTGGGCGTAACTTTTCCGTTCCCTTCCTTCGCTGCTTCCTGTCTCCTGATTTTTTACACTCCCTCCACTAAGATCAATTTTTTTCTGTTTTTGCAGCCCTTCTTTGCTTCCCCTTGCTTCCAAAATCAAACGCTCTGCCTCCTGCAAGGCTCTTTTCTTTCCCTGAGGGCTGTCTTCCTCCAACACAACAGCCGTTAAAGTCTCCGACATATGATCTACCAGCAGAAATTTTGTCATCAGCATCATCTGAATCGTTTCCATTCCAATCTCATCTGGATTTTGGTCTGGAAGTTCCTCAGAATACCGAATAAAATCATAACCCAGGCTGCCCACAAGCCCTCCGCTGAAATTCAGTCCGTCCGCATCCTTTCGGATCTCAAACTCATTGTAATATTCCTTAAGCATTTTCAGAGGATTTCCCTCTCGCACTTCCTCCCCCTGCGCCCGCTGTATTACCAATGCATTTCCCCTGGAGGTAACCAGTTCCTCTGGCTCTTCTCCAAAAAAAGTATAACGGTCATAGTTTTTATCATAACTTTCCAACAGAAAACCCTTCTTTTTTCCCACCAGGTTTTCATACATTTCAATTGAAGTTTCATTTACTATGCTGACTGTGCGTTTGTAAACTCTCAAAATACGTTTCATATTTGATCTCTCCCTTCTGAAAAACAATCCAAAAATTCCTCTTTATCTATTACTTTCATCCTTTAAATTAACAAGGTATCTTTTGAACAAAAGTGCGTTTCACACACACCTGCGAACAACTTCTTTTGCTAACGCATCTTTTGTTCCGCGCCGCGCACAATTGCGCAACAATATTTTCCACTTGTGCGCGTGTGCATTTTGGTGTTCTATATTAGGAAAGTTTAAAGAACTTTACTAATATAGAACAAAAGTGCGTTTCACACACACCTGCGAACAACTTCTTTTGCTAACGCATCTTTTGTTCCGCGCCGCGCACAATTGCGCAGCAATATTTTCCACTTGTGCGCGTGTGCATTTTGGTGTTCATATTAGGAAAGTTTAAAGAACTTTACTAATATAGAACAAAAGTGCGTTTCACACACACCTGCGAACAACTTCTTTTGCTAACGCATCTTTTGTTCCGCGCCGCGCGCAGTCACGAAGTGACTCTTTCCTCTTGTGCGTGTGCGCATGGTAGTTTTTCTCTTATAGGAAATTTTACAAAATTTCCTATAAGAGAAAAACCGTCCCTGGTAAAAGTTTTTCACTCTTACCAGGGACGGTTTTTTGCCGTGGTGCCACCCTGTTTCACTATAAAAATGGTGTTTTTTCATCCCAGTGCGTCTTTCCCAGAAGATTTCTATACGATAGCATTCAGGTGTAAAAGCAGTCCTATAAATGATTGCTGCACTTTTTCGTATAATTTGCCATACTCAAAAATAGAACCTTTTGATACCCGAATTTCATAAAATGAAAAAAGCGGATACTTCAAATCAGAAATATCCGCCACCAATTCTATAATCTCAATCCGATACACATGATATCTTACCCCTGTAACGTGGGGACACGGCATCCGCTACTATTAGTTCGCTTCGCATCTCACAAATCCATTCCCATAAAACTTTCCTGTTGTCTTCCACCACCCGACAACTCTCTGTAAGGAACCTTTCCATGGTACTACTTTTGCTCATTGATTTTATCTTTCTTTTTTAACTATATGCAGTCTAGCACATTAATGTGCTTCTGTCAACTGATTTTATTACTATTTTTTCATCTTTTTTCAATTACCTCTTAGTTGTAATGGATTTTGCCTTGGACCAGTCAGAATAGATCTTCACCGTTTTACCATTGTCTTTTACGGTTTTATAGGTTCGAATTCTAACATAATATTTTTTCTTTGCCTTCTGTTTCGAAATCACTTTCGAGGCGGTCTTATTATTTCTTACCAGTACCGTCTTCGTTGTCTTTTTTGAAAATTTACCGCTTGTCGAATACTGCAGTTCATATCCTGTTGTCTGTGTCTTTTGTGCCTTCCACTTTACGGTAAATCCTTTACACTTTGCTGTAAGTTTGGATAAACTTGTTGTTTTTGGTTTGATCGTAAAGGTTTTCTTTAAACTTCCACTGTAATCCCCAGTAAAACAAATAGTGACTGTTGCTTTTCCCACTTTTATGTTATTCTGGTATGTAACTTTATAAGCTGAACTTTTGACCGCCTTGCCTTTTCGGTCTATTACCTTTACCTTGGGCTTTCTTGATTTGCCTGTATATACCAGGCTGCTGTCAGAAAGCTTCAGTGCCTTGGGGTGATAAATCGTCTGCTTTTCTTTTATTTTGCCGCAATCACATTTCTTTATACGAGTTCCATCTTTTTTCAGTGTTGCCTTTGTAAGAATGGTTTTGTATTTATGTATATGAATTGGCTGTTCGTCTCCTCCGGTCGGCGGCTGTTCGTCTCCTCCGGTCGGCGGCTGTTCCTCCCCTCCGGTCGGCGGCTGTTCGTCTCCTCC
>CATOOV010000050.1 GCA_951801955.1 uncultured Lachnospiraceae bacterium
TTAAGGCATAGCGACAGTTATGTCTGTTTCTCATGTTTATTTTTATTCATTTCAGATAATATTCACTTTTCAATGTCCACTGCCAACTGTGCTGACAATAATCACTCAGGATTCCGAGAGATTATTATTTTATAAAATTTTTATAAATATTCTTCCGATTGTAATTGTATCTCTTTTGACGAAACTTTTCAATAGATAATTACATAAAATTGTTAAATATTTCACTATTTTGGACGTTTATTTATTCAATTTGTCAGTTTTCCTCAAAGTGCAATTCTTTTTCCATAAAGAACATCTTCAACAAAAAATTTTTATACCAAGAGGAATCTTGCTTTTTCACACTCCTTCCCGCGCATATAGGAATTTGGGCAATCTGTTTTTCACCCAAAAAATAACTGACGCTGCCTACCTGCTGCCCTTTGTCAACAGGAGCTTTGACCACTTTGGGGATATCATAAACCGTTTTCACTTCCTCATCCGCACGTTTTAGTATCATAAGTTTTTCTTCTTTTATGTACATAGGCATTGTCACTTCCTGGTAAAGCCGCCCATTTTCTGGTTCTGCGCCTATTACGTTTACAGCCGGAAGCTCCTTCCCATATTCATAGACGTCCTGGTACTGGTATTGTCCAAGCCCATAATTCATCAAAGTATTGGTATCTTTCCATTTATAAGTTTTGTTGTTGGGCCATCCGCAGGCAAGCAGCGCAACCACAAATGTCCGGTCTTCCCGTTTTAAGGCGCCCACATAACAGTAACCAGCATTTCCAGTAAACCCAGTTTTGCCGGAAAGCGCCCCGTCCATCATCTGTAAAAACGCATTATGGTTATTGCAGGCAAACGATTTTGTCCCTGCAAGATTAGTGAACTGATAACTGGGAGCCCTGGTAATCTCCAGAAATGTTTCATTTTGAATGCAGTAACTCATAATCTTTGCCAGATCTTCTGCGGTTGTTCCATGCACGCCGCCCTCATCCTGTCCGTCCAACCCATTGGGAGTGATAAAATAGGTATCTTTGCAGCCCAGTTCTTTCGCCTTCTGATTCATCTTCTCTGCAAAATTTTCTACACTCCCTGCAATATGTTCTGCAATGGCAACTGCAGAATCGTTGTGAGATTCCAGCATTAAAGAATACAGTAAATCTTTTAGGAAGAAAGTATCTTTTGTGTCCATGCCAAGCCTTACCTTTGGCATAGATGCAGCATAACTGCTGACCTTTACTTCATCTTCCAGATTCCCCTGTTCCAGCGCTAAAATACATGTCATAATTTTAGTAGTACTGGCATTTGGCATGTGTTCAAAACCGTTTTTCTCATAGAGGACCCTTCCACTTTGTGCATCCATCAAAACGGCAGATTTGGCATAAAGGGTAAAATCAGCGTCCTGACCCTGTGCTGCTTCAGTCGGTATGGTTTCTTCTCCCTGATTTTGCTCTGTGGTTCCACCTTCTTCCTGTTTCTCTGAATCATCCATAAGTATGATTCCATCCCATTTTCCAAGCTCTTTTGCCTCAACGCCTCCTGCACCTTCTGCCAATCCGCAAAAAATGCAAAGACCAAAAAGCAGGATGCGTTTTGCGAATCCTGCTTTTGTCTGATTTTCTTTTAACTTTTCCTTTTTCTGCCATAAATCTTTTTTATTTATGCGCAGCCTGACGAATGGAATTTGCCGCTTCCTGCCACGCTTACACGCATAGATTCCCGCAAAACGAGATTCTTTCTTGTACTTACAGTATCCCACAATTATTTTGAAAAATTTCATACTATAGCTCTTTCACATCTGGTTTCTTTTTTCACTTCATTATATGAAAAAGCTAACGTTTTATGTCTTTCTTGCGCCCTGCCTTATCCAAAAGAAAAATTTCAAAAAATAATTATGTACCCAGTTTCAAATTCATTTCCTCCTCCGCCTGCTGGCGGAACTCCTCCACCTGGTCTTGGTTTAAAACTGGAAGTTCCTCAATGGATTGGACTCCAAAACAGCGTAAAAATTCTTCTGTAGTTCCAAATAACAAGGGACGTCCAGGCGCATCCAGCCTGCCAAGTTCACAGACCAGGTTGTATTCCATCAGTTTATTCACCGCATGGGCGCAAGACACCCCCCGTATTTTTTCTACTTCCAACCGGGTAATCGGTTGTTTATAGGCTATAATAGACAACGTTTCCAACAATACATCCGTAAGTACATGATGTTTTGGCTGCTTTGCAATCCGAATCAGATATTCGTACAGTTCCTTTTTTGTACACAACTGAACAGCGCCATCGATTTCCATAATCTGAATTCCGCGGTCCTCTTTTCTATACTGCTGAACCATTTTCTGAACAATTTTTTGCACCTGTTCTGACTCAACTTCTAATGCTTCGGCAAGCCTAGATATCTCCACAGATTCTCCCACTGCAAAGAGAATCCCCTCAATAATCGCTTCGTATTGTTCTGACTTCATACCTGCTCCATTTCTGTTCCATACTGCGGATTATGCAGCAATTCTTGATTCGATAAAAATGTCATCAAAAATATGTTCCTGGGAAATGCGTATTTTTCCAATTTTCATCAATTCTAAAATTGATAAAAAGGTAACAATAATCTCCATTTTCGTACTCTGGCTCTCTAAAATCCCCCGAAAGCTAAATTGCCGATGGGTCGACGCATACTGTTCCAGATAACCCATACGCTCTTCCAAAGACACCTCTTCTTTTTCAATCCTGCCAAATCTAGAGCGGATAGGATCAATCTTATCCTCCCTTTTGCGCATAACAGATTTAAAAATGGAATTCAGTTTTTTTAAAGTGATATCAGACATCAATTTTTCCAAATCCACTGGTTCCTCATATTTTAAAACCTCTTTGGGAATCGTGGGCACTTTAAACAACATTTTCTGCGCATCTACCTGACGGTCTTTTAACTCATAAGACATACATTTATACATCTTATATTCCAAAAGTTTTTGTACCAGTTCAGCCCTTGGATCTTCCTGTTCCTCCTCTGTTTCCTCTGTCGGAAGCAGCATACGGGACTTTATATCCAACAAGGTAGCTGCCATTACCAAAAATTCGCTGACAATATTTAGATCCTGCCGTTTCATCTCATTGATATAGTCCATATACTGATTGGTAATTTCAACAATAGGGATATCATAAATATTTACTTTATTTTTTTCTAATAGGTGCAGCAAAAGATCCAATGGACCTTCAAACACCTGTAATTTTACTTTTAAACCCATTACATTCACCTTGATATATTCTACCTGTTTTCCAGGGTTTTTTCAAGGAAAATCCTGCTATTGCGGCAAAAATTCTACCGATATAAGCTCTGCCCTGTTAAAAATACGGACATGGAAGGTATGGGTGCCAAGCCCCCGGCTGACAATGACACAATTTCTTCCAATTTGAAATTTTCCTGCGTCGTATTTTGGAAATAAGGTAAGCTGGGGAGAAACCAAGCTTCCGATTCCAGGAATTCGAATTAATCCACCATGGTTATGTCCACAGAAAGTTATATCTGCCCCCCATGCAGCATACTGTTCTGCATAAGCAGGATTATGTGCCAGAAGAATTTGAAACAATTCCTCCTTCTGCATCTTCAGACGCTCTTTCATGTAAGAATCCTCCATCGGAGGAATCCCGCCCTTTTCATAAAATTCCAATTCCAGTTCCAGCCCGGACAGCATCACTCTGTTTTCTCCCAAAGAAATTTCCCTTGTCTCCGTTTCCAGTATTGCCACCCCCAATGCACGCAGCTTATTCAAATACTGCAGAAACTTTGGATGGTTGATTCTCTCTGGATCCCGAAGACGGCTCTCATGATTTCCATAACTGTAATATACTGGAGCAATTTTTATAAGTTCTTTCAATGTCTCATATGCTGTATCATAAGTTTTGCTATCTTTTGATACCAGCATGTCTCCAGGAATCAAAATAACCTGGGGCTTTATATTTTTCACCTGTTCCAAAAGCTGTTCATTTCCCAATCCATAGGAAAAACCATGAAGATCGGAGATTACTGCGGCTACAGCCGTTTTTTTTATCTTGTTAGAATGGATCTGGTAAGTAGTGACGCAAAATTTTGTCAATTCCCATTTTTGCCATAAAATATAAACCATTATCAAAATCAAAACTGTTATTAGAATTATCATAGCATCCTGCCTTTCATTTTAAAATTGTCATATCGTCCATGCTTCTTGCTTACACTATAGTATATCACCCATATGCTATACTTTATAGTTATATTTCCTGGAGGTTATGCTATGCATTGTATTTTAACTTTCCTGATATCTGCCGCTCTGCTGCTGTCATCGCTGTTTTCTACCTCCCAAACAGAGCCAGAAGGACCTCCTGCCGGAGAAATTTCCGTCTCGGCACCCTCTGTGGTGTTGATGGAAGCTTCGACAGGCAAAGTCATTTATGAAAAAGATGCCAACACATCCCGGCACCCTGCCAGCATCACAAAAATCATGACTATGATATTGATTTTTGATGCTCTGGAGGAGGGGAAAATTTCTCTGGAAGATACGGTTACGGTCTCCGAATACGCAGCAAGTATGGGAGGCTCCCAGGTTTTTCTGGAACCAGGGGAAACCCAAACAGTAGACACTATGCTCAAATGTATTTCTGTGGCAAGTGCCAATGATGCCTGTGTGGCAATGGCAGAACATATTTGCGGAAGTGAACAAGAATTTGTAGTCAGAATGAACCAGCGTGCCAAAGAGCTTGGCATGAAAAATACCACTTTTGTAAACTGCTGTGGTTTGGATGTTGATGGACATATGACCAGTGCCTGGGATGTAGCGCTTATGTCCAGGGAACTGATTACAAAATATCCGCAGATACATAACTACTGCACAATCTGGATGGAAAACATCACGCATGTCACAAAAAGAGGTTCCTCCGAATTTGGCTTGACCAACACCAACAAATTAATCCGGCAGTATCCATATGCCACAGGACTGAAAACTGGCTCTACCGGCAAGGCAAAATACTGTGTCTCTGCCACCGCCGAAAAAGATGGCCTGAAATTGATTGCCGTTGTCATGGGCGCCCCAGACCATAAAATACGGTTCCAGGACGCCAGCGCCCTGTTAAACTATGGGTTTGGAAAATGTCAGGTCTATACAGACAAAACAAAAGAAAAACTTCCCAAACTTTCTATCCAAGGAGGTGTTTCAGACCAAGCTTCCCTCACGTATGAATCCGATTTTTCCTATCTGGATGTCACTGGCGCCGACCTGTCACAAATTACCAAAGAACTGAAATTGCCCAAACATGCAGATGCACCTGTGAAAAAAGGAGAGGCTGCTGGTAAATTAGTCTATAAACTAAACAAACAGGAAATTGGTTCTGTCAATGTACTGTTTGGAGAAAATGTGAAAAAAGCTCAATTTAAAGATTATTTTTTAAAAACACTGGAAGCTTTTTTTGTATAATAGGATTCGGGCGTCAAAAGTTGGCTGTGTGTATTGAAGCAGAAATATATGCACTTACTTTTGTTATAATAAGGGTGCAAACAGGCGCACCACCCCAAGGAAAGTACGGATTGCTGCAGGACGTTTTTGACAGAATTCCATATTGATCTCTTCAGATTCTGCCATCGTCTGCAGCATATCTTCCTTTACTTTCTGAACTGCCTTAGAACCATACAACCACACACCATTTTCAAAATGAAGGTAAAGGCTTCGATAATCCATATTGATACTTCCCACTGTTGCCAATATATCATCGCTTACAAAACATTTTGCATGAAGAAATCCAGGCTTATACTGATAAATACGCACACCACATTCAATCAACGGCTCATAGTAGGACTGCCCCATCCAGTAAACCACCTTTTTATCTGGAATTCCCGGCATGAGAATCCTCACATCTACACCACTCTTTGCTGCATTCTGCAAAGTCTTTATCATTTCATTATCTGGAATGAGATAAGGGGTAAAAATATACACATATTCTCTGGCACGTGCAATCATATTCATATAGATATTTTCCCCGGTAGTTTCCGAATCCAAAGGGCTGTCTGCATAAGGCTGAACATAGCCATCACTAACAAACGGCTGTTTTTGGTAACATTCTGGACGAAATTTTGACAAATCCTTTTCCTCTGTCCGATTGATATAATCCCACATTTCCAGAAACATAATGGTAAAACTCCACACTCCTTCACCTTCCAGCCGAATGCCTGTATCTTTCCAGTAACCAAAACGTTCTATTTTATTGATATACTCATCTGCCAGATTAATTCCGCCGGTAAATCCCACCTTTCCATCTGCCACCAAAATTTTCCGATGGTCCCGGTTATTCATAATTACAGACATAACCGGATAGAGCGGATTAAATCGGACACATTGAATTCCCCATTCCTGCATGGACTGGTAGTATTTTGCAGGAAGGGTAGTAACGCAGCCAAAATCGTCATAAATAAACCGCACATCTACCCCTTCCTTTGCCTTTTTCTTTAAGATATCCAGGATTTGTCCGAACATATATCCCTCTTCCACAATGAAATATTCCATAAAAATAAAGTGTTCGGCTTCTCGTAACGCCTGCAAAATATCTGGAAACATTTTCTCCCCACTGGGATAATATTTCGTCTCTGTGTTTTGGTAAACGGGAAATTTCGCCCAATCCCTGATATACTTTGCCTGACGATACACGGTTTTATCTTTCCTGCCAAGTTCCTCCATAACGTCTTCATTTTGTGGCAATTGCCGTTCCAGCTCCCGGTTGACCACTTCCATCCGTTTCCTTGTGGGGCGTGTCAATTCGGAACGCCCAAAAATAAAGTAAACTAAAAGCCCTACAATGGGGACCGCAAGAATCACCACCATCCAGGCAATCTTATAAGATGGATTACTCTTCTTATTTACAATCACCAGGACAACAAATATGGCAATAATGTCAATCAGTGTATTTACAAAAGAAAACCGTATTCGGAATCCCTGCAAAAATGATAAAATCCAGGCTAACTGAAGCAAAATTGCCATTGCCACAATGGTTGCCCTCCCCAATAAAAATTTCTTGACTTTTTTCATCTAATTTTCCTTTCGTATTGATCACTTTTTATCTCAAAACATCATTCTGATGTATGTATGTTTATATCTTTCTTAGCTTGGGGACATTTTATCACAACAGCTTTCCAATGTCCACCATTCCCCATCCCTGTTTTGACAAGGGCAGTCCCAGATCCACAGTCCGCTGATACAGCCGCAGCTTAACGTCTGCCGGGGACATATGGGGATACTTGCTCAAAAGCAGCGCGATGCTCCCGCTTACCATGGGAGCAGCCATGGAAGTACCGCTTTTCTTGGTATACATTCCCTGCTGATTGGCACAACTCGTGACATTTGTACCTGGCACCACCAACTCTGGCTTCACAATACAATGATCCGTGGGCCCCTGTCCAGAATATTCTGGTTTTAACAAGGATCTTCCAATCTTTTCCTTAGTGTCATCAAAACATCCCACTGTTATAACTTTACGGCTGATACCTGGCACAGTGATACTGTTTTTTCCAGGTCCATTATTCCCTGCCGCTGCCACCACCACTAAATTATTATCCCATGCATATTCCACTGCTTTCAGCAGACGCGCCCGTTCCTGGCTTTCTGCCTGCAGTACCATTCCAATGGAAATATTGACAATCCGAATTTGATACATCTCTTTATGGCGCACCAGCCAGTCAATTGCCTGTACCACATTTTCCGTGTTTCCATTTCCCCTTTTATCTAATATTTTTATAATGATAAAATGACAGCCAGGCGCAATCCCCATAAATTTCCCATTGGAAGCTTTTCCATCCCCTCCGATAATCCCTGCGATATGGGTACCATGTCCATTGTCATCATAAATCCTTCTTCTCCCATAGATATAATCCAGAAAATAAGTGATTCTGCGTCCAAAGTCTGCATGTGGAAATATTCCAGTATCCAGAATCGCAACACCTATATTCTCTCCAAAATATCCTCTTTCATATGCTGCCTGTGCATTGATGATTCGTCTGACTCTGTCCATATGAAATCCTTTTTCTGTTAGTATATGCAAATACAGCCGCTTTGGGCACTTTTGGGCAGGACAGGCTGCCAATGGGATTTAAGAGTGCCGCCAGCATTCTTGCTGCGAAGCGCACAAAGAGCGGTACGCCCTGAAAGAAAACAGCATACCGCCTAATAAAAATCATTGAAACACTTCATATACAGAAAAGCATCTGCTGTATGCCCGTTTTACTGGGCAACAGCAAATGCTTCCTCTTCTATCTTAACGAGCTTCTTTTGGCACATCCTTCATGGAAAATCCAATCCTTCCCATCTTGTCTTTGCCAAGGCAAACAACTTTCACAACATCTCCCAAAGTCAATACATCCTCAATCCGGTTAATACGCTCTTTACAAATTTTTGAAATATGGACCATTCCTTCTTTGCCAGGAGCAAATTCCAAAAATGCGCCGAATTCCTTGATACTGACAACTTTTCCTGTAAAGATCTGCCCAGCTTCAAAATCTGTAGTAATAATTTCAATCAATTCCACTGCCTTGTCCATCATTGCCTTGTCTGTGCCGCACACAGACACTGCACCCTCATCGCTGATATCAATCTTTACACCTGTCTGTTCAATGATTGCATTGATTGTTTTTCCTCTCTGACCAACCACATCACCAATTTTTACCGGGTCAATCTGGATTTGTACAATCTTTGGCGCAAATTCTCCCACTTCTTCCCGTGGAGTGGAAATTGCTTTGGACATCACTTCATCCATAATATAGATTCTTGCCTCTCTTGTCCTTCGAATCGCTTCCTCCACAATCGGTCTGGTCAAACCATGAATTTTAATATCCATCTGTATTGCCGTGATCCCCTCATGGGTACCTGTCACCTTAAAGTCCATATCTCCGAAAAAGTCTTCCAAACCTTGAATATCTGTTAATACGATATAATCATCGTCTGTATCTCCTGTTACCAACCCGCAGGAAATACCCGCCACCATTTTTCGAATGGGAACTCCCGCTGCCATCAACGCCATACAAGACGCACAAGTAGATGCCATGGAAGTAGAACCGTTAGACTCAAACGTCTCAGAAACGGCACGGATCGCATATGGAAATTCCTCTTCAGACGGCAGTACCGGCATCAATGCACGCTCCGCAAGCGCTCCATGTCCGATTTCACGTCTTCCTGGACCCCGGCTGGGCTTTGTCTCTCCCACAGAATAAGATGGAAAATTATAGTGGTGCATATAACGTTTATTTACTTCATTTTCATCCAAACCGTCAATCCTCTGGACTTCAGATAAAGGCGCAAGCGTTACCACATCGCAAATCTGAGTCTGTCCCCGTGTAAACATTGCCGAGCCATGCACCCTTGGAATCAAATCCACTTCTGCAGCAAGGGGGCGGATCTGGTCAATGGCACGACCGTCTGGCCTTTTACGGTCTTTTAAAATCATTTTACGGACTGTCTTTTTCTGGTACTGGTAAATTGCCTCCCCCAATACCTCCAGCCATTCTTCTTTTTCTGCAAATGCTTCCTCCAGCCGCTCAGTGATCTTTTTGATATTCTCTTCCCGCTCCTGCTTTACATCTGTAAAAACTGCCTCTTCCATTTCAGCAGGCGGAACCAATTCCTTGATAGCTGAGAATAACTCTTCTGGAACTGCGCAACTTGTATATTTATGCTTTGGCTTACCGATTTCTGCCGCCATTTCATTGATAAATGCAATAATTTCCTGATTCACCTCATGCGCCATATAAATAGCTTCAATCATTTTTTCCTCTGGAATCTCATTGGCACCTGCTTCAATCATAATGACTTTTTCGCTGGTAGATGCGACAGTCAAATTCAGATCCCCATTTTTCCACTGTTCTTGGGATGGGTTTATAATAAATTCCCCATCAACCATTCCAACCTGGGTCGTTGCACAAGGTCCCGCAAATGGAATGTCAGAAATACTGGTGGCAATTGCCGATCCCAGCATCGCTACCAGTTCCGGGCGGCACTGCGGATCCACACTCATAACCAAGTTATTTAAAGTCACATCATTCCGATAATCTTTTGGGAATAAAGGACGCATCGGACGGTCAATTACACGGGAAGTTAAAATTGCATTCTCGGACGCCTTTCCTTCTCTCTTATTAAAACCTCCTGGGATTTTTCCCACAGAATAAAGCTTCTCTTCATATTCCACACTTAAAGGAAAGAAATCAATTCCTTCCCTAGGTTTATCAGACGCCGTTGCGGTACACAATACAACGGTATCCCCATAGTGCATAAATGCTGCACCGTTTGCCTGTGCTGCCACTCTGCCAACATCAACCCTCAGTGTCCTGCCTGCCAATTCCATGGTAAATTGTTTATACATAAGCTCTCTCCTTTTTCTTTCTCGCATATTCTGCGTTTTCCAAGACAGAAGATACCGAAACTACTGAGCTGTATACAACTTGCCCGCAGATACGGACCTTAATATACTGTTGATGAAAATTCTATCTGCTGGTAAAATTCTCCCTTATATGCAGCTCAGTGGTCTCGGGAACCCCTTCTGTCCTATTTTTCATTCACTTTTAAGACTCGCGCGCGAGTTTTGGCGCTGGATCCAGGTCAGCTTTGCTGACAGATACATGACCGAATCCACGCGTATCCTCACGGAGTATTTACGATTTGACGCAAGATTGTTCTTATGGCAAACCTAAGCAAGCCATATGCATTTATTGAGCGTCAAATCATAAAATTTCTCTCATTTGAGAAAATAGAGCGGAAAACCGCTCTATTTTCAATAAAAGATTATTTTCTGATTCCCAAACGCTCAATTAATGTACGGTATCTCTCAATATCTACCTTCTTTAAATAAGCCAACAAACCACGTCTTTGACCTACCATCTTCAAAAGTCCACGTCTGGAATGATGATCCTTGGGGTTCACTTTCAAATGGTCTGTTAATTCCTGAATTCTAGCTGTCAATACGGCAATCTGTACTTCTGGTGAACCTGTATCACCTGGTGTTCTTGCATATTCAGCGATAATTGCCTGCTTTTTTTCCTTTGCTATCATCCTATGATATCCTCCTTAAAATAGTAGTATCGCCCATCTGCTTTTCCTTATTCGGAAAACTATGAGATATTAAGTAACGGTTGGAGTATCCAGTTACTGAATATGGGCTGCCTCATACATCTGGTGAGCCTCCTTGGACACTCACCAGATAGCATTATATCATATAGGTTTGGGCTTGTAAAGAAATTATTTCCTGATTTTTACTGTTTTGGCTTTACTGTATGCGCCATACACTTTTTCTCCTTTAGAATCTAATTTGTATGCACGCACTTTCACATAATAAGTTTTTCCTTTTTTCAACTTAGCCAGCGTATGGGTTGTCTTTTTCACAAATACTTTTTTGATACTCTTTTTAAACTTTTTATCTGTAGTATATCCAATCTGATAACCTTTTGCCCCAGATACCTTGTTGATCACAACTTTTGCCTTCTGTTTGGAAACATTGGTCACTTTCTTTAAAGACGCTTTCTTTACTGTTACCTTGCTCCACTTTGCATAGAGGGTGAGATCCTTTTTGCTGCTCTTTGCAATACTTGTTATTTTCTTTTTAAATTTGCTGTCTGTATACCAGCCCTTAAAGAGATATCCTTTTCTCACAGGATTTTTCAAATTAATCTTTTGATTAAAATAGGAAGTAGGATTGCTCTTGTGGTTGCTTCCTTTGTTCAGCTTATAAGTAATCTTGTAAGGCACTGAAACCTTACATTCAGCCGTTACATTGCTTCCGTCTTTTGTAGCTGCAGTAATGACTGCTGTTCCAGGTCCTATGGTTGTCACTACGCCGTTCTCACTTACTTTTGCTACTTTTTGATTGCTGCTGGACCAGGCAATACCAGGATTTGTTGCATTTTCTGGTAAAACAGCCGCTTTTAATGTAAATTTCTTTCCTCTTGCAATTTTCTTTGATTTTGTATTTAATTTAATATCTTTGACCTTAATTTCCTCTGGTTCCTCTTCCTTTTCCTCCCAGCCTGCATACAATTGTAAGTTTCCAGTTGTGTTCTCTGTGATTCCAGCAAATTTATCCTGCAATCCACTGTCTGTATACCAGCCTTTAAAGGTATATCCTTCACGCGTAGGATCTTTCAGTTCTATCTTCTGTCCTTTCGTATAGGAAGAAGGATTATCTGCGTGGTTGGCGCCTCCGTTCAATTCATAACGAATGGTATACTCTTCTGGTTTTTCATTGGTTTTTTCCCAGCCTGCATACAATTCCAGATCACTTGCAATCCCTTTTGAAATCTCAGTAATTTTATTCTTACATTCACTGTCTGTATACCAGCCTTTAAAGGTATATCCTTCACGGCTTGGATCGGCAAGGGCAATCGTTTTGTAACCGTCAAATACGGCGGGATTTGACTGATTGTTTTCTCCTCCATTCAAATGATAGGTAACCTTGTAAATGGGATCGGCTTTTTTCAAATACAGGTATACGTCATCAATACTTCCCCAGCTTTTGGCTTTTCCAGTGATTGTAATGGTTACTGTCAATGTATCCCCAATCCCTGCTTTTACATCATTAACAATGGGATTCTGCCATACATTCCATCCTTTTGCCCCTGCGTCTGCATCCGCAAAAGTATTTTGGGTATCGTTGGACAATTTGATGTTTGCAGTCACATCATTTTCTGCATCGCCGCCCTGCATGTACATAAATGCTCCATAAGTTCCAGGCGTTTCGACTGTCACCTTTTGGGAAACCGTCAATTCATAAGCGCTGTCAAGGTAAAAGGCGACACATTTCTTTCCGCTTCTTGGATTCTCCGTATCTTTGGAGTTGAGACCTGTCCCGTCAATGGTCCATTTGTCACGTCCAGATTCAAAATCTCCCTGGAGCAATATATTTTTTGGTGCAACTTCTACGGTACAAACAGCCCCTATGGTAGCTGTCTTACCATCCTCTGTCTCATAAGTAACGGTTCCCTTGACTTGATATGTCCCAAAATTAGTAATCGCCGCAATATCTTCTTCATTCCATACAACTGGCAGATTTGTTACCTTCGTACCATCATTGTAAAGGCCTTCTACAGTAGCTGGAAGCGCCGCTTTGATATCCCCGCCGTTTACCACGTTTACTGCGGAATCTGTAATGGTATCCAGCCTCTTAGGTGTAGATGCCCCTGTCAGCACATATTTAAATACATTCAAGGATGGAAGGGGATTTCCTTCAAAATCAAACATCGCCTGGTTATCCCATTCAGAACCGCCATAATTGTCTTCATTCACTGCCGTATCATAATCAATACTGTAACTGGACGCCCAGCCAGAACCATATGTTTCCCATGCCTGTTTATTGGCAGCCAATATTTCCTTAGCATCCTGCGCATCTGCATGATACACATTTACCGGAAGCCATGCTGGTTCCCAATACATTACGCCGATTCCTGAAGTTCCAACATTGGCAACCGCTTCGATGACATCGCGGACTTCATTTGCCTGTCCCTGTGCTGTCGCAGAATAGATGGAAGTATCATCATTCTGTCCATGACGGACTACATTCGGCTGCCCGTCACCATCCTCCATGGTGCTTGCCCAAGAAGTCTCAGCTACCATTACTTTCTTTCCATATGTCTCTGAAATCGTCTTTAAGACGTTGGTAAGATTCTTCATTGTACCATGCCAATAAGGATAATAGGAGGATGCAAATACATCATAGTCGATGTTATAACTCTTTAATTTCTCCGCATATCCAATCATATTGTTGGTCTTTTCTGGATTTGTAAAATGGATGGCTCTTAAAATATTTTCGTCCACGCCTTTTACTGCATTGCATCCGGCTTGGAAGATTTTAGCCATATTATCCCAGTCTTTTTCCCCGCAGATTCCAGTGGTAGTCTCATTGCCCACCTGTACCATTCCAACGTCTGCGCCAGCAGCGATAATGGTATTGAGGCTGTCAGTTGTAAATGCAGCCACTGCCTCTGCTTTTTGGTCAACTGTAAATCCTTTCCAAGCCTTTGGTACAAGCTGCCTTCCTGGATCTGCCCAAAAATCTGAATAATGGAAATCAATCAGCACCCGTAATCCGGCATCTGTCGCCCATTTCCCAATTCGTGCCGCTTTTTCGACATCACAGTTTCCAGCCCCGTATCCCTGTTTTTTTTGTGCGTCTGCATAAGGATCGTTCCAGACACGGATTCGGACATAATTTACCCCCGCATCTTTTAACAAGTTAAAAAATCCTGCGTCATCCAATACTTCTCCATTCCATCCCTTATACTTCACACCACTGTCAATCAAACTGATATAAGTAGAGATATCTACACCACGGATAAAACTGTCGCTAATTCCCTCTACCTTCTTTACATTAACACCTGCATTTTCTACAACCCCTGCGCTTACCAACGCATTTTTCGCAGCCTCTAAAGCTTTGATTGCATCATTGATTTCCGTAATTGTCTTATCTTGTGCCTGGTCCAGTACAGCCTGCGCATTACTGATCGCCGTCTGTAAAACACTCCAGCTTTCTGCCTGGTAATCCGCTTGGTTTAGATCATTGCAGACACCAATCAAAGTGTTTAATTCCGCTTTTTTTGCTTCTTTTTCTGTCTCATCTGCAACAACTTTTTTTAATTCCACATTATCCAGCCAAAACCATCCGCCTTCCTGCAAATCCACTTCGATCTTAAGAATAATGGAGGTACCTTCCACTGCACAGACATCTGTGATACTTGTCTCCCATACATCTGCTTCACCTTTTGGCCAGGTTCCAAATTGGATCGCCTGAGAGCCTTTCACAGTTTCACCTTCAAGGATACTAATTGTTCCAGATGCAACCAGGTCCCCCAATGCCTCTATGGAAGCCTTATATTCTCCTTGTTCCAATCCTTCCACTGTTTTGGTAAATGTTACCGTCTGGGCAGTTTGGGACCAGACATTCCATCCTTGTCCTGTATTATTTGTCCCTCCCACACTTGCCCGTTTGTCTGTCACATTTTTGTCCGTGGTGCCCCATACAGTAGTCCATCCATCCGCCGCAGCTTCCATATCGTCTGTGTAGACTGTGTTCTCTGCTGCTTTTGCGGTCATACTGGAATAATTCGTTCCTGTCAGCAGCATTGCTGCAGATAAGATGACGGCAAGCCCGCGCTGTAGTAACCTTCTTTTCATCGCATTTCCTCCTTTATGCTTATACACCTGCCCCAACCATACCCTTTCATGCTTACCCCATTTTATGTATCCTGCAAGAAGTCAAATTGTTAATGGACAACATTTTCGATAAAGTTGCGCAAACTATTTTACATTTTTATTATATAGTAAGATCATTCCTATATGCAATCCATAATTCTTCCAGTTTTTTTCTATTATTTTTATTAATTTTGCATAATAATATTCGTGTTTATCCAAAATATTAAGTGCGCAAATGTTGCTCAATAACTGGGAAGGCAAAATCTTACACACTTTCAAGCATGACGCTGCAGGCAGCACCTTTACACAATTGGCTATCCGCCATCTATGAGCCAGATCATCCTTTTCCAAACATCGTGTTTAGAAATCAGAAACCACCTTTTGATATCCGAATCCTATAGGAAAAAAACAGCCTCATTTACAGAAAACAATTCTGCAAACCAAGCTGTACTTAAATGAAACAACCTTATATGGAATCTCCCATACATCTAATTTATTATACACTAGTTGTAGAAATGAGAGTCATCTGCCCCTGTTTAATCACTCAATAATCTTGTGACACAGACAGGCGTTCTATAAAACGCATTAGAAATCTTGATTCCTGTCCTTTCGGAACTTGCATGAACAACTTGTCCGTCACCGATATACATCGCCACATGGTTGATGCCGCTGCCATTCCCATAAAAGAATAAATCTCCAGGTCTCGCTTCTGAAGCGTCGATTTTTGTGCCGTAACCAGCCTGGGCGCCAGAGTAATGGGGTAGATAAATACCGTATTTCTCATAAATACGCATCACAAACCCAGAACAATCTATGCCGTCTGTGAGGCTGGTACCCCCCCAGACATAACGATTCCCAATAAATTGGCATGCATACTGTACCATATCTACACGGACATCTGACACGCCCTCCCCATAGCGAACTTCTGTAATGGTCATTGCCTTTGGAAGCTGTTCTGACAGTACTACAAACTCCCTTGCCACGAAACACTCGTCTCCGTCCACATCTACCTTAATCCAGGCGCCAAGATCTTCTAATACTTGTAATTCCTCGCCTTCTGCAATGGTAGTCCAAATGGTACTGTCTGTATTGGGCTCTACCCTTGCATTTAATGTCTGGGTAATGGAAGTGGCTACAATCAATTTTACTTCTTCTGCCCTCTGTGCCGCAGCTTCCCCAGTCAATAAATATTCACCCTTTACAAACCCTCTTACTTCCCCCGAACGTATCTGATACCACTCCCCATCCTGTGATAAAATCTCACAGCCAGCATCTACTTGCAATATTCCTGCCAAATCAAACTCTTCCCCTGCGCCTTCCCGGATATTCAAATGATTTTCCACATTAGCTATTCCCAAGTTCGCATAACCGCATACCAATCCAGGTTTACTCGCTACTTTGGTTACCGGAACATCTGACACGGCAATATTTGCTCTCATACCACTTCTAAGGCATTCATTCAATACAGCAGAAACACCAGCATTGGCATTTTTTTCACCCGCAAGATATTCACTAAGCGCTGCAGAGACACCTGCCTCTGCCTTTCTTGCAGCCTCAGCCGGCAACTGAACCATGCCAAGTATCGTGGTACTAGTCAAACAGGTTGCCATTACTTTTTTCCAAACATTTCTCATTTGGTTACCCTCCCGGAAATAGACTCTTTCGTTTCTGCCATTATATCAAGTACTTGTTACACTGTCAAGAATTATGTAATATTTTTGTAATATCTATCATCTATCTCAGCTCTTCTGGATCTTCCTCCAAAATAGAAAAGGCAATGTTGGTGGCATGGTCTGCCACTCGCTCAAGCCCTGTTGCCAGGTCGGTAAACAAAATTCCTGCCATGGGGGAACACTTTCCTTTAGCCATACGTTTCACATGGTTTTGCTGGAGCTGGCGTTCCATAAAATCGATGGTATTTTCCAATTCCAAAATATCTGGAAGATTTTTCCGGTCCAAGGTGGTAAACATTTCCATGGATTTTTCCAAAATTACCATGGTTTTTTCATGCATTTCCTTGATTTCTTTTTCTCCCTTTTTGGTAAATTCCAGATTTTCCTCCCTGCCCTTTGCAGCCGCATCTGCAATATTTTCCGCATGGTCACCAATACGTTCAATATCGCTCACCACATGGAACAATCCGCCGATACGCTTTGCATCCACCACAGGAAGCTGTAACTGATTGATTTTAACCAGATAATTTGTAAGTTCGTGGCTTAAGAAATCAATCTGCTTCTCTGTCTCATAAACTCTTGCAATCTTCTCTTCATCTCCATCAAAAAATGCTTCCATGGCAAGCTGTAAATTTTCCATCGCCATAGTTGCCATCCGTTCGATTTCCTGTGTGGTTTCCACCACTGCTGTAGATGGGGAGAAAATATTCTGTTTTCCAATATAGAGAAGCTGGTATTCTTTCTGTTCCTGGTCTTCCCCTGAAATCAAGCGGCGGGTCATTGCCACAAACTGAGAAGAGATCGGAAGGAATATAATAGTCTGGAAAATTTTAAATAAGGAATCTGCATTTGCAACACACCGGCCCACATCAGAACCGGAAATATGTAAAATAAATCCTTCAAAATATTCCATACCAAACGCCAGCAAAATCCCAATAATCACCATACCCAAGACATTGAACATTACATGGATCAGGGCGGCACGTTTTGCCTCTTTCTTTGCATCCAAGCTCGCCAATACTGCCGGAGTACAAGAGCCAATGTTACATCCCAAAATCACATAAAAACAAACTGGAAGATCCATAAGCCCTTGGCTTGCCATTAAAAGAAGAATGCTGACGGTTACAGAGGAACTTTGTACAATCACCGTAATCACGGTTCCAAACAGGATCCCAAGCAGCGGGTTATCCATACTGCCAAGCACATCCAACACCATTTGGTAATCCCGCAAATCCGTCATGGAATCCTTCATCATACTGATTCCCATAAACAAAGCGCCAAACCCAAGAATTACTTCTCCAATCTTCTTTACCATAGGTTTTTTTCCAAACATGATAAAGACGGCGCCCACAAACAAAATAAGCGGCGCAACCCCTGTCAGATTAAATGCCACCAACTGAGAAGTAATGGTAGTACCAATGTTTGCGCCAAAGATAATGCCCACTGACTGCGTCAATGTCATAATCCCTGCATTTACAAAACTAACCACCATAACAGTAGTTGCACCGGAAGATTGTATAATAGCGGTAAACAAAGCGCCAAACAGTACTGCTACAATCCTATTTTTCGTCATTGCTTCCAGAATAGTACGAAGTTTTGCACCTGCCGCCTTCTGCAAGCCCTGGCTCATAAAATTCATTCCAAATAGAAACAGCCCAAGACCACCCAGCAAATTTAATATTAATTCCATGTAATTCACCCTTTAGTTCTTCCGAACTCCTTTTCCTGTGTTAAAATACACTTTAGCATATTGAATATCCTGTTCCATCTGCACTTTTAATGCATCCAGGGAGCTAAATTTCCGCTCTGGACGCACCTTTTTCAAAAAGCTGATCCGCACCTCTTGCCCATATAAATTTTCTGAAAACTCAAACAAATGGGTCTCCACACCAATGGGATTCTCCCCTTCAATCGTAGGTTTGCAGCCCACATTGGTGATTCCTGGATAAAGCTTTCCCCTCCAATGGGTCTCTGTAATATATACACCCAAAGGCGGCAGCAGCTTATGCTCTGACGGCAATAAATTAATCGTAGGAATTCCAAAAACAGCTTTCCCCATCTTCCTTCCATAGAGAACTGTCCCTTCCACAAAAAAAGCATATCCCAGCAATTCATTCGCCTTTTCAATATTCCCGGCAGCAATCTGTTCCCTGACAAAAGTACTGCTGATGTCCCTGTCATCACGCTGCATTTTAGGTAATACCTTAACCTCATAGCCGTATTCAGGCGCATACGCCTCCAACATGTGGTAATCCCCTCTTCGGTTATGCCCAAAACGAAAGTCTGTCCCAACCACCATGTATTTGACATGAAGGTTTTTCACGATCCGCCGGATAAATTCCTCTGGTTCCATACACATAATTTCATGGGTAAAAGGGCATTCAATTACATAATCAATCCCTGCGTTTTCAAAAAGCTTTTCTTTTTCAAAACTAGTGGTAAGCACTTGCGCCTGGACATTCTGGGTTTGTTCCCTAGGAGGAATATCAAAGGTAAAGACCACTGCTTTCAAATCTTTTTCTTCCTGCTTTTTTTGTGCCATATACTTCATCAGCAGCTCATGTCCCTGGTGCAGTCCATCGAATTTCCCGAAAGACAGCACGGTTGGCTCTTTAATTTCAAATGTCATACTCTGCTTTATGTATTCCATAACTTTTGTCCTATTCCATAAAAATTTTGATGGGACGGATATATCCAACGTCCTCTTCCCATTGGTAAATCCCAACAAACGCCTGTTTTTGATCATAAATACGCAATGCACCTTTTTCATAGGATTCCTGCCATCCCAAAATGCATTCTTTCTGGAGCGGATTCCCATTGTAAAGCAGTTTCGAATATTCCGCTCTGACACAAACTTTTGGATATTGTAAAAATACGCTGTCTGTACTTCTCACTAACTCCTTGAAATCTTCCCTAGTAAGTTCCTTGTGTGGATCCTGGCTGCGAATCAGCCGAACTTCTTCTTCAATCTTAGAAATTTTACAGGAATCTTGTAACTGGAATCCTGCTGCCTGGGTGCGCAGCAGAGATTCCATACATCCTCCGCAGCCTGCCGCAGCCCCGATATCGTGGCATAAAGTGCGGATGTAAGTCCCCTTAGAACAATGTACCCGCATCCGTACCCTGGGCAATGAGATTTCTTTTATATCAATGGAAAAAATCTGAACCATCCGCGGGGTGCGTTCCACTTCCACCCCTGCCCTTGCCAGGTCACAAAGTTTTTTGCCATGGACCTTTAAAGCAGAATACATAGGCGGAAGCTGCAGATAATCCCCTACAAACTGCAAAATAATCTTTTCAATTTCTTCTTTCCCGCATGTCACTGGCTCCTCATGGATTACTTTACCAGAGAGATCCTGGGTATCTGTCGTTTTTCCAAGCAGCAGGACGGTCTCATATACCTTATCTTTGTCTGTAAGCAGACCACAGACTTTTGTCGCCTTGCCCAAACAAATTGGAAGCACTCCTTCTGCGTCTGGATCCAACGTTCCGGTATGTCCAATTTTTTTCTGTTTTAGGATTCCTCTGAGCTTTGCCACTACATCATGGGAAGTATACCCCTTTTCCTTATATACATTGAGAATTCCATTAATCATGCTGTTGACCTTCTATTTCCTTGCAAATTTTAGAAATAATTCCCCAGGGATCGCCTTCCATCGTGGCGCCAGCCGCTCTTACATGACCGCCGCCGCCATATTTTACAGCAATCGCTGCAACGTCTGCTTTCCCATTGGAACGCATACTCAATTTCCAGGTATGATCTTCATTTTCGTAGAGAAAAATCGCTGCCTCTACCCCTTTTGTCACCCGGAGCTGGCTGACGATTCCTTCTAAATGCTTGGGAAGTACCTGAAACCGCGCCATCTCTTCCTGGCTGATTGTGGTAGCAATTACCAACCCATCCAAAAGAAGACGGCTGTTTAATAATGCCTGTCCCATAATCTGATTTTGCTGAAAAGTCTTCGTATAAAAAGTATCATCTACAATTTTCGAAAAATTTATTCCTTTCTCCATCAAAACGCCTGCCGTGTTCATGGTCTTTGCTGTTGTGCTGGAGTACTGAAATACGCCGGTATCATGCAGGATTCCCACATAAATACACTCCGCAATCTCTTTGGTAATCCGTTCCTCCTCCAACAGTTCAAAGATCAATTCAGAGGTGGAACTAACTTGCGGAAAAATATAATTTTCATCTGCAAAGCTTTGATTGCTGATATGATGGTCAATACAAATGGTTCTTTTTGCCGTCTCAAAATATTTCACTGCAGCCCCTAAACGTCCTGGATCACCACAATCCTGGACAATACACAAATCATATATTTGATTATTTTCAAATGTGCTGCGTATCTTATCAGAATTTTTCAAAAATTTAAATATATTCGGAATCGGCTCCAGATAGAGATCTACCTGGATGTTCGGAAACCATGTGGAAATATAATTGTAAGTTGCCAGGCAGGATCCAATACAGTCGCCATCCGGTCTTACATGACCTGCAACCGCAACTGTTTGTACCTGTGCCAACTGGGATGCTAAATCTTTCATCTGAAACACTCCCTGCTTCGATTAATTTCAAAAATGGCAAGACTCCCTATTGATTATGGTTTACTTCATCAATCAACTTTGACATATTTACACCGTATTCAATGGACTGATCTAAGACAAACCTTATCTCTGGCGTATTTCTCAGATTGATATTCTTTGCCAGTTTGCTGCGGATATATCCTTCTGCGCTTTTTAAACCAGCAAGGGTGTCTTGTTGGGAGGTTTCATCTCCCAACACACTAATATACGCTTTGCAGCTCTTTAAATCTGGTGCTACCTCCACGGCAACTACACTAGTCAGCGGGTCAATTCTGGGATCTTTGATCTCCCCCCGGATAATATTACTCAGCTCCCGCAGCACTTCTTCATTGATTCTTGTATTTTTAATGCTGTTTTTTCTCATTTTCTGCCTTACTCCTTTTTTGCTGCCGGCGGTGCTTTGAATTAGCGCGGCACCTCCACCATCATATATGCTTCTACCACATCAAGTTCCTGGATGTCGTTAAAGCCTTCAAACACCAGACCACACTCATAGCCTGTTTTTACTTCCTTTACATCATCCTTGAAACGCTTTAAGGATGCCAGATCTCCTTCAAAAATCTGTGTGCCTTCTCTGGAAATACGCACTTTGCACCCTCTCTGGAAAATACCATCCAATACATAGGAACCTGCAATATTTCCCACGCCAGAGGCTTTGAAAATCTGACGGATCTCTGCATGGCCAAGGATTTTTTCCTCAAATACTGGATCCAACATCCCCTTCATCGCAGCCTGCACATCCTCAATCGCGTTGTAAATGACCTTATACAGCCTCATATCCACGCCCTCACGCTCTGCTGTTGTCTTAGCGGTTGCATCTGGGCGCACATTAAATCCGATAATAATGGCATTGGAAGCAGATGCAAGACTTACGTCAGATTCATTGATAGCGCCTACACCGCCATGAATCACCTTTACAACCACTTCTTCGTTTGACAGCTTCACCAGGCTTTGTTTGACAGCTTCCACGGAACCCTGTACATCTGCTTTTACAATAATAGGCAATTCTTTCACGTTTCCAGACTGAATCTGTGAAAACAGATCGTCTAAGGACATTCTGGATTTTGTCTCTTCCAGCATCTTTTCACGACCTTCAGAAATAAAGGTTTCCGCAAAGCTTTTTGCTTCTTTCTCAGAATCTGTACATACAAAGATTTCCCCTGCATTTGGCACATTATTCAAACCTAATATTTCCACTGGCGTAGAAGGGGCTGCCTCCTTAACCCTTCTTCCCTTATCATCAATCATAGCCCTTACTTTTCCATAACAACTTCCGCACGCCACAGGCTGCCCAACTTTTAAAGTACCCTTCTGAACTAAAATGGTAGCGACAGAACCGCGCCCTTTGTCAAGCTGTGCCTCGATCACAAGCCCCCTGGCATTACGCTTTGGATTTGCCTTTAATTCACTGATCTCAGCAGTAAGCAATACCATTTCCAGCAGGGAATCAATTCCTTCATGGGTATGTGCAGATACTGGTACAAAAATTGTACTTCCTCCCCAATCTTCTGGAATCAATTCATATTCTGCAAGCTCTTGTTTGACACGCTCAATGTTGGCGCTGGGCTTATCAACTTTATTGATGGCAACAATAATTTCTACCCCAGCCGCCTTTGCATGGCTGATCGCCTCTACAGTCTGAGGCATAACGCCATCGTCTGCTGCTACTACCAGGATTGCAATATCAGTGGCATTTGCCCCACGCATACGCATTGCCGTAAACGCTTCATGTCCTGGCGTATCAAGGAAGGTAATCTTTTCACCATTGCACTCTACCATATAGGCTCCAATATGCTGGGTAATTCCCCCTGCTTCCTTATCAATTACATGGGTATCCCGGATAGCGTCCAACAGGGAGGTCTTACCATGATCTACATGACCCATAACACAGACAACAGGAGGGCGTTTTACCAAAGTTGCTTCGTCTTCCTCTTCTTCTTTCAGAAGTTCTGCAATCACATCTACCTTTTCTTCCATTTCGCAGATACAGTTGAATTCTAAGGCGATTTCCTCTGCCGCTGCAAAGTCAATCTCACTGTTTACCGTTACCATTGTTCCTTGCAAAAACAATTTTTTAATAATTACGGAAGCCTGCACTTTCATTCGGTCGGCAAGTTCTTTAATTGTCATTTTCTCAGGAAGGGAAATTGTCTTAATCGTATCTTCCTCTTTGGGCTGCTGTGGATGAGGCTGCTGATTTTTCTTTCCTCTTGTCTTTTTCTCCAGGTTGTCAAAACGCTCCCTCTTCCTGCCCATTAACTCTTTCTCATGGCGCTGGTTATTGCCTTTACGGTTATCACGCTCCCGACTCTCTTTTCCTCTTGCTTCTTCCATTGCTCCTGCCGGGCTGTTCTGATTCAGTTTATTGATTTCCTGTTCGAAACGGTTTTTCTGACCAGGGCGTCCGTTTTGATAATTGCGATTATTCCGATCTCCCTGCGGTCTTCCATTCCGGTCCCCTTGCGTCCTTCCGTTTCTGTCCCCCTGCGGTCTTCCGTTTCTGTCCCCCTGTGGCCTTCCGTTTCTGTCCCCTTGCAGCCTTCCGTTTCTGTCTCCC
>CATOOV010000051.1 GCA_951801955.1 uncultured Lachnospiraceae bacterium
TTTTTCGTTGTATAATAAGTCTGTCGTACAGGATCACTTTCTTTCGTATTTTTTTGTTTGCAAACTTATTATACATCAGAAAGTCCTGTATGACATTTTTTTTATGGAAAAGTTGTAAAGTGGTGGATAAAGACAGAGAATTACAGTATTTTTGCTATGAAGATATGTCAGGGGGCTGGTGGTACCAGGAGATTTGGAAGCAGATCACTTACCTATTGGAACATCCCCAGGTATTTGTGTGGAAAGAGGAATTTCCTGACGCAGATGTGGTTGAAATCTATGATATGAATGAGTTTTCCTTTTTTCTGTATTATGTACTGGAGCAAAGGAATATGCCAGTGATTCTCCAAGGAGAGAAATGGAAATTGTTTGATTTTCATTCAGAGGATGGACGACAATATTTAGACTATCAAAAAATGAAAATCTATTCAGAGGGAACAGAACTATTTCTTCCTCAAAAGAGCGGCAACGATGTTTCAAAGCAGTTTTCTTTTTTTAAGGATTACTTTGACCGTGCGGTTCGGCTGCTGGAAATGAAGATGAGGCAAGAGTGGGATAATTTTTTTACTTGCAGGTTTCCAGAGTGGGACCAATTATCTTCTATCAGCCTGGAAGAAGAGTACCGGATTCAAAATGATATTGACGGAAGCCTGAGTATGAAACTGCCAGGAATCCATCAAAAAATGCAGTATGCGAAAGTCGCAGGCATGGAACGGGAAGAGTTCCTCATAAGAAAACAACAGGATGATTTGGAAATTGCCAGCAAACGGCAGGAATTTTATGGGGATGTGCGGGTGGTCAGGAGTTCTGAAGGGGCAAACACGGTTTGGCTGCTGGGTCCTTGTATTGTAAATGGAATTACCGTACTGTATCACGATTTTTTGAGCTGTTATATTGACCGGTATCTGAAAAAGAAAGGCATACAGGATTATGGAATCTGTAATGTGGGGTATTCTACAACAGACATCCGATTATTCCAGTCTATGATCCGCCAACTGCCCATTCGAAAAAAGGATATTGTGGTAAATATCAGTTGTGACAGCCGATTTGGGGAACTGTTAGGGGAAGAACCAGATTTGAAACTGAATGACCTTTTTGAGACGCGGGGAGAGGAAACCTGGTTTTATAATATCCCCATTCATACTAACGCCAGAGGGAATGAAAAGGTGGCGCAGGAGATCAGTGAAAAAATAATTATCCCATTTATTCAAAATGTTGACGAGAAAGATAATTCTCTTGTTGCACAGGGGGAAGTGTTATCCGAAAAAGGGAAGCTGGAAGTAAAAAAATATCTGGAACAATTGCAGCAGGAATACGGGCTTTACACATTTTTACAGGGCAGTAACCGAACCGGTGCGATTGTAATGAACTGCAATCCTTTCACCCTGGGGCACCGTTATTTGATCGAACAGTCGGCGAAGACAGTCAGCAAGCTCATTGTGTTTGTGGTGCAAGAGGATAAATCTTTCTTTACGTTTCAGGACAGGATGCGCATGGTTCGTGCCGGAACCCAGGATTTGGGGAACGTGATTGTTGTTCCCTCTGGGGAATTTGTGTTGTCCCATCACACCCTGCCTACCTATTTCCAGAAAGAGGAATACCAGGAAGTTAAGATTGATGCATCTTTGGATGTAGAGATATTTGCAAGGCACATTGCTCCCCAGTTAGGGGTTAAGGTTCGGTTTGCAGGGGAAGAACCCATTGATAAGGTGACGGCGCAGTATAATCAACAGATGGATAAAATATTGCCGGAATGGGGCGTGGAGTTTGTAGAGATCCCGCGAAAACAATTTCAAGGGGAAGTGATAAGCGCATCAGAGGTACGGAAAGAATTAGAGACAGGAAATTGGGAGAAAATCAAACAGATCGTCCCAGAAACAACACGGAAAGTTTTAGAGGAAATGTCTAATGAATAAGTATATAGAAGAATTGATGGAAAAACTGAATACTACAGAAATAGACCAGGGAGACATAAGGGCGATCAGCTATGATTCAGGAATACAGATGCTGATTGAAAAATTTCTTGTACATAAGAAAAAACAATCGAAAGTATTCTTTATCGGGAATGGAGGAAGCTCTGCCATTGCCAGCCATATGACGGCAGATTTTATGAAAAACGGCAAAATGAATACTTACAGCCTCTATGACAATGCGGTAACTACTTGTATGGGGAACGATTATGGTTATGAATTTGTATTTTCAAAACCTTTGGAATTTTTAATGAAACCAGACGACCTGCTGGTGGCGATCAGCAGCTCCGGCAATTCCCAGAATATTGTAAATGCCATTCATGCCGCCCATCAGTGCAGCGGTTCGGTAGTGACCTTTACAGGATTCCTTCCTGGCAATACGGCAAGGAAGCTTGGGGATGCAAACGTCTATGTGCCCTGTGAGAAATATGGGATTGTGGAATCCATCCATAATTTGATTTTACAGCAGATTGTGGACAGTATTATGGAACAGGAACAATAAGGATAGAAAATCTACCGACCACTTTGCCGTTCCTATTTCTGTTAGGTGGTCAGGGTTTACAAAAGAGGTGTAACATGAAAACAGTAATATTAGCAGGCGGCTTAGGAAGCAGAATCAGCGAAGAGTCCAGGGTGAAGCCGAAACCCATGATAGCAGTGGGAGATATGCCCATTATTTGGCACATTATGAAAATATATTCCCATTATGGGTATCATGATTTTATTATTTGCTGTGGATATAAGAGTTATGTGATTAAAGATTATTTTGCAAATTATTTTCTCTATAAATCAGATGTAACGTTTGATTATCAGGGAAATAACCAGATTGAGATTCACGATTGTGAGATTGAACCATGGAAAGTAACTTTAGCAGAGACTGGCATGGATAACATGACCGGCAGCAGGATTAAACAGATTCAAAAGTTTATCCCAGAAGGGGAACGATTTATGCTCACCTATGGAGATGGTGTTGCAGATATTGATATCCCAGCGTTGGTAAAACACCATGAGGAACATGGGAAGCTTGCTACTTTGACGGCAGTACAGCCGCCGGCAAAATTTGGCGTCCTTGATATTGACCAGGAAAGTACGGTTTTGGATTTTAAGGAGAAACCAGAGACAGATGCGGGATGGATTAACGGTGGATTTATGGTTTTAGATTATAATGTGTTCCAGTATATTAACAATGACCCTATGTGCGTATTTGAGGTGGAACCGCTCGAAAAACTGGCAAAAGAGAAACAATTGTCAGCGTATAAGCATAGAGGGTTTTGGCTGCCAATGGACACTTTACGGGATAAAAATAAGTTGGAATCTCTGTGGCGGGACGGAGAGGCGCCATGGAAGCTTTGGCAAGATTAAAGGATGCCAAGATAAGGAAAAGTCAGGCGGTTAAAATGTTATGACGTTATACGAGGATGAAAGGGGGAAGAAGATTGGAAGCAATTCAAATCATTCAAAAATCATCTATGAAAGATCCGCGCGGCATGTTTTTTAAATTATTCAATGAAGCTGAATTTAGCGCTCAAGGAATTGAAATGGAGATCAAAGAATCCTACTATACAATTTCAAAAAAAGATACGATTCGGGGCATGCATTTCCAAATTCCCCCATATGAACAGGCAAAGCTGGTACATGTCACAGCAGGAAGCATTGTGGATGTGGTTGTAGATCTGAGGAGGCAAAGTAAGAATTATGGGAAATACCAAGAGGTTTATCTAAAAGAGAATCAGGATATGGTATATATTCCGGCAGGTTTTGCCCATGGATTTCAAGCGCTTGAAGATCATACAATTGTAAATTACCATGTTACCAGCCTCTATTCACCAGAACATGACAAAGGAATCCGATGGGATAGTTTTGGTTACGGATGGGGCGGATTGGTACATCCAATTATGTCTGTAAGGGATCAAAATTTTATTTCTCTGGATGGGTTTGAGAGCCCGTTTTAGGAAATTAGCCGTATGGGGAATGCGAAAGGTTTTTTTGGGAAACGTATTGGAACGTGGAGTTTGACATCCATTTTAGGGAGAGGGAACATAGATGCAGCGAGTGTTGGTAACAGGTGCAAGTGGCTTTTTAGGTAAAGCGCTTGTGGAAAATTTGTTGGAAAATGGGATAGAAGTATATGCCGTTGTGCATTCCAAAGAGAACAGTCTTGCAATAGAACATGGTAATTTGACCGTGCTGGCGTGTGCAATGCAGCATATTAATTCTCTGTCAGAGCGAATACATGGGAATATAGATGTGTGTTATCATTTGGCATGGGAAGGGACGTCAGGAAGGCTTCGGGGAGATTATTCCATTCAGATGGCAAATGTGTCATCGTCCTGTGCTTTGATAGAGACCTGTAAGAAACTTGGGTGTAAAAAAATGATTTTTGCCTCAACGATTATGATTTATGAATATGAAAAAGTACGGCAATGTGGAAGGATACCAGGAGAATCTTCCTTTTATTCCATAGCAAAAAAGACGGCAGGGGATATGATGCGGATTCTGTGTAAGAAATACCAGATTTCATATGCCTGTGTATTGATCTCAAACGTCTTTGGACCAGGGGAGAAATCGGCGCGGCTGGTCAACACCATTATTAGGCGTTTGCTGAAAGGGGAAGAGGTTGAACTTACAGAGGGAAAACAGCAATACGATTTTATCTATATCAAAGATGCGGTGGCAGCACTGTATTATGTGGGAAAATCTAATTTCGGCCGGAAGGAATATTATATTGGAAGCACACAGCCAAAACCATTGCGGGAGTATCTTTTGATTATTGGAAAGAAGATGGGGAAAGAACATTTGTTAAAGTTTGGAAAGATTCCATTTGATATCAGTACAAGCCTTGCATATACGGAATTTGATATGTTTGGATTATACAAAGAAACAGGTTTTCAAAGGAACATTACATTTGAGGAAGGAATCGACCTTACAATCCAAGCAATTGAGAGGGAAAGTTATTGAGGATAAAAAGATATGAAAGCAGAAGAGATAAAAGCACAAATTTTAGATTTAACAGAAGAATATTACAAGGAGGTATTTGCAAAAGAAACGGATTTTGCGCCGGGAGACCGGATTGGGTATTCTGGGCGTATTTTTAATGAAAAGGATATGAAGAATCTGGTATCTTCTGCACTGGAATTCTGGCTCACATCCGGGCATTATACCGAAGAATTTGAAAAAAAACTGTCGGAGTATCTTGGAGTCAAATATTGTTCCATGGTAAATTCTGGGTCTTCTGCAAACCTTGCGGCATTTATGGCGCTGACGGCAGAAGAGCTGGGGGAACGAAGAATCGTCCCAGGAGATGAAGTCATTACAGTTGCAGCAGGATTTCCCACAACCGTGGCGCCCATTGTACAGTATGGCGCCGTCCCGGTATTTCTGGATGTAACCGTTAGGGAAGGAAATATTGATGTATCAAAACTAGAGGAGGCAGTGACAGATAAAACAAAGGCAGTGGTACTGGCGCATACATTGGGGAATACCTTTGATATCGCATTGGTCAAGACGATCTGTGAAAAGTATCGTCTCTGGCTGATCGAAGATAATTGTGACGCATTAGGCAGTGAGTACCAGTATCAGGGAGAGTGGAAAAAGACGGGTTCCTTTGGAGACATTTCCACCTGCAGCTTCTATCCGCCCCATCACATTACAACAGGGGAAGGCGGCGCCGTCTGCACCAATGACATAAAACTGCATCGCTTAATCAATTCTTTTAGGGATTGGGGAAGGGAATGCTGGTGCAAGCCTGGAGTAGATAATACATGTAAACAAAGATATACTGGACAGTTTGGAGAAATGCCAAAAGGGTACGACCATAAATATATTTATTCCCATTTTGGCTATAATTTGAAAGCCACAGATCTGCAGGCTTCCGTCGGATGTTCCCAGATAGAAAAGCTGCCTGGATTTGTGGAAAAGAGAAGAGAGAATTGGTCTTACCTATATGCGGGGCTGAAAAGTTTGGAAGATGTTTTACTGCTTCCCGAAAAGACGCCCAATTCTAATCCAAGCTGGTTTGGTTTTCTGATGTCTGTACAGGAAGGGTGCGGATATACCAGGGATGGATTGGCAGACTATTTGGAAAGACATAATATTCAGACACGCTATCTGTTTGCAGGGAATTTGATCAAACAGCCGTGTTTTAATGAGATGAGAAATAAGAAGCAAGGTTATCGGGTAGTTGGCAAGCTGGACAATACAGATTTTATTATGACCCATTCCTTGTGGATTGGCGTGTATCCTGGAATGAACAAAGCAAAATTGGATTATATGATTGCATGTATCTATGCATATTTTAAGCGGGAGTGTCCATCAACTCCATCTTAGGGAAAGGAATCAAAGATTATGCTGGAAAAGTATAAAGACAAGCGGGTTTTGATTACAGGGCATACTGGCTTTAAAGGCGCATGGTTGTGTGAAATCTTAAAAATTGCCGGGGCAGAAGTGGTTGGGTATGCATTGGAACCAGAGGGGCAAAGCCTGTTTCGAGTGGGAAATATGGGAAAAGGGATGGAATCTGTCATTGGAGATATCAGGGATTTGGAATCCCTGCACAGGGTGATGGAAAAATACCAGCCAGAGGTTGTCTTCCACCTTGCGGCACAGCCGTTGGTAAGGAAGAGTTATGAATGCCCGGTTGAGACTTATGAAACGAACATTATGGGAACTGTCCATCTGCTGGAATGTGCGCGCAAGTGCAATTCTGTAAAAAGCGTCCTGAATGTAACGACAGATAAAGTATATGAGAACAAAGAATGGGTATGGGGCTACCGGGAGAATGATACATTGAACGGGTTTGACCCCTATTCTAACAGCAAATCATGTTCGGAACTGGTAACAGACAGTTATAAAAAGTGTTTTTTAAACCCATGTGGAATTAAGGTATCGACGGCAAGGGCGGGCAATGTCATCGGAGGAGGGGATTTTGCGAAAGACAGAATTATTCCTGATTGTGTCCGTGCCGCGGCAGGGGGAGAAGAGATTGTAGTTCGTAATCCATATTCCATAAGGCCGTTTCAACATGTATTAGAACCACTATTTGCTTATCTTTTGATTGCCGAAAGGCAAATTGCGGTTCCAGAACTACAGGGAAGTTATAATATAGGACCAGACGAGGGAGACTGCTGCCAGGTGGGAGAACTCGTGGAAGAGTTTTGCACAGATTGGGGAGAAGGGCTTCAATGGAAGGCAGGACAAGGGCAGGGAGCCCACGAGGCAAAATATCTGAAACTTGACAATTCCAAGATGAAAGATACCTTTGGCTGGGAACCAATTTTGACAATCAAAGAGGCAATTGCAAAAACAGTGGAATGGTCGAAATGTTTTCTTGCAGGCAAAGATGTCAAAGAAGTGATGGACAGGCAGATTTTGGGGTATGCAGGTCAATGGAAAGAAAAGGGAATTGCCCAAAACAAGGGATAAGGAGAAGATAGAATGATAAAAGTTATCACGGATGACTTACTGACGCTGGCGGAAGAGAATTATAACAGGGAAGTGGTGTTAAATTTATTAAAAGGCCATCAAGAGGTGAAATTAGGAATTTTAAGAGATGGAAAAGTGATAAAAGTGTACGGTTTTGAGGATTTGGTAAGTAACCGGCAGGTTCCAGAAGGCGGGCTTAGACATAGTACCCAAGTGTTTGAGGAAGCCCTTTGTGAATATAAAAAGTATGAGGACAAAGAAGGGCTTTGTATTCCGGTACATAATCAGGATGGAGAAGTGGAATATATACTGGAATATTCGAAAAACCGGGTAGATTTTAAAGAGGTGGGCTTTGTCAGGGAATTTTTGTCTTACGATATCAATGATAAAAATATTGATTTTGATTTAGTAAAAAGGGCCGACGTCTTTATCTTTTCAGAGCTGGAGGAATATACTTACCAGACGGCGCGTATTATCTTAAAACATTTTCCTGAACGGAAAATCTTTTTTACAGACCACAAGGCAAACATGTTTTTTGAAAACCAACCTGTTGTGGTGGCATCATTAGAAGAGATTTATTTAAAACATATTGGAAGGGAACTGCATTCTGTTATGCTTATAGATTCCGACAAAAATTTTGGTCCCCATAACCCGTCCAGATTTTTATTTAAGAAGTACCACAGCCTGGAAGTAATGACCAGTTTGTTTTGGAGCTGCCAGAGAACGTCCTTTGGGGAAAAAAATAAAGACAAGACCTATCTGTGGATCCATTCGCCGTTAGGGTCAGAGCATGGTTTTACGGATTTGGTAAAATATCCGTTATTTAAATCGATTATGGCGATGGAAAAAGGAATTATCCCTGTGATTGATTTAAGTGTGAAGAATGATAATAATTTGTTTTCCCGTGGAAATGGCGATAACGTATGGGAATACTATATGGAACAGCCCTTTGAAGTGACCGTGGATGAATTGATGGAAAGCAAAAATGTGATTGTCCATGACTGTACGATTATGGACCGGTTTAATCCTTACAATATGGAGGTAGAGTACTTCATCAATTGGACCGAAATGTTAGAGTCCTATATGAAGTTAAATACGGACACTCTAAACTATGTCAATGGGCAATGTGAAAGATATGTGGCAGAAGGCGTTAAAATGTTGGGCGTGATTGGGCATCCACCACATTATGGAGCAGCCGTTGAGGTGTATCAGTTTATGGAACCCCGCCCATTTTTTGAGACAGTCCAGGAGGAATTTTTGAACGGCGGTTACGATAAAATATTTTTAAATACAGAAGACCAAGAGATTTTTGATATGTTTATGAGTAGTGATATTGGTAAGGCGGTTGTATATATCCCCCAGAGGAGAACAAATAAGAAAGAATATTTTAGAGATGGCGAAGTGGTTTGTTCTGATATTGCAACTCAAATTGTAGCAGGAGAAGAAAACTTATGTGAGAGGGAACGCAGATATCTTTCCATTATCTTTATCTTGTCAAAATGCCAGACGCTGATGGCGTCAGGAAGCTGCGGCGCTGTGCGGTTCGCGCATGCACTGCACCAGGGCGGCGGACAAAGGGTCTGGATCTATAATAATTAAGTAACTATTCAGAACCCCCTGGAAATAGCAATTCATCCCTTTTCAAATTTATTTGAAAAGGGATGAATTGCTATCTCCAGGGAGGTGATAATCCCCCAAGCCACAGACAGAAGCCTCGTCAGAGGCGAATGACAGCTTTGCTGGCATGTCTGTGGCTTGGGGTTTTGAATAGTTACATAATTAAATTGTTTGTAAGAATGGGATAACAATAGAATGTTTTTTGAGTAAAAGACAGAACTGCAGGATATGTTGATTGTTCAGCAGTTTTTGTTTTCTAATATAGATTGGGGTGTCAAAAGGTGGTTCTATAAAACCATCTTTTGACACCCCAATCTATATGTAAAAAGTCATTGCAAAAAAAAGTCGAATTATGTAAAATAAATGAATATAGTAAATGCCAGGATTTTGTCAATACCAAATTAGAAAAGCTAACAGACCGGAAAAGGGGTAGATAATATTGCTCAATACAAAAGGCAGATGCAAAATCGTACATATTGCTGCACATTTAGGCGGCGGCGCGGGGAAAGCGATCGCGGGGATTTTATTAAATTGTAGCCAGCAGGAATATGAACATACCTTGATTCTGTTAGAACAGCCCCAAGAACAAAGATATATGGAGAAATGTAAGGATGCTGGGATTCCCCTCTTAGTATGGAATCAATGTGACAGTGAAAGGATCCTAAGCATTCTCATTTCATCGGATGTTGTTGTGATTAATTGGTGGGGGCACCCCCTGATGAATCAGTTTATAGTTTCGATGCTTTCTGGAATTAAGACAAGATGGATTTACTGGTTTCATGTCAATGGCTGCCATTATCCTTATATTTCCTATTCCTTGACCGAGCAGGCAGACAGAGTTTTCTTTACATCCTCCTATTCATTTGATAATCTGCTGTGGACAGAAGAGGAACGGGCTGCTGTTAAGAAGAAATCTTCTATTATATATGGAATGGGGGAATTTTCACCCGAAAAAATTAAACCAAAAGAAGAATATGCTCTGGCAGAAATATGTTTTGGGTATGTTGGGACAGTCTCTTATTCAAAGATGCACAGAGAATATCTTCATTATGTTCAGAAAATCAAAGAACGGCTGCCAGGTGTTTCCTTTTTGTTTGTAGGGGAATGTGCTCCAGAAATCTTAGAAGAGATTAAGGAGATGGGATTGGAGCGGACTATTTCGTGCGTGGGTAAAGTAGAGGATGTATATTTGTATTATAAAAAAATGACTCTTCTGCTCTATTTGCTGAATCCAGAAAATTATGGGACGACAGAAAATGTGTTGTTGGAAGCAATGGCAGTTGGTCTGCCAATTATTGTGTTGAATCATCCAGTAGAACAAAGTATAATTAAAACAGGTAAAAATGGATATGTGGCAGAGAATGAAGGCAAATTGATGGATATTGTCTGTAAACTCTGCAAAGATGAGAACCTGTGTGAGAAAATCGGCAGATCTGCAAGAACATATGTAATAGAAAATTACAGCGCTAAGAAGAATTTGGAGGCGTATCAAACCGCCATAGGTCAGACGATGGAGAAAGGGAAAAGGAATCTGAGGTTTCATGAGATCTTAGGCGACAAGCCTTATGAGTGGTTTTTAAGCGCCACAGGATTTGAAAAAGGGATGTTTGAAGAACTATTATTGCTAGAAACTAGTGTTTCCCTAGAAAAACAGGCCATTTATCTGCCAGAAATCTACTATCATAGGAAGAAAGGCTCTCCTTGGCACTACCTGGAATATTATAACGACGCTGGCTTAAGAAAGCTATGCGAGGTATTGCAGACAAATAGAGAAAAGATAGAAGAAAAGAGGAGAAATTTATAAATGAGTGAAAAGAATAGGACAAGGCTTACTGGTGAGAGAAATACCCTGGGGCACATGTCCCCCTTGCGCACGCCGTATGTGCTGTTGGTAGATCCATCAAATATTTGTAATTTATCCTGCCGTTTCTGCCCCACTGGAAACAGGGAGCTGATTCGTAAGATCCATAGAGAACAGGTTGTGATGGATTGGGAATTTTACAAGAAATTAATCCATGATACCAAAGAATTTCCAGATCCCATAAAGGTACTCAGGTTATATAAGGAGGGGGAACCCCTTGTAAACCCCCGCTTTGCGGATATGGTAAGATATGCCAAAGAAAAGGGAAATATCTTAAGAATTGATACGACTACAAATGGTTTGCTTTTTGAAAAGAGATTGAACCGAGACATTATTTCGGCAGGCATTGACCAGATTAATATTTCCGTAAACGGCGTAAATTCAAACCAAATAAAAAATTACTGTGGTGTAGAGATTGATTTTGAAAAGTATGTGGAAAACATTAGGGATTTGTACGAAAATCGTGGTCAATGCGAGATTTATATAAAAGCCATCAAGGAAAATTTAACAGGAGAAGAACAAAAGAGATTTTATGAGATTTTTGAAGGAATTTCAGATCGGATTTTTTTGGAGAGGATTTCACCGGCATGGCCAGATTTCCAGTTTATTGATATGGAGATGAATTTTGAAACAGGAAATTATGGCCAGGCGATTGAAGACAGAATGGTTTGTCCATATTTGTTTTATATTATGGTGGTCAATTCAAATGGAACGGTAAGCACCTGTGTAGGCGATTGGCAGCATAAGCAGATACTGGGAGATATCAAAATCCAGTCCCTAAAGGATGTCTGGTATGGAGAGATTATGCAGAAGTATTGGAGAGATCATCTGGAGGGAAAGAAAGACAATTATTATATGTGCAGAAACTGTGAAGTGATACGGTATGGATGTTTTGACAATTTAGACCAACATGCCGATGAAATTTTGACAAGGCTGAAGGGACATCAGTATGTATGATTTGCCATGAATAAAATCCTGCGTCAAATTTTGAGAGGTATAGAATTCTAAAGTAGTAATAGTTGGAAAAAGGGAACAGGAGATAATAAGATGAAAGCAAAAATGAAACCGAGAATCGATCTCGAAAACAGGACCAGGCTGGAGACCGTGATTCCGCTAAAGACACCATTTATTATCAATATCGATCCAAGCGACAGATGTAATTTTCAGTGCAAGTTCTGCCCTACGGGAGACCGCGAATTGATGAAACAGACAGCGGGCAGGAACCATGGTCCCATGGAGTTTGGGTTATATAAAAAAATCATCGACGATATCTGTGGATTTCCAGATAAAGTGAAGGTCATCCGGTTGTATAAGGATGGGGAGCCCTTTGTAAATCCTTATTTTGAAGAAATGGTGGCATATGCCAAAAATTCCGGGTGCTGCGACAGGGTAGATACCACAACCAATGCATCTTTATTGACCCCAGAAAGAAGCCTGAAAATGATTGAGGCAGGATTGGATAGAATTAATATTTCCATTGAGGGCGTAAATGCGGAACAATATCAAGAGTTTTCAAGTTATTCCTTGGATTTTGAGAAGTTAGTGGAAAATATTCGTTTTTTTTATGAGCATCGTAAGGGATGTGAAATGATCGTAAAAACCAACGGCGACATTTTAACGGAAGAAGAAAAGCAGAAATTCCTGGATGTATTTGGAGAGATTGCTGACGGGGTATATATTGAAAGTATTATGTCCTGTTGGTCAGGATTTGAGCTGAAAGACGTAAAAGTAAATAATGATGTGGGGATTTACCGGCAGGAACTGAAAAATATACAAGTCTGCCCCTATGTATTTTACTCCTTTTCTATCAATTCCGACGGGACGGCAAGCGCCTGTTTTCTGGATTGGGCGCATAAAATGCTGATTGGGGATGCAAAGACAGAGAAAGTAACCGATATCTGGAAAGGGGAAAGGATGTACCATTACCAAAAAGAATTTTTGTCAAAGAACAGAGCATGTTTTCAAACATGTAAGGAGTGCGGGCAATTGACGCATGGAATGGCAGACAATATTGACGATTATGCAGATGAGCTTTTAAATAAGATTTTACAATCATAGGGGATGGCAATGAAGATACTGTTTATAGGAGGAAATGGCAATATCAGTTGGTATTGTGTCGAAACTGCATTGCAGTATGGTTATGAGGTTTGGGAATTAAACAGAAATATGACTGTAAGTACACGGAGAGAGATACAGCCGCAAGTGCATAGATTAGTGGGAGATTTAAGGAATAGCGATCAAATGGCAGAAATATTGAGAAACAGGCATTTTGATGTGGTATGTGATTTCATCTGTTACAATGAAGTTCAGGCAAGAAGTGCAGTAGAGTTATTTCGAGGAAAAACAGAGCAATATATTTTTATCAGTACAGAGTCTGTATACAAACGGTCAACACAGGCATTGCCCTTTAAAGAGACAACAGAAAAAATAGATTTTTTAGAAGAAGACAGTTATATTTATGGTAAAATCAAAGCGGAAAAAGTGTTTGCAAAAGCATATAAAGAAGGATTTCCGGTTACTGTTGTGAGACCTGCATATACTTATGATGTGATTGTTCCGGCACCAATTGGACATAATTGTTATACGGCTATTCGTAAGTATGAAGAGGGGTATCCTGTATTGGTTCCAGGAGATGGCTCAAATTTATGGACATTTACCCATTCCAAAGATTTTGCAGAAGCATTTGTCCAGTTATTTGGAAAACACCAGGCGATTGGCGAAGATTACCATATTACAAGCGATGAATGGCTGACATGGAATGATGTGGCAGAAATTCTATGCGATGCGTTAAATTTAAAATCCCATAAAATTATACATGTGCCTTATAATGAAGTCATGGAAATAAAGTTTTTTAACGATAAAGAACTTTTAAGACAGCGAATGTGGCATGATATATATGATAACAATAAGATACGCCAGGTTACAAATCAGTGGAGGGCTAAAATAAAATTTCAAGACGGAGTTGTAGATACGCTTAACTGGCTGAAAGAAAAAGATATACGCAGAAGAAATAATCCACAGTTAGAGGCAGAGCTGGATTCATTGTATTTAAAATATAGATAAAGCCTCCGGCGCATTGCAGGGGTGCGGATTTGTTCTTGCCAGAAAAGCTTCCCCGCGCCCCGCGGCAAGAACGCCGATGGCGTTCTTGAATGTATGGTAGATGAACGAAAATTTAGTAAAAGGAAGGTTATAAGGTTCAGGTCAGCAGGACTGAATGTTATGGTTAGGGTTTATGGATAAAAAAAAGCAGGAAGAATTAAGTGGAAAAAGAACGATGCTTGCGGACGTTGTTCCCTTGGATGTGCCTATGGCAATTCAGATCGGTGTGACAAATGCATGTAATCTGCAATGTGAATTTTGTGAACACAGCTCTGATAAATTTAAAAAGGTCAAAAAAGAAAATTTGGATTGTAGGTTGGTAGAAAAGTTTGTATATAACATCAAAGAAAATGGAAAAAAGATAAATCAAATTTTATTATCAGGAATAGGAGAACCCCTTGTCAATAGACAAATTGTTGATATGGTAAAAATTATTTCTGAAAGTAAAATTACAGACCGAATTGGAATTATCTCGAATGGCACCTTGTTGGATAGGCATCTTTCAGACAGTCTCATAGATGCTGGATTAAATGTACTTCGGATTTCCCTGAATGGATTGTCCAGGGAGGATTATAGAAAATATACAGGGGTAGCGATAGAGTTTGAACGTTTCTATGAAAATTTAAACTATTTCTTTCAAAAGGCGTGTGAAACAAGAAAGGAAGAAAACAGGGACATTAAAGTATATATAAAAATTATGGATTATATGTTAGAGGATACAAAAGATAAAAAGAATATTTTTATGGAAAAATTTGCGCCGATTTGTGATATTTTGAACATAGAACATTTAAACATAGCATCACCAGATATTGATTACAATAAATTTGGAAATAGGGATTATGAACGGTCAAGGCGTGGCACAGATCATGAAAAGGGCGAAATATGTCCCAGAGTTTTTTATGAAGGAATTATCTCGCACGAGGGGCAAGTATTGGCATGCTGCCATGATTTTTGGTTTTCTCCAAACCAGTTAGTTATGGGAGATTTAAGAAAAGAAAATTTCTTAGATATCTGGAATGGAAAGAAGTTCCAGGAACTGAGGCTTAGAATTTTAAAAGGTGACCTGCAAGGAACAATCTGCGAAAACTGTACAGAATATAAAGGTTTGATGTCTAAAGAAGACAATATTGATTCCAGGAGGGAAGAGTTAATCTGTTATTATAATAAGTAAGCGAGGGAATAAAATGGCATGTTTGTTATGTAAATCAAATAACGTAAAAAGAATCGATAAATTATGTGATAATATGAAAATCTTAGGGGATACGTTTCCTGATACGCCATCCTACATAAATGTCTGCAATTGTTGCGGATTGGTATATATTGATATGGATATAAGCCAAAAGGATATTTTACATTACTATACATCAGGGAATTGTGTGCCTATCTGCTATGAAAATTTATTTGGTGCAGAACATACGAAGAAATATTTTGAACATATATATCATACGATAGAACCCTATATTGATTTTGACAGCAAAATTTTGGATGTGGGAGGAGGGTTGGGCGAGTTTGCCTCCTTTTTAAAGAATTTAGGTTATCATAATATTACGATTATGGATCCTGCGCAAATCAGTATAGAATCGGCGGCAAAAAAAGGGATAGACACTGTCAAAGCAGACAGTACCCAATTGATAGAAGCGTGGACAGGAAAATTTGACCTTATTCTTCTAATCCATGTCTTTGAACATATTTATGCCCAAAATGAGACGTTAAATAACCTAAAGAAGATGTTAAAGACAGATGGAATGATGTATTTGGAAGTGCCTGATGCAAGTAAATATTGCAATGATGAAAATGTACCATTCTACTATTATACGTATGAACATATTGCCCATATGAATCAATTTGATATACGAAATATCTCTTGTTTAACAGGAATGGAATTGTTAGATACACAGGAGTATTTGAAATGTGAACAATATCCTTCTGTATATGGATTATATAAAAATGGAGATAAAATAAAGCAAGCGGTGTATCATGATTTAGGGGAGGACTGTGCACAAGCCTATTTGGAATTATGTAAAACTAGAAGCAGGAAAATGACACAGAAGTATTGTGAGAAAAATGAATCCCTGGTTTTGTGGGGAATTGGGGCATCGACAGCTCAGTTATTAAGCAGTGGATTTGACAGGTGTAATGTATGCGAATTAGTGGATAGTAATCCCAGAAGACAGGGAATGGAATATCAGGTTGGAACCAAAAAGATGAAAATTATATCTCCATCTGAGTTGCAGGCGAGAATAAAAAAAGATGATGTGATTGTGGTTATGTCTATTATGTATAAAAATTCCATTATAAAGCAAATTAAAGAGATGGGATTTTCGAATAAAATAGAAGCTTTAAGCAAAGAAGATATGTTGGCATAAGAGGATAAACAAAACAGAATGTGAAAGAATAAAATAAAAATTTTGAGTAAAGAGGATGTATTTGTATTAGAGATAGTAAACAGAATGGATTGAAATAAAATGAAAACGACAGATTTAAAAAAATGGATTGCTGCATGGAAGGATATAGGAACCATTGTTTTGTGGGGATACGGCAAGAACTGTATGCTTCATATCGAGGAAATAAAAAAGGATTATGCGGTGGAAGCGATCGTGGATAACGATGAAAACAAAGATGGAACCATCGCAGACGGGATCCCTGTCATGTTACCACAGAAGATTGAGCTGAGACATAAAAAAATTGTAATTACAACACATTATGAAGAAATCAGCGCACAGTTAAAAAGGGAAGGGTTCGAAGAATACGTTGATTTTTGTGATATGCGTATTCTGGTGTCAGCAGGCAGTTGGTACCAGTATGGAAAGGTGGTATTATCTGAGGTGCATATCGCAGTGACCACAGCATGTACCTTAAATTGTAAATATTGTAATATGTATATGCCCTTTCACAAAAACCATATTTTGACACTAAAGCCAGAAGAAGTGAAAGAGCAGATTCAATTGCTGTTTACATATGTTGACCGGGTATCGAATCTGATTTTAATTGGAGGGGAAACACTCCTATATCAAGAGTTGGACCAAGTGATCCGGTATATCTGTGAATGCTATCGACAGAGAGTCGGAAACATTGAAATTGTAACCAATGGGACAGTGCTGCCAAAAGCTCCATTACTTGAAGTATTAAAAGAAAACCAGGTTTTGGTCAGCATGAGTAATTATCAATTAAATGCGAAGTACCAAGAAAAGTTTGAACAGGTAAAGCAGTTATTTGCACAGAATGGTGTAAAATCTTATAGTAATGCTGACTTACAGTGGAAAGATTTTGCGTTTCCCTATCGAAAGCTGAATTTATCTGATGCCCAGGCATATGAAAATATGAATTTATGCAATCCTGTGTTCCGGGGATTTAACGATTCAAAACTTTACTTCTGCCATTTGGTGTGGAGCGCGAATAAGGCAGGGATTTATCAGGAACAAGACACAGATTATATTGATTTTCGTAAGATCACCGCAGAAAACCGGGAAGAAATTGTTCTCTTTCATCTTTGCTGCCGGGACAGCGGGTATGTCTCCCTTTGTAAAGATTGCGGGGGATGCAGTAACCGGAATCAGAGCTACATACCAGTAGGAGAACAAGTTGATTCGATGTAGGAAAATTCTTCTGGTCCAGACAGACACCCTTTATTAGTATATTGGAATGGGTGGAGACTTTTTTGCCAGCGCTGATTGAATTAGATTGTGGAAAATGTTATATTGTAGATGTAAATCAATGAAATAGCTAGGGGATCAGAGAATGAGAGGTATGTTCATTTATGACAGCAATCAGACAGGAAGCAATTAGAATGTTGGAAAAAGTACCAGAAGATAAATTAGGCTTTGTAATTCAGATTGTTTAAGGCATTAATGGGTTATATAATGATGGACAATCAGAAAAGGAAGAAGCATTTGCAAGATTGGAGCAGTTACGCAGGAAGGGAACTGTTATTGATTATGATGCAGAATTAGCTTATTATAGGGAAGAAAAATATGGTAAATAGGATTCTGATTGATACGAATGTATTACTTGCCATATAAATTTGAATCTTAGACAAAAAAGAAAAGGAATAGAATATGACACCCATAGATCAAGATATTATAGATACATTTCGAAGAAACTTTTCAAAACAGTCAGATAAGCCAATGATACTTTATGGAACCGGAGACAAGACAAAGTTATTGTTGGATGAGTGCACAGAATATCATTTTATTGGTTTGATGGATGGAAGACGGGTAGGAAGCTGTTATGGGCTTCCTATTTTGTCAGAAGAAGAAGCGGCATCCAAAGCACGTATGCTTATAATTGTATGCAATCTTTCCAGTTTGGAAATTATATATCAGAGGATAGCAGCGTTTGCGGATCAAAATAATATTGAGGTATACCATATCAGCGGAAGGAAGATGTGTTATCAAAAAGATCATGCAAGTGCAAAAAAGCTGTATTGTGACAGGGAGGAATATCAAAGGGCAATCCGGGAACACGAGGTCATTTCTTTTGACCTGTTTGATACGCTTATTATGAGACGGTGTTTATATCCTGACGACCTGTTTGATATTATGGAGGAGCATCTGTCAAAAACCAACATGCCGCAAAAGGATTTTGCCAGGAATCGAAAGAAGGCGGAACATGACGCAATTTCAAAATTCGGCTGTAAGTATACCTTGGAAACAATCTATCAACGATATGGGCAGCTTACAAACCAAACGCAGGCAGTGGTGAAGGACTTATATGGCTTAGAGCTTGCCTATGAACTTGAGTACACGGTGGCACGCAGGGATGTTGTAAATTTGTTAGAGTATGCAAAAGCTTTACATAAAAAGATGATACTGGTGTCTGATATGTATTTGACCAAAGGGCAATTGGAACAACTACTAAAGAAAAATGGCATCAGCATAAACTATTTTACTGATGTATATATTTCCTGTGAAGCAGGCATGGCGAAATCTGACGGGCAATTATGGCATTCGATTGTGGAGTCTTATCCCAATGTGAACATTCTTCATTTTGGAGATCATCCCGTCAGTGATGGCACAAGGGCATCCCAGGAGGGGATTCACACGCTGCATATTAACAGTGGTGCCGAACTTGCAGCCGCATTGCTGGGCTGCAGATGGCACAACTGGGAAAAAGATACGGAATGCAGAAGGCTTATGGGATTGTTTGTCTCTGGAATATTTAATTCTCCATTTTGCCTAGATTCTATGGGAAAAATAAAAGTGGAAACGTTAGAAGAGGCAGGTTTTTGTTTTTTTGGACCAGTAACTACATACTTTATGGAAAAATTGTATCAAAGAGCGGGGGAGAGGCAGCAGAAAATTTTGTTTTTGGCAAGGGATGGATGGATTTTAAAGAAAATTGCAGATCAGTATTATTCCAACAGCCCGTTAAAAACAGAATATGTGCTTACTTCCAGGAGGGCAATTGCAATCGCACAGATAGATTCCAATGAGGATATTGAGAATCTGTTTTATATTTTTAACAGCGCGGCAGGGTATACATTTCAAGTTTATTTGAAAATGATCTTTGATATTGAAATAGATCACAATGATGTATACAGAGATACAATTGTCAGAGATGTCGAAAAAAATATTTTACTAAACCATTTAAAAAAAGTATATGGAAAGCGTATTATTGAAAAATCAAAGATACAGAAGCAGCTTTATAAGAAGTATTTCGAGACAATCAATGTAAATTTGGATGATGATCTGGCAATCGTGAATTTTGTGGGGAGCGGGATTACCCAGAGCTTTTTTGAGAAATTTGGTTTTGGGAAACAGAGTGAATTTTATTACTTTGCAATGACGCCGTTAAATGTTGAGATGGAATTGAAATCGCCTGTTTACACAATTTTTGACTATGGCTCCATTTATACAAGCAAAGATAATCCCATCGTGGAGTATACGGTATTGGGAGAATGTGTTTTCTCTTCCCCTGCAAGCCAGTTTATGGGATTTGCCACTGACGGAATCCCTATTTATGCAGAGGATGGACAAAATCCAGAGTATTGCTTGATGCAGATGTGCCACGATGGTATTTTGAATTTTATTGGGCGTGCCAAAACCCTGGATATTGATATGAAGCAGCTTCCGCCTGAATTTGTAAATAGTATGTATGGGATATTATTTGATTCCAAACTATGCGCGGTAGACGAAAAGGTCAGAAGGGCTTTTCGGATGAAAGATCTTGTAAAATCCGAGAAAACTTGTAACGTGTGGGCGGACTAAATTTTGGTATAATCTGGGAAACTTCTTGTAACGAAGGTGTTTGGATGTTATAATTAATATCAAATGCGAGATGGCGTTTTATATGTGGAGGAAGGGCATGCCCCAAGGATGTTTTATCTGGATATCCGGTCGGTTCAAAAGGGGCGCCTAAGAATGCTCCTGATGGTCATTTACCCGTTTCATAAGGTATCAATGAGGGGATTTTTTGGCATAGTTACTGAAAGGGTAAGGAGGGGGATATGGATATTAATTTTCATTATTTTGCCGTGAAACGGATTGCGGCAGTTGCAGGCTTTGAAGAAGAAGAAGCGCAGCTTATTGCGGAGTATTCCCAAGTGGTAGATGAGTACGCAGACAGTAACAAGTATCATTTTGAGGAATATAAGGTTCCTGCTTATGCCCGGCATTTACGGGATGGGAAAGGATATTTTCACGCAGTCCAGACAGGGTTTGTTTCAAGATTGGATTATGCAGCATTAATGTTTAGGGACAATCAGGTGAATTATTTGATTCCATTTCACTTTCCGCCTCTTGTGGCAAGTGGAGCCGGAGTAAGGGTAAGTGAAAGCTACCAGGTACAGCGTTCGGTCAAAGGCGACCATTCTATTATTTCAGATATGCTTGAGCAAGAGGCGGTTATCTGCCGCAGTTGTATGGTGGATACGCCAGAACGCAGGCGTTCCCTGATTAGTTTAGGCGTTTTGCTCCATGTGTTTGCAGATACCTATGCCCATGAGAATTTTAATGGGTTTCAGGGAAATGTAAATTGCGCCAGTTTAGAAGAGGCTGTTAGAATGGAGGGGCTGGATGTGAGAGCAAAGATGGGCGCTTCGCAAGTCCTTCCTGCAATTGGGCATGGAAAGGTCGGAGTGGCGCCGGATGTGACCAGTGTGCATTTTAAAGTCCAACAGGGGGAAGCGGAATGGGAGCGTTCCAATTGGGTGGATTTTATGGATTGCGCCATGGAAATACTGAGATTCCTTACATATGCGTGCCGTGGGGAAGAACCCGATGGCATAGACATAGAGAATATGCAAGAGGCGTTGGAGGAGGGATTTGCAGTTAAGACGGAAGACTATAAGGATCCCAGCTTGGATAAATTGATAGAATGCTGGGAAAATACGGCGACAGCAATTCCTCCTGTCAGGTTTTATTACGATAAGAAGCAGATATTGGGAAGGATTACACCTTTTCCAGAAAATATGGAGGAATTAGGCATATCAAAGGCAGAATATTATGAAGCCATCCTGGATCATCAAGATCCGCAATTAACAGAAAAACTTTTGGCAGCTACTTACGGGGCAAAAGACGATTTCTTTATATTTAACTGTGTGGCATACCGTATACGGATTGGCAATTATTTGAAGGTGAAGTGCTATCCTAACTATGCAGAATTCACATCCGTGAACCATAAAATGCAACAGTTGTCTGCAGTAACCATCAAAGGCGGAAATGATTCCAAAATATACGCCAACCGCGTCCCGGCACAAACCGTGGGGGGCGATTGTGTGGCAACGGTGAATTTCCCAGGGGAGCTGCCTATAGGCTCAAGTTTGGAAATCGACGTAGAGGCAGATATGCTGAATCTTTCCCAAGCATTGGAGGAACAGAAAAAGTATTACCATGTCCTCGCCATGAATAAGGAAGAGCTTGAGGAAGCTAGGAAAAACATACGCGCATTTCGAAGCGGCAAGGAGGAGTGATATGGAAACAGGTGCTGGCTTTTGGGAAAAGAATGATGTGTTTCGAAAGAAGTGCCCGACGATTTGCAGCATACTTGCGAAGGCAGGGCAAAGGTTGTGTGACAGTGCAGATGGGGAAGAACTGAAATCAGATGCAGCAAAGGATGATGCGGTAGATAATGTGACAGGGATTTTGTCAGTAAAAGATTGTGGAGAGGATCTGTACCTGCTTGCAGACGCCAATTTCAGACAGGAAAAGGCGGTAATCTTTTCAGGGATTGAAATTGTTGACGAATCTACTGGTACTGTGCAGGCAACTGCTTACCAGGATGGTTATGATACAACGGATTTGTATATAGAGCTTTTAAAGAAGTTAGACGACATAAAAAGCGTAATGCCCTCAAACAGCCGTTTGCGGGCAGACATCCATTTTTTATGGAGCGATCAGTCTGGCAATATTGAGACGTCCGATGATTCGTATTCTGTTGACGAAATAGGATTAAAAGATGTGGTAGGTGATTTGCAGGTAGAAGAACCAAGGACCGCAGATAAGAAACAAACGGTTATCTTGTATGCACGCGCCCCCTATGGCGGGGAAATTCCAGATTTCAGTTATCCTGACAATGCTGCAGACAAAGGGACAAATCTTATAAGAGTCCAGATTCCTGTAAAGGGAAGTGTTTCCATTGATCCTAATTGGGAAATTGAGGAGCTGATTTTTGGGAAGCCTCAGAGTAAGGAGATGCGGACAAAACTTCTGCTTAGCCTGGAAGGAGGCGGACAGGTAGAGTACAATCAGGGAGTTTATGAAGATACAGGTCTTTTTACCGTGGATGAAAAAAAGGAAAGATTATGTTTCAGACGAAACATGAGGCGGCAGATGGGCAAACCAGGAAAGGCGATGCGGATTCATGGAATGTCAAACTGGATATCAGCCGTTTTACAGTAAAAACAACTGTAAGGCTGATTTTGAATCTTGCTGTAAAGCTGCAAAACAAAAAAATCCGAATATCAAGCGGGATGTTTGTATTGTTGTAAACAGCAGCCAGATAAAGGCGGCAGACCCCACCCTCACCATAGAGCCAATCAGTATTCGTTGGGGCTGTGTAAAGCAGGGGACAAAAGTTTTGATGGCAGATGATAAAGAATGCCCAATCGAAAAGATCCATTTGCATGATGTGGTGAAAAATGGGGAAGGGTTGCCCAAAAAGGTATGCGGCATCTATAAAGGATTTGAGGAAGCGTTTGTTACAGTCAAGATGGAACAGGGAGATTCGCTGCAGATGACGGCAAGCCATCCGGTGATGACAGAAGAAGGCTGGAAAAGGGCAAGCCAGTTGTGCGCGGCAGACAAATTCTGTACATACCCTTCTGGAAGCGGAAACATTAAGGAGTTGTATCTGGAAGAAGAAGAGACAGAGGTATATAACTTGGAATTAGAAGGGAAAGGCACTTCTTTTGTTACAAACGGTATGATTACTGGGACTCTGGAAACACAGAATAACAGCGCCCTATACAAACGGGGGCAGGAGCTGTCTGCAAAGGCTCGTCAATTGCAGGATGAAATCAAGGATTTTATGGCAAGTATCTCAGAAAGGGCATAATTCAGGCAGGGGGGGTTATTTTACCACCCCTGCCGTTCTAATGTTTCATGCCGTTCTTTTTCATTTCAAAAATATTTCATCAATAAATTTGTTCCATAGATAAATATCGGATTTTGTCGAAATAATTAATATATATGTATACATATTAAATTTTCGACAAGTTTTGTCGATAAATTAAATATAGTAAAATTATTTCAAGGATGAAATATAAAGAAATCAGGGAGGATACAGAATGATACTTTTAGCAGGTAAAACAAAAAGTGTACTTATTTTGTTTTACCTGCTTTTTAAATGTTTGCAGGTGTGCGGATTTATTTTTGTCAGCAGGGCTGACCCATACCCCATAGTGAGAACGCTGACGACATACTTGAAAAAATGGCTACCGCAATCCCACTGGCTTTAGACGGTGGGTTAAGGTAGCCAAACGTGGTGGTTTGTGTTATACTTGCGTTATGGGAACATGGAAATCTAAAAACAGACACAAGTATTTATT
>CATOOV010000052.1 GCA_951801955.1 uncultured Lachnospiraceae bacterium
TGATTCTAGTGCGCCAGGAGACGGAGGCGGGCAAGAGCCGGGAACTTCGGAACCAGAAGAAGGGAGCGGGCAAGAGCCGGGAACTTCGGAACCAGAAGAAGGGAGCGGGCAAGAGCCGGGAACTTCAGAACCAGAGGACGGAGGCGGACAAGGGTCAGGGACTTTGGAACCAGAAGAAGGAAGCGGACAAGAGCCAGAGGACGGAGGCGAACAGGAGCCAGGAACATCAGAATCGGATGGTAGTTTGATAGGAAATTCACAAAATCCTGGGACAGAAGAAGGGGATCAATCAAATCCTTCTGGCAGGAAGTATACCATTAAGTTTAACCTGGCAGGAGGGAAAACACCCCAAGGACAAAGCAGTTTTTCTATTCAAGTACCAGAAGGACAGATGCCAGATGGCGCACAGGTTTTGGTTCCTGTCAAGAAAGGATACCTCTTTCAGGGATGGAAGCGAGGTACTGGTGCCTTCTATATGTTTGACCAGCCTGTGACAGGGGATTTTTCATTGCTTGCCGCATGGACGCCTGTGACTTACCGGGTAAAGTTTGATTTGAATGGTGGGACAGGAAAGGCGCCGACAGAACAGATTATGACATATGATAAGAAACAAAAGCTTCCTGGAAATACAGGAAAGAAATCAGGATATGTATTTGCTGGATGGAAACACAAGAATGGGATTTCCCAGGGAGGGGCTTATGTCAAGAATCTTGCTGAGCAGGAAGGCGCAGTGGTAGTGCTGAAGGCTGTTTGGAAACGGGGAAGTTATAAAGTTCGTTATGATGCCAACGGCGGCAAAGGATCCATGAAGGTACAGGTTTTGCCTTGCGGTGTAAGTAAAACACTGTCAAAGAATAAATATGTCAAGACAGGATATTCATTTGTAAAATGGAATACCCGTAAAGATGGAAAGGGAAAAAGCTATAAAGACAAACAAAAAATATCCTCTCTAAGCAAAGAACATGGAAGCGTGGTTACTTTATTTGCCGTTTGGAAAGGAAATTCCTATAAAGTGGAATACAAAGGCAACGGGGCGGACAGTGGGAAGGTGGCAGGCAGCAAACATGAGTATGGAAAGGCAAGTAAGCTAAAGTCAAACAAATTTAAACGGAAAGGTTACACGTTTGTGGGGTGGAATACCAGGAAAGACGGAAAAGGCAAGACGTATAAAAGCGGCGCAAAGGTGGATAAGCTTACCGCGAAAGCCAATGGCAAAGTAACCCTATATGCTAAATGGAAGGTAAAAAAATACGATATTACCTACAGTATGAGCGGCGGAAAGGTGTCAAAATCGGCAAAAAAAGCATATACAATCAAGACGAAGACTTATACGCTGCCCAATCCGTCCAGAAAAGGATACGACTTTGATGGCTGGTATAAAGATAAGAAATATAAAAAGAGGGTTACACAGATCAAAAAAGGGAGTACCGGGGAACGGAAGTTTTATGCCAAATGGGTGAAATGCAGCCGTCCACCCAAGAGCAATTCTGCAAAACTAACCACATGTAAGGCAACAGGGACAGGTACGGTCAAGATTCGTGCCACCATAAAGCACCGAGTGGTCAGCGATGACGGCTGTTATTATTTGATGTATGTAAATCCAAGCAATGGAAAGCCTTACAAGATGGAGAAAAAGACCTATAAAAAGAAAAAACTTAGTTTTACTTTTAAAACGGCAAAAAATCAGGGTTATGTGGTTTCCATGTTTGGAATTGCAGTAAAAAAGAAGGGAAAATATAAATTAATTAGCAGCCCTTCTTATGTAAAATATCCAGAAAAGGCTGCAAAGAATAAATCAAAATATAAATTGGGAAAGACCAAAAAGGGTATCCAGTTTACAAATAATATGGAAGAATTGGCGGCATGTAAAGCAAAAAATACATTTTTAAATTTAAATGCGTCAGATTTTTTTATTAATCCAACGGTAGCTTATCAATATAATGGTAAAACATATTACTTCAATTCCTTGGATTTATATAAAGATATTGTGTCGAACTGTAATAAAAAAGGGATCAATGTGACAATGCAGGTAATGTTGGACTGGACAGAAGGCAATCAGGACCTGATTTCCTCCAAAGCACGGAAACGGGGGGCGGCGCCCTACTATATGTGGAATATCAGCAATAACAGTGCGAGGGAAAAAATGGAAGCAATGTTTTGTTATGCCGCAAAAGTGTTTGGAACAAAGAAATGTTATGTGTCCAATTGGATTTTGGGAAATGAGATCAATAATCCAGTTGCATGGAATTATAAAGGCGGCATGTCTGAGTACTCCTATATGAAATCTTATGCCATTGTTTTTCGGACCTTGTATACTGCAGTACGAAGCCAAAGTTCCAATGCCCATCTGTTCATTTGTACGGATAATTTTTGGAATGCGGCTGTGCCGGGAGGATACAGCGCAAAACATGTGATCAATTCATTTGTCAATCATTTGAAAAAGGTACAAAAGGGATTAAAATGGAATCTTGCATTCCATGCGTATTCCTACCCGCTGACTTATACCAACTTCTGGGATGGATATGGTATTACGCATAAGAGCAATACCCCTTATGTTACCATGAAAAATTTAAAAGTGATGACAGACTATATAAAGAAAAAATATGGTTCTTCTGTACGGATTATTCTGTCAGAGCAGGGATACAGCTCTGCATGGGGAGAGACAAACCAGGCGGCAGCAATTGCATACAGTTATTATATTGCAGCATGCAATCCCATGATAGACGCCTTTATTATCCGCAGTTATTACGATCATCCAGAGGAAGTGGTACAAGGGCTGAGCATGGGCATTGCAGGAAAAGTGGCGTTTATTGTATTTCGCCATATGGATACTGCAAAATCCTTTCATTATACAAAGCCTTATCTTGCCATGATAGGGAAATCTTCGTGGGAAAAGGCTGTGCCAGGATATAAGAAAAGCAGAATTTATAAAATGTACCGGAAAGGCTGATTGTAACATCAGATCCAAACAGGGCAGACGAACTGCCTGTCGCGAGCAGCGACAGGCAGTTCGCTTTTTCTTCTATAAGGAAAGAGCTTGTCACGGGAAAGCTTGAAAATTTGTTGTACTCACCACTTTATTGAAGTGGGAGCCTTCTCCGATGAGAAAAAACGCACTTGCACAAAAGGAAAGTTTTTTAGCTTTCCTGAAAGTGAATGAAACCTATGATAAATGTAAATGATATATTGCGAACATGGATATATTTGCATTTACGGAGAGAAAATGCTATAATGGAGCAAATCCAAAGAATATAGGAGAATATTATGGTACAGCTTGCGGTGTGTTTTCTGATAATTGTACTTTTAGGAATAGAATTTTGTGTATATGGTGTTGGATTCCGTAAAATATTCCGAGTGGAACTGCAGGGATATGAGACGGCAATTTTAGGCTTTTTTGTATATTTCGGAATGTTTCAGATAGTAGCGCTTCCGCTGATTCTCCTACAGAGACCATTTCATGAGCTTATTGTTTTATGGCTTGTGGCCACTGGGGCAATGCATGTGTTTGTGGCGCTGAAGGGAAGAAAAGAGCTTGGAAGCATGACGCTGGGCATATTTGCTGGATTGTGGCGGATGAAAGGAATCCTGTTGGCAGCAGTGATCTTGTTGGTAGCGTTTGCCTGCTGGTTTCAGGGAACCCAACAATATATCGGGTGGGACACTACCTATTACATTGGAACCATAAATACTACTGTGTATACAGATACCATGTATGTGTATGATGGAAACTCTGGGGTTATGGCAAAAACTTTGGAACTTAGGTATGCCTTGTCTGCGTTCTATATGCATTCCGCGCTGTTGTGCAAACTGGCATCCTTAAGTGGGATACTGATACAAAAATATGTGATGGGAACCATCTGTATTTTGATGCATGGGTTGATTGTATTTGCTATGGGCAGACGTCTGTTTCCAGATAAGGAAAAGAAAGCACTGTTTATGACAGGTTTGGTATTTCTGATGCATCTTGGATTTCAGACGATGTATACAGCCTCAGATTTCTTGCTGATAAGGGGATATGAGGCGAAAGGATTTTGTGCCAATGTTGTGATACCAGCAGTGTTCTATGCAGTGGTTTGTCTCTGGCAGGACAAGCAGCGGCGGGAATATTGGGTATTTTTGTTTATGATCTGTTTTTCCAGTGTGCCGGTATCCATGTCCTCTATATTGATTGTTCCGGCAATGGTAGTGGTCACAGTCTTAGCGGAGTGGCTGTTGGACAGAAAATGGAAAATTTTATGGCAGGGATTCCTGTGTGCAGTGCCAAATGGAATTTATCTGGTTGCCTATTTTCTTTACACACAGGGAGTAAAGATTATGATACACAAATAGTTGGAAGACAGAGGAAGCAATATGTATGATGTAGAGGGTATCTTACCGATTTTTCAAATTTATGCAGGATCTACAATATTTTTGCCCTTATTTCTGGTCTGTCTGATTTATAGTTTTTGCAATGCACAAGAAACTGGGCGGAAGCGGTTTGCGCTTATTTTTATAATGAGTATCGTGTTTGTATTTAATGATTTTTCTATCAAGCTGGCTGGGAAAGTGACGGATGTCGCCACTTATTACCGTTTTCTCTGGGCAATTCCTATTCTTCCATTGATTGGATGGGCAGGGACGAAAGCTGTGATGGAACGGGAAAAACGATGGGAAAAAGCGATTGCCTTAGCGCTGGTATGCTGTCTGTTTTTTGGGTGGCAGAGCAGTTTTATTACAGAGGGAAGTATACGTGTCCCAGATAATTTGTACAATCTGTCTGAGGATGTGATACAGGTCTGTGATATCATTGCACAAGATAAGGAAAAAGAAAATCCAATTGTAATTTTTGACATGGAATGCCAGATGTCCGCAAGGATTTATGATCCATCGCTGGTTTGGGGGATAAGGCGGAAGGCATATCAATACCATAATGATATGGAGGGCTATGAGGAAGCTGGTAATTACAAGACAGACAAAATTATGATTCATGCAGTAAATTTCGGGGTGAAGGACGAGCAGGAGGAATTGTCAAATGCCTTAAAAAAGAAAAAGGTTGATTATATTGTGACCCTGACTGCTTTCGAGATGGATGCCTATCTGGATGAGATTGGCTATGAGCTGGTGGACGTCAGCGGCACTCGAAGCGTGTACACCCGAAAAAATAAGAATTTGGAGGTTCATCCATGAAAGGAATTATTTTAGCCGGAGGCTCCGGAACAAGACTGTACCCATTGACCAAGGCAATATCCAAACAGATTATGCCAGTATATGACAAACCGATGATCTATTATCCCCTGTCCACCCTTATGCTTGCTGGAATCCGTGAGGTGCTGATTATCTCTACACCTAGGGATCTCCCTATGTTTGAAGAACTGTTAGGAGATGGAAGCCAATTAGGAATGAAATTTGCATATGCTGAGCAGAAGGAACCTAGAGGGCTTGCAGATGCTTTTATTATTGGAGAGGAATTTATCGGTTCTGATGCGGTGGCGTTGGTATTGGGAGATAATATTTTCTATGGACAGAGTTTTTCCAGGGTACTGAAAAATGTGGCAGAGCGGACGCAGAGCCAGCCAGGAGCCACGATTTTTGGATATTATGTAAGAGATCCCAGAGAATACGGCGTAGTAGAATTTGATGAAGAAGGCACGGCAATTTCTATTGAGGAAAAGCCGGAAACCCCCAAATCCAACTATGCAGTACCAGGACTGTATTTTTATGATAACCACGTAGTAGAAATTGCGAAAAATGTGAAACCCTCGGCACGGGGAGAGATTGAAATTACCAGCGTCAATAATGCATATCTTTCCCAGGGAAATTTGAGAGTAGAGACCCTTGGACGGGGATTTGCCTGGCTGGATACCGGAAACCATGATATGCTTTTGGCAGCGGCAGATTTTGTGTCGGCGTTCCAGAAACGGCAGGGGCTGTATATTTCCTGTATTGAGGAGATCGCTTACAAACGGGGCTTTATTGGCAAGGACCAGTTGAAGAAATTGGCAGAACCGTTGATGAAAACAGAGTATGGACAGTATCTGATGGATATTGCAGAAGGATTATAGGAGAGTGTTTGAGATGGGAAAGATCAAAGTGACAGAAGATTGTAATGGCATTTCGGGTTTAAAAGTAATAGAACCTGCCGTTTTTGGAGATGAACGAGGTTACTTTATGGAAACCTATAATTATAATGATTTTAAAGAAGCAGGCATTGACTGTGAATTTGTACAGGATAACCAGTCTGCATCAAGAAAGGGGGTGCTGCGGGGGCTGCATTTTCAGATTAATTTTCCACAAGATAAACTGGTTCGAGTAGTAAACGGTGAAGTGTTTGATGTTGCCGTGGATCTGCGGGATGGATCTGACACGTTTGGAAAATGGTTTGGCGTCACATTGTCTGCAGAAAATAAGAAACAGTTTTTTATTCCCAAGGGTTTTGCCCATGGATTTGTGGTATTGTCAGATTTTGCAGAATTTTGCTATAAAGTGACAGATTTTTATCATCCCAATGACGAGGGTGGACTGCTATGGAAGGATGAGACAATTGGCGTGGAATGGCCCATGCCGGAAGGGATGACCGAGAAAGATTTGATCCTTTCTGATAAAGATCAGGTCTGGGGCGGTTTGCAGCAGTATCTCAATGACCGAAACTAAATAAGGTTAGGCAGGAATTTGTCTGGAGGGGGCAGGTTTCTGCAACGGTAAGTAAGTCATGTATGAAAAGAGAGGATGGGTGTTTTATGAAGAAGAGGATTTTAGCATTATTGCTGACAGGGGCAATTGCATTTACAACTGTTGTTCCAACAGAGGTATTTGCAGCAGAAGTACAAGAACAGAATTTAACGCAGATTGAAGAGAAACAGACAAGTGAGGATGACGAAGATAACGCTGCGGCAGAAGCACAAGGAGAGAATCTGACACAGATTGAAGAGACACAGACAAGCGAGGACAGCGAGAATACATCTGCAGCTAAAGGACAGGATATTACGCAGATTGAAGAGGCACAGACAAACGATGGCGGCAAGGATTCTTTGGAGCCGGCAAGCAAAGAGAGAGCGTCTGTCAATGTTTCTGATGATGCAGGGGCTCCTATAGAGGAAGAAATCTTAAACTGGAAACCGCCAGTGGGCGGCATACAAGAGAGGGAAGTTGAGGTCAGCCCAGAGATCGCAGACGCTACAGAATCCATCAATGATGGGGAAGGGGCAGAGATAAATACAAATGGGCTGGAATATTCTGTGAAAAGTTCCCAGAAATATGATTCCTCTTGGGATGTGTATTCTTCCAACTATTTGTATAACCGTTTGAGTTCCAAGAAAAAGCTGTTTTGGGATGCATTGGACTATGTCTGCAGGCTGTATCTGAATAAGAGCAATTTGAACGCAGATATGGACCCACGGACGGGAGAGGCTGTAGCTAGATATAGTATAAACTATGCAAAGATAGGGCTAACGGTCACAGAAGCCAAACAGTTATATGTTATGTTTTTTTATTCGAATCCGCAGTATTATTTTGTGGATAGCAGCCTGTTAGCATATGATTATGGCGGAAACTGGTACGTATATCTCTATGGGAAGTTTGCAAAAGGTTCTACCAGGAAATCACAGACAGCAAAAGTGAAAGCAAAGATTGATTCCATGAAGAAAAAGGTGAAAAAGGGAAAGAGCGATGTAGAAAAAGCAAGGATTGCCCATGACTTGATTATAAAAAAGATTATATATGATCCAGGGATGCAGTATAATCGCCCTTATACCCCTTACCATCAGAGCGCATATTCCGTTTTTTGCGATGACTATACGGTGTGTGCGGGCTATACCAAAGCATTTGCAATTTTGATGAACAGTGTGGGGATTGATACCATTGGAGTAACCAGTGATGGCCATGCTTGGAACTTAACCTGTTTTAATGATTCCTGGTACAACGTCGATTTGACGTGGGACGATATGGATGGGGCATACGGTTATCAAACGCGGTATACTTATTTTGGACTCAGTGAATCTAAGATTACTGGGTCAATGGACCAAGGAAAAGCACATAAAAAAGAAAGTTTTTACAAGGGATTGACACCGAAATGTACGAAGAATTTTGGTTCTACCTTAACAAAGGTTGGGAAACCATACAGACCCACCAAACGGACGGCAACTCCTACAGTCAAGTGTAAAAAAACCAGTTCAGGCATAACTGTTACATTGAAGACAAGTACATCAGGGGCGACAATTTATTATACGCTTGACGGGAAAACCCCTTCCTCTTCCTTTACCAGAAGTTATCGTTATACGAAGAGTTTTAAAATAAAATCCAATAAAACATTAAAAGCAATTGCCGTATGTAATGGAAGATGGGACAGCAAAGTCAAATCCACAAAGGTGAATGGTAAGAAATATAAAGTAACATTTAATTCCAAAGGCGGAAACAAAATTTCTTCAAAAACAGTTTGGTCAGGGGCAACCATAAAGAAACCGGCAACTCCTAAGAGGAAAGGCTACCGTTTTGTTGCATGGTATAAGGATAAAAATTGTAAGAAAAAGTGGTCCTTTAAGACAAAGATCACCAAAAATATGACTTTGTATGCAAAATGGAAGAAAAAGTAACAAAGATCAGTTCCCTTTCAGAAACAGTATAGATCGTATTGGAATATGTATGAACCTCCCAAATTGGCGGGAGGTTCAACGTATTCTGATATAATTATGCGCAGCCTGCAAAGACAGAATGACTGCTTTTTTGTCTTTCAGTGCGCGTAGAATCCCGCTTGCGGGATTCTTTTCAAATCATAGCAAAGGAAATCAGAAGATATATGAATTCGACATCAAAAAATATAGTTGTAGAGATGGTGGAAAACAGGAAGCTCATTAAAAGCCTGGCAAAGAATGACTTTAAGACGAAGTTTGCAGGATCTTACCTGGGCACGATCTGGGCATTTGTACAGCCAGTGGTCACAGTGTTTCTTTACTGGTTTGTGTTTGACAAGGCAATAGGCGCCAGGGCGTCCATCCGGGGAGAGATACCGCTGCCCTATGTATTGTGGCTGGTAGCGGGAATTGTGCCATGGTTTTTCTTTTCAGACTGTATCAGTGCAGGAACGGCTGTGTTAGTGGAATACAGTTACCTGGTAAAAAAGGTAATGTTCAATATTGATATTTTGCCAGTGGTAAAAATATTTTCTTCTATTTTTGTACATGCTTTTTTTGTGGTGTTTACGCTGATTCTGTTTGTAATTTTTGGTTATATGCCGGACTTGTATGCGCTGCAGGTGGTTTATTATAGTTTGGGCGTACTGATACTTGCCTTGGGGCTGAGTTATCTTACAAGCGCCGTATCCGTATTTTTTCCAGATGTGCGCCAGATCGTGAATATTGCCTTGCAGATTGGAATTTGGGCAACACCGATTATGTGGAATATCAATGATATGAGGGAAAAGATTCCAGATGTGGCAATGGTAATCTTAAAGATGAATCCTCTTTATTATATTACGATTGGATATCGGGAAGCATTGATTGACAAGGTATGGTTCTGGGAACATCCTGGTATGACTTTGTATTTTTGGTGTTTTACAATTGCAGTGTGCATGTTTGGAGTGACAATATTTAAGCGGTTGAAGATACATTTTGCAGATGTGCTGTAGAAAGGATGAATATGGAACAGACAGCAATTAAAGTGACGCAGGTCAGTAAAATATATAAATTATATGATACACCAACGGCAAGGCTGAAAGATGCGTTGGGATTCTCCAAAAAAAAGAATTACCGGGAACATGAAGCTTTGCAGAATATCAATGTAGAAATAAATAAGGGGGAGACAGTTGGAATTATTGGAACCAATGGTTCTGGGAAATCCACTCTGCTTAAAATTATCACAGGGGTGATCGGACCTACCAGCGGGGAAGTAGAGGTGGCAGGAAGGATTTCTGCATTGCTGGAATTGGGTGCAGGATTTAACATGGAATATACAGGTGTCGAAAACGTGCATCTTCAGGGTTCCATGATGGGATTTTCCAGGGAGGAAATTGACCAGAAGATGGAGGCAATCCTGGAATTTGCAGATATTGGAGACTTTGTGTATCAGCCTGTCAAGACGTATTCCAGTGGTATGTTTATGCGTCTTGCCTTTGCAGTGGCAATCAATATAGACCCGGAAATATTGATTGTGGACGAGGCATTATCCGTTGGAGACGTATTTTTTCAGGCAAAATGCTATCGAAAATTTGAAGAATTCAAGGAGCTGGGCAAGACAATTCTCTTTGTCAGCCACGATCTGAGCAGTATTACAAAATATTGTGACAGGGCGATGCTGTTAAATAAAGGTGTAAAGGTGATGGAAGGCACGCCAAAAGAGGCAGTAGACCGTTTTAAGATGGTTTTGGTGGAACAGGAGGAAGCACAGCGGAAGGAAAATACTTCCCTGTGGAATCCAAATGATACAGAACATAAGTGGAGGGATGGGCTGGTAATTAATCCTGAGACATTGGAATACGGCGATAAGAAGGCAGAAATCGTGGATTTTGCTATTATTGATAAAAATGGAAAATTTACCAATATGATTGAGAAAGGGCAGGAGTGCACCATTAAAATGAAGGTGCTGTTCCACCAGGAGGTGGCTGAACCCATCTTTGCTTTTACCCTGAAAAACCTTATGGGAATTGAACTGACAGGCACGAATACCATGCTGGAAAAACAGATGATTGAGCCAAAGAAAAAAGGGGATATCCAGATTGTGAGCTTTACCCAAAAAGTGAAGCTGCAAGGAGGGGAATATCTGTTATCCTTGGGATGTACAGGGTATGAGAAAGAGGAATTTAGGGTTCATCACAGACTATACGATGTGTGCAGCCTTGGAGTGATTTCGGATAAAAACACAGTGGGATATTTTGATATGGAATCTACGGTAGAGGTTGAGTAAGGAGGAGTTTATGGAGAAAATTGGAAAGGTGGTTTTGGATGACACCCATTATCCTGGAGAAGATCTTTACAGTGACGGAGCCGTGGAAGGACATATTTTGGAGTTGGTAAAAAAGTATCGGGAGCCGGACTATCCACAGGTGATTCTTAAGGAAAAAGATTGGGCAGTGATGTATCACCTCGCCCACGACAGGGAAAATATATTGAGCTGGTACCCTTTTTGTCCAAACGCGAAGGTATTGGAAGTAGGTTCAGGATGCGGTGCAGTCACCGGCGGTGTGGCAGCAGCAGTGGATTCTGTGACTTGTATCGATCTTTCCAAGAAGCGTAGCAGCATCAATGCGGTGCGTCACAGTGACCGTGGCAATATTAAGATTTCCTTAGGCAATTTTCAGGATGTGGAAAAAGATTTGGAGCGGGATTTTGACTATGGCACCTTGATTGGGGTTTTTGAATATGGACAAGGTTATATCGGCGGCAAAAAGCCCTATCATGGTTTTTTAACTGCAGTGATGGACCATATTCGTCCTGGGGGAAAACTTTTGATTGCAATTGAAAATAAATTCGGATTAAAGTATTGGGCGGGATGCAGGGAAGATCATGTAGGCAGCTATTTTGAAGGATTGGAAGGTTATCCAAACGCCCAGGGGGTGCGTACCTTTACCAAACCAGAGCTGGTACGGATGATTGAAGAGTGTGGATATAAGGATTATAAGTTTTATTACCCATATCCTGATTATAAATTTCCTTTGGTGATTTATTCAGAGGAACACCTGCCGCAGATTGGTGAATTAAATCGGAATATTTATAATTTTGACAGGGACCGGCTGTTACTGATGGATGAAGGGAAAGTTTATGACCAGATTTTGAAGGACGGATTGTTCGGGTTGTATTCCAATTCATTTTTTGTGGAGATTACAAAGCCGGGAGCTGTTCCCAGGGAAAGTGAACAGGTTTTATATACAAAATATTCCAGCGGGCGTGCGCCTGAATTTTCGATTCAGACACGAATTGTCCAAGGCACACAAGGGAAACCTATCTTGTATAAGAAAGCAGAATATCCCACAGGAAAGGCACATATTACCCATATTGCAGAGGCAAAAGAGCGGTTAAATGGGCTTTGGCAGCAAAGGGGCCTGTTATCTGTAAATCATTGCACTTTAAAAGAAGACAGAATAGAGTTTGAATATTTAGAAGGTGTAACCTTGGAGGAGATACTGGACCAGCTTCTGGAGCAGGGAGAGCATGAAAAGGCGGCAGAGTACATTCGCAAGGCATTGCAGATGATTTGCCAAAGCGCTCCCACAGAGGCGTTTTATATGACGCAAGAGTTTCAGAAGGTATTTGGAAAAGAAGCGTTTTCGGCTGAAATGCAGGCGTTTCCCGTAGCGGATGTGGATTTGATTTTTTCAAATTTGCTGAGGACAGAGGATGAGGTTTGGCATGTACTGGACTATGAATGGACATTTTTCTTTCCAGTACCAGTAAATTATATCCTGTATCGAGCGCTTCATTATTATCTGGATGTGTCTTCTGGTCGGAGTATATTAAAAGAAAACTATGATTTCTATAAAGAGTTTGGCATTGGAATCCAGGAGAAAAAGCAATACGAAGCTATGGAACGACGGTTTCAGCGTTATCTGGCAAAAGATAGTATTTCCCTGGCGAGCCTGTATCCTATTATGGGTAAGAAATCACTTGCGGTTGCCGACTTGTTGGAGGGGACGGACAGAAGAAGGGTTCAGGTCTATCTGAATTATGGGCAGGGATTTTCTGAAAAAGATTCCTATTTTATTGAGGCTTGCTATAAAGAAGAACTCAAATATACCGTCACTGTACCAAAGAATGCCGTAAGCCTGTGGATTGATCCTGCGTTGAGCGCCTGTATTCTAAGGGATGTGAAATTATCCTGGGGAAAAGAAAAGCTTTTGCTGCCATATCGCACCACGGGATATGAACTGGAAAAAAATTGTTACCTGTTCCAGAATCCAGATCCCAAAATTATAATAGATGTGGTCCCAGAAGGCTGCAAGGCCATACAGGTCTCCTATCAAATCAGCATTCTGGAAGAGCAGACCTCAAAAATCTTGATGGATAAGATCCATGGGATGGATAAGATGGATACCCTAAAACGGAAAAAGAGAAAGTTTCGGGGATTGATAAAAGGATAAAAATATGAGTAGAAGAGAACAATATAAGCACTTGTTGAATCTGATGGCAAATTGTATCATGCTGGCATGTGAGGCAGCGATATTCGCCTATATCTGGTATTGTATTTATGTTCCCATGATGCAGGAGGCGCATCGTTTCTGGAACAGGGGAAACTGGGCAATGATCGGCATGTATGCATTGATCATGTACTTTTTTACCAGGACCTTTGGAGGATACAAGGTTGGTTACCTGCGGATAACAGACGTCTGCTTATCCCAGATTTTGGCAATCTTTTGTGCAAATGTAATAGAGTATTTCCAGGTATGCCTGATCAATAACGATTATATGCCGATTAGCCCCATACTGCTTTTGACGGGGTTCGAGCTTTTGGTAATCCTACCAGAAGTTTATCTGGTGCGTTTTGTTTATACCAGGCTGTATCCGCCCAGGAAGATGATTGTAATTTATGGAAAGCATTCCCCAGATGACCTGATTAATAAAATCAATTCCAGGAAAGACAAATATAATGTTTGTGCGACAGCAAGTGTCTATTTGGGATATAAGGCGCTGTATGAGCGGATTATGGAGTATGAGGCAGTGGTGCTCTGTGACCTGCCAACCAAAATGCGCAATCCGATTTTAAAATTCTGCTTTGACCAGGGGAAACGGACCTATATCACACCAAAGATCTCTGACATAATTATAAATGGGACAGAACGTATCCATTTGTTTGATTCTCCCTTGATGCTGTCTCGGAATCGAGGGCTGACCATTGAACAGAGATTTGTAAAACGTGCCATGGATATCGTGCTTTCACTCATTGCCATTGTGCTTTCATCACCAATCTTTCTTTTGATAGCGGCAAGTATTAAATTGTATGACAAAGGTCCTGTGTTTTATACCCAGGAACGGCTGACCAGGGACGGCGAAATTTTTCGGATTATAAAATTCCGCAGTATGCGCATGGATTCGGAAAAAGAAGGCGCGCAGCTTGCCAAGAAAGATGATGACCGGATTACACCGGTGGGAAGGATTATCAGGAGGACGCATTTTGATGAACTGCCTCAGATCTTTAATATCTTAAAAGGCGAAATGTCCTTTGTGGGACCAAGGCCAGAACGGGAGAGCATCGCTGACCAATACGAGGCGATTATACCAGAATTCAGTTTTCGCCTGAAAGTTAAGGCTGGTTTGACAGGATATGCCCAAGTGTATGGGAAATATAATACAACGCCTTACGATAAACTAAAGTTAGATTTGACTTATATTGAAACGTATTCTTTTTGGCTGGATATCAAGTTAATGCTGATGACGTTTAAGATTATTTTCCAGAAAGAAAATACGGAAGGAATTGACAAGGGACAGGTGACAGCGGTAAAGAGATAGATTTGGAGGAGGATATGGAAGATATGGTGTTGGTATCAGTCATTATGCCCGTATATAATACGGAGAGATATGTTGCCCAGGCAATTGAATCTGTATTGTGCCAAAAGGTACCGCTGGAGCTGTTGATTATAGATGACAGTTCCACAGACCACACAGCAGAAATCGCAGGGCAGTATGCCGACGGGAGCAAGGTATTGTTGTTTTGCAATGAAAAAAATAAGGGAGTTGCCGAGAGCCGTAATCTTGGGATTCGCCGTGCCAAAGGAAAATATGTGGCTTTTTTGGATGGGGATGACTGGTGGAGTGAAGGAAAGCTGGAAGAACAATGTGCAATATTAGAAAAATCCCAGGCGGTGCTGTGCTGTACTGGAAGGGAGCTGATGAATCCTGACGGGACGTCAAAAGGAAAAATCATTGGTGTGCCGCAAGAGATTACTTATTCCATGCTGCTTCGGAGCAATCGTATTCCGTGTTCTTCCGTAGTGATGAAAACTGAAGCTGCGCGGGCATTTTATATGTGCCACGATGAACTGCACGAAGATTATATTTTATGGCTCAGGGTGTTGAAAAAGTATGGAAATGCGTATGGGATCAACAAGCCTATGCTCAAAAGCCGTCTAAGTGAGAAGGGGAAATCCAGGAATAAGATAAAGTCGGCAAAGATGCAGTTTGGAGTCTACCGCTATATGGGGTTTGGATGGCTTGCCTCCTGCTGTTATTTTATGATGTATATGATTCATGGGGTTTTTAAATATCTGTGATATGCAGTTGGATGGATTTCACATGCCAAAAGGCTGTTTTAGATAAAATGTAACTATTCAGAACCCACTGAAAAAAGCAATTTAGAACGTTCAACTTTATTTGAAAAGGGATGAATTGCTATTTCCAGGGAGGTGATAATCCCCTCAGCCACAGACAGAAGCCTCGTCAGAGGCGAATGACAGTTTTGCTGGCATGTCTGTGGCTTGGGGTTCTGAATAGTTACGATAAAATATGAAAATAAGTGTAAAATAGAAAGATAGAAAAGAGGAAGAAGAAAATGGGAAAAGAAATCAGTCAAATAATAGAAAGCAGCAAGGATGCTGTTCTACAGGAAGATTTGGAAAGGGTAGCGGCAAGCGGACTTCCCTTTGAAACGATGAGAGGGGCAAGTGTATTGGTTACTGGAGCCACAGGGCTGGTAGGTTCTATGGCAGTGAAGGCATTGGCATGCTGTAACAGGATTCACCGCCTTGGAATGACGATCTTAGCTTTGGTACGAAATGAGGATAAGGCAAAAACTTTACTGGGAGAGCTGGCAGACAGGGAGGATATCCAGTTGGTGAAAGGGGATATCCTGCAGGAACTTCAGATTGCACAACCTGTTGATTATATTATCCATGGCGCCAGCGTTACCGCTTCCAAAACGTTTGTCACAAAACCTGTGGAAACCATTCAGACAGCAATCGCGGGAACGGAACATGTCTTGGAGCTTGCAAAAGATAAGAAAGTAAAGAGCATGGTTTATCTCTCTTCTATGGAGGCATTTGGAATTACAGATCCATCTTTGCCAAGCGTCAAGGAAGAAGATTTGGGATATATAGATGTCATGAATGTAAGGAGCAGTTATTCAGAAAGCAAGAGAATGTGCGAGGTTTTATGTGCAGCTTATGCCCATGAATACCAAGTTCCCGTGAAAGCGGCAAGGCTTGCGCAGACGTTTGGGGCGGGAGTCCCCAAGGAGGAGGGAAGAGTCTTTGCCCAGTTTGCAAAAAGCGCCATGTCAGGGAAGGATATTGTGCTGCATACCAAAGGGGAATCTACTGGAAACTATTGTTATACCGCAGATGCTATTGCCGGTTTGCTGACAATCTTGCTGAAAGGAACTTCAGGTGAAGTATATACTGTTGCAAATCCGTCTACTACTATCCAAATAAAGGATATGGCTAAAATGGTGGCGTCAACCCTTGCCGAAGGAAAGATCCAAGTTATTTTTGATATCCCGGAGGATGCGCTGGCTTATGGTTATGCGCCGGATGTTGCAATGCACTTGAACGCAGATAAGTTGATGAAGCTGGGCTGGAAGCCAGTGTATGACTTGCCGGACATGTATCGGAGAATGGTAAAAAGCTTCCAGGAACAAGGATTGTAAGAATTATACAAAAGTTTTGATGTAGAAGTTTACAAAATTGAACTACATGGTATATAATAGGTTTGATTGCGTGATTTAGGAACGCCTGCTCTATCCCATTGGAATAGAGAATTACAGATCAGGGGATACTGTAGGAAATGAATGGAGACGGGTATGGCATTAGAGACAATGTATCTGTTTAAAAAACATTTTGCCTGTCAGGAGAATATGAAGATATTGACCCAGCAAGAGCTGCAGGAAGTGCAGCGGGTTTTGCTGGAGATGGCAGAAGATATTAAACTGGTCTGCAAAGAAAACAATATTTTCTATATGCTTGGGGGCGGGACAGCGTTAGGTGCAATTCGCCACCAGGGATTTATCCCATGGGATGACGATATGGACCTGAATATTTTTCATTCTGATCTAGACCGCTTTGCACAAGCGCTGGAGAAAAAATTTCCTGGGAAATACAATGTTCAAATCCCAGGAAAAACCAAAGGATATTTTTCAACATTTGCCCAAGTACACAAAAAAGGTACGGTTTTTTTGGAAGATAAGGGCCAGAAAGAGGAGGAAGCCGGGATAAAGATAGATCTTTTTCCAATAGAGAACACGTTTGATTCGCCGATACTCCGTAAAATTCATGGAATGGGATGTGATGCCGCCCATTTGCTTTTGTCAGGCTACCGTCTCTGGCTTCGGCGCAAAGAACTGAAAGAAATCAGTAAGAACGTTCCACAGGCAAGGTGGCCTTTTTTTATAAAGAGAATGGTGTCATTGCCAGTCCTGATTGCGCCAGGCTTGTGGAACCGTATGTTTCATAAGTGGTTTCGTATCTGCAGGAAGGAACACTCACGTTATGTAGTGATACCGTCTGGCAGAAAACATTTTTTTGGAGAGCTCTATGAAAGGGAACGGTACTGCCATACAAAGGATGTGCCTTTTGAAGACAGCCAGTTCGCGTTGACAGAGGATATCCAGGAATATATGGAACATTTATATGGAAAAGACTATATGGAATTGCCGCCCGAAGAGGACCGGGAAAGACATATGTTGTATAAATTCAAATTATAGGCAGGGATTCGGCAATGTATCTGTCAGTAAAGCTGACCCAAATCCAGTGCAAAGACTCGTGAGCGAGTCTTGGAGATACGGCAGTCTCCTAAGGCGGAGCTTGGAGGAATCGGAATTGTAGGAGCAAAAGAGATGGTGAGCAAAGAGAGACAGCTTGACAAAGCGCAGGTACAAAAGCTTTTAGTGGAGATGCTGCAGCAGTTTGCAGATTACTGTGAGAAACATGGGCTTCGATATTATCTGGTTGGAGGAACCCTGCTGGGGGCAGTCCGCCACAAAGGTTTTATCCCATGGGATGACGATGTGGATGTGGGAATGCCGCGCCCGGATTATGAAAGATTTTTGGAGCTGGCGCACAAAGAGCCCATCCATAAGGATTACCAGGTGATTTCTTCCAAAGACGGCAGTTTTTTTTCGCCGTATGCCCAGATGGTCCATAAGCGTACCAGGGTGGAACGTCCCACATCAAAATGTATTAAGGAAGAACGCCAGGTACTTAAAGTTTTTATGGATATATTTCCCCAGGATGGGTGGCCAGATACCAGAAAAGAAGCAAAAAAGGTTGTAAGAAAAGCAGGTTTTCTGCGTTTCCTGAATATAGAAGCGAGGGCAAAACTTGGACAGGGAACTACATGGTTACGCGCCATGCTCAAAATTCCTGTGTTGCTCCTTGCAAAAATGATTGGTTCCAAAAGAATTATATCATATCTTGAGCGTTATGCCACAAGGTACGCCTATGATTCCAGCAAGTATGTTGGGGCAATTACAAATGGGTTGTATGGGATTGGAGAACGGTGTAAAAGGACAGAGGTGACAGATTTTGCCCAGGTGGAGTTTGAGGGAAAGAAATTTCAGGCGCCTGGCTGCTGGGATTCTTATTTAATAGGGATTTATGGGGATTATATGGAGCTGCCGCCAGAGAACAAAAGGGTGAATCATGGTCTTAAGGTATGGATTGTGCCTTGAGCCGGAATTTGAGGATAATAGGAATGAAGATGCTGGAAAGATTTTTTCATGATATAAAAAAATACTGGAACTATGCGGTATACGCATCAAAATCTGAGCTGAAAGGGGAGATTGCCAATTCACATCTGGGATGGATGTGGTGGTTTTTGGATCCGCTTTTGTTTATGTTGGTATATACGTTTATTGCACAGGTTATTTTTCGGAAAAGCGAACAATATTTTCCAATCTATGTGTTTATTGGGCTGCAGTGCTGGAATTTCTTTTCAAAGACAGTTAAGGGGAGTGTGAAGATTGTAAGAGCCAATAAAGGAATTATAGCAAAAGTATATTTACCAAAGGTAATATTGATTATTACGAAAATTATGATCAATGGGTTTAAGATGTTTGTTTCTTTTTTGGTTGTGGTTATTATGATGGTAATTTACAGGGTTCCTGTTGACTGGCATTTGCTGTTTTTAGTCCCTCTTTTTATCGGATTGGTCGTGTTGACGTTCGGGATCAGTACGATTTTAATGCATTTTGGCGTATATGTAGAAGACTTGGCGAATATTGTAGCTGTTGTGCTGCAGCTTTGTTTTTATATGACAGGTATTTTTTATTCCATTGAAAAGAGGGTTCCGGCTCCATATAATATGGTATTGCTCCGGGGAAATCCGATTGCCTATTTGGTTTATGAAATTCGAAACAGTATTCTGTATGAGATTACGCCAGATATGTTGATTTGTGTTTTGTGGATTGTAGCAGGGATTCTTCTGTGCATTTTAGGCATTAATCTTGTTTATAAGAGTGAGAATAACTATGTAAAATCCATTTGACAGATGAAAGGGATAACTATGGAAGAGAGAAAGGAGCATACCGAACAAGCAGTGGATTATGCGATTGAGATCGAGGATCTCAAAATTCGGTATAAAACATTAAATAAAATGTCAATCCGAAAAAGTTTGACAAGTTTTCGAAAGGCAAAACGGGAGACATTTGAGGCTGTGAAAGGAATCAGCTTTAAGGTGGAAATGGGACAGATTGTAGGGCTGGTTGGCAGAAATGGGAGCGGCAAGTCTACAACCCTGCGTGCCATTGCAGGTATCTTTTCTCCCGATGAAGGAAAAATTGACCTCCATGGACATACGGTTTCCCTGCTGTCCATAGGAGTGGGATTTAATAAAAAATTATCTGGCAGGGAGAATATTTTTTTGAGTGGTCTTTTGCTGGGATTTACAGAAAAACAGATAAAAGAAAAAGAAGAAGAGATCATTGCATTTTCAGAGCTGGAAAAGTTTATTGATAAGCCAGTGAGCACCTATTCCAGCGGGATGCATTCCAAACTGGCATTTTCCATAACAGCAGTCTTGGAATCAGAAATTATGCTGATTGACGAGGTGTTAAGTGTAGGAGATGCCAAATTTAAGAAAAAGAGTTATAAAAAAATGAAGTCCTTAATCGGCGGCCATAATCGCACAGTCGTTATTGTATCCCATAATATGAACACCATTGAAAGTTTGTGTGATACGGTGATTTGGCTGCATGATGGGCAGATTAAGATGCAGGGGCCTACAAAGGATGTATTAGAGAAGTACAATGAATTTATGTCATAAAAGGAGAAAAAATTATGGTATCAGCAATGCTGTTTGCAGGCGGTTCTGGGACAAGGATGCAGTCTCAGGATATTCCAAAGCAGTTTTTAGAAATTGAAGGGAAATCCATTATTATCCGTACCATTGAGCATTTTGAAAAGCATCCTCTGGTGGATAAGATTGTGGTGGCATGTAAGGAGGATTGGATCTGTGAATTAAAAAAACAGATCTGCCAGTTCGGGATTACGAAAATTGAGGAGGTAATTCCAGGCGGCAATACGGGATATGAGTCGATCCACAATGGTGTATTAAAAGTGGCGGAATATTCAGAACCCCAGGATCTTATCTTGATTTGTGATGGTGTGCGCCCAATGCTCTCAGAGGAATTGATTGACAATTGTATTAAATATACCAAGCAGTATCAGACCGCCGTTCCAGTTACCCCCAGTATTGATTCCCTTTTGTACAGTGAGGATGGCAATACTTGCGGGAAGAGCTATAAACGAAGCTGTATGTATATTACACAGGCGCCTCAGGGATATACCATGGAACGGATCTTATGGGCGCATAAAGAGGCAGAGCTTAGGGGCATAGATAATCCGGTATCCTCCAGTGAACTTTTTATTGAGCTGGGAGAGGAAGTACACCTTTATCTTGGGGAGCGCAATAATATAAAAGTAACTACGCCAGAGGATTTAGAGACTTTGAGGGCTTATTTCTATTATCAGCATTATAAAACCTTTGCGAAAGAGGTAATGAAATACGGTATATGATAAAGCAGTAAGAGGAGATTATTTATGAAATTTTCGATTATTTGGAAACTGTCTGGACAAGAGGAGGAACATGCGCTTACTCTGGAATGTCTGCAACAAGAGTTAAAAGAGATTAGCGAACCAGCACAGTTACTAGTATATGCGTCAGAAGAAGACAACTTAGAACCGTTAGAACAGGAAGACAGCTTGGAACCGCTCGAACGGGAATTCAACTTGGAACGGATAGAACAGAAATTGGACGGCATGGCAGAGGTTTCCATTTATAAAGGAATATGGGCAGCCGATTGTGATATTTATAAGGATGCTGCTAAAAAGGTGACAGGAGACTATGTCACCCAGTTGTACAGCGGGGATAAATGGAAAGAACATACCCTTATGGAGATAGAAAGCGCATTAGAATTGGAACCAGGTTATAAAATTGCAATGGTTCGTAAATTTTTACCAAGAAATAAAAAGGGATTATTTGCTAAAATTTCTTTTAACAATGATGTTACCGTAGTGGATCTGCATAAAAAGTTTAATTATTATCCATTTTACTTTGGTGGAACTTTTATTCGCGCAGATTTGTTAAGAAATTATCATTTTCAGTCGAAATTGGAGTTAGATGCAGAACGGGAATTTTTTCTGGAATTGTGTGCACACGAAGGGTATGTGCTGTTTGTCAAGAATGGATATTACTACGGTGGGACGGTAAGGGAAGGAGATCCAACGTTTTACAGAGGTATTTATGAAGAGGAATGGTATATCCCATCATTTGAACAGTTCTGGCTTCCATTCCTGCAGAGGATGGAGAAGAAATATGGAAAAGTTCCAAAATTTATCCAGTATCATTTGATGTTTTCTATCCGCTGCCGTATGGACAGCAACCGTAATAATCAGAACAAACATGTGATAGAAGAAGGAAGGGAATCTTATTTTTTGGAACTGGTCGGGCAGGCATTGAAGTATGTGGAAGATGATATTATGTTTAACTGTCTTAAGTTTTCAGAATGTAATGTTCAGGATACTATGAAATGGATTTATGGAATCATGAAATATGGACCAGGTTTCAAATTCAGTAAGTACCATTTATCAGGAAATGCGTATTATGGAAGCAAAAACACGCTGTTTAATAAGATAATAAACCTAAAAACCAGTATTCTGTTTATTAATTATAAGGATGGGATGCTGGAAATTGACGGGGCAATTCACCCGATTGTATATTCCATGGCGGACAAAGTATATTTTATGGCTGGCGACCAGAAATATTATCCCAGTTACAATGAGCGATATGGGCTGACAAAGGTGTTTGGGGTCAGCATTTTTAAGTCCCATTCGTTCCATATTACAATTCCTTTGGAGGAAATACAGGATCAGCCTTTATGTAATTATGTGGAGATCGAAGGGGAATCCATCAAGATATGGCTGACATACCCTTCGCATTTCAGTAGGATCAGCGGAAACTTTAAAAATGGTTACTGGTGTTTTGGCAAAGACAAACTGTATATGGCATTAAAGCGGGAAGGGGGGCTTCTCTTCCAGGAGAGCAGCAAAAAGGAATGGAAGAAGCAAGAACGCAAATTACAGAAGGAAATGTTTCGTACTCACAGAAAGAGACCATGGAAGTTCTTGTTAGTCCGCAAAGCATATTTTTTTATGAAGCCGTTTATGAAGAGAAGGCCTATCTGGATGTATCTGGATAAGATTTATAAAGGGGGGGATTCTTCAGAATACTTGTATCGATATGCAAGTAAACAAAATAACAACATTAAGCATTATTATTTGATTGATAAACATTCCACCGATTACAAACGTTTAAAACGGGATGGATTCCGTCCGTTAGTCCGCGGAAGCATCAAACACCGCTTGGTATTTTTGCTTGCTGACATGATGGTCATATCCAATTCCACTGTGTTTGCATTTAACAATTTTGGAATGAAAAATTCCAGTTATGTCCGTGATTTGACGGATTTTCATGTCTGCTGTGTACAGCATGGCATGTCGGTACAGAAAATTGCGGTGGCACAGAACCGTTTGCGCGATAATACCAGATTGTATTTCTGTGCATCGAAATATGAGATTGAGAATCTCTCAAAACCCATCTATGATTATGTGGGCTACGATGCGTTAAAATTGACAGGTGTGCCACGTTATGACGGTCTGGTAAATAATGATAAAAAGCAGATTTTGATCAGCCCTACTTGGCGTATGCAGGCCGCAGTGCCCGTAAGGACCAGTGAGGGGGAACAGCGGGATTATAACCCGATATTCAAAGAAAGCACGTATTATAAAGTATTTAACGCCCTGATCAACGACCCAAGGCTGATTGGGGCGGCGAAGGCTTACGGCTATAAAATCAAATATGTGCTGCACCCGATCGTGAGCGCCCAGGCAGATGACTTTGACAAGAATGAATATGTGGACATTATCCCTGCCGTGGGTGATATGAGCTATGAA
>CATOOV010000053.1 GCA_951801955.1 uncultured Lachnospiraceae bacterium
TTTTTCGTTGTATAATAAGTCTGTCGTACAGGATCACTTTCTTTCGTATTTTTTTGTTTGCAAACTTATTATACATCAGAAAGTCCTGTATGACATTTTTTTTATGGAAAAGTTGTAAAGTGGTGTTAAATTTTTTAAATTGTTTAATAAATTTATAAAATTATTAAGTTTTGCAATTGTCACAATCATCTAACCAGCAGAAAGGGAGGGTTTGAATGACGGATATTATTTGGGAAATATGTGTAGAGATTGCTGAGTTTGTGATTGAATTATGCTTATTTAGAGTCAAAAAAAATAAGTAATTTTATATTATGAGCCATTCTTTTGTGGAGTGGGTCTTGAAATGATGTTTCCAAGCTGTTGTTTTCTAGGGCAATGGTATTTAAGCCAGATACACGTGAAAGAAAAACAAAGGGAGGTATTTTTGTATGGCTGATTATGTAAAAATAAACAAAAGTGACGACAGGGTTGGCATATGGTTTTATAATGAGGATGACAAACCTTTTGCTATCGGAGAAAAAATGTATGCCATCAACGAAAGCGCATATATGAATGGTTATAATTGGGATGCATTTTTTCAGTACTACCTTGAGAAAAATGCTCCAGAAGTTTTGGAAGGTTTGGAGAGTGATCCAGAGGCTGGTTCCTATGCTGCCTATTACGACCTGACCGATAAAAATGAAGAAAAGGCAAAGAAATTTGCAGAAATTATTATTTCACTGATTGAAAATGAGGAGGAAATCTATCGCATGATCCGGGAAGAAGGAGACAGCATTGAGTGGGATTAATTGCTCGTTTGTAAGGGGAAACGCATAGAATAGAGGAAGAAATGGATAAAAATAAAAGTTATATGGAAAATCTAAAAATGGACGAGGTGCCGTGGCACAGGCTTACTACAGCTTATTGCAGGGCAACAGAGTTTCCTGGATACTTTAAAACCATCTGGGGGATGAAAAATTTGAAAAAGGTTCGAATGGCTCTGGAAGAGGTTCTGTGCCATATTGAACATCAAAGTACTTTTTGGCATTCGACGCCCTTTGCAATGATTTTTTTGGTTCGCATTTTTAAACATGCTGTTTTGGAAATGGAGAAAAACCGAGCTGCCAATTATATTACTGAGCAGCTATTGAATTTCTTTATTTTGATAGCAGAATGTTTCAAGGAAACGGATGAGATGGAACATCCAGAACAGCTTTCCTGTTTTTCTGACATGCTGAAAGAAGAATATTTGTGGTCAGAGGAATATGACGAAGAAGAGGATGAAGCACGGTACTATGAAGGAGAAGTGTTTCCAGACGATTTATTTTATAGTTTTTATTACTATTCTTATCAGGCGCTTTTGGATTGTAAACCGATGTTAAGGAAATTGGAACATACGCATTTTGCTGCAGCGGCTGAGGAACTTGAACAGTTATTATTGTAGGAATGGAGGTTGTAATATATGGCAGGAAAACGGAAAGACCACAAAGGTCGAGTTTTGCATAAAGGCGAGCATCAAAGAACGGATGGAATATATCGTTATACGTGGTTGGATGCATGAGAAAAAGAACAAGAATTACAAAAAGATGTTAGACGGAATCGACACAACAAGTTTTGAGAGAACTGAAAAAGAAATATAAAGAATTGGCAATGTAACCAATTTCTAAGCAGCCAGAGAACCACCGCCGGTCATAAGGCGGTGGTTTTCTATGCATAAAAAGAAAAAATGTGTAAATGGTATGTAAATCAGTTAAAATATAAAAGTATGAGTCTCCAGAAACTTTATAAAATCATTTCATAAAATTTTCACACAATTTTAGCACTCACCTATTGACAGTGCTAACAACTGGTGATATTGTTATATCAGACATAGAACAATACTCGTACAACTTAATAATTGCGCTACGAGTAAATCAGGCTCTGTCAGTATGGCAGGCTAATCATTTACCAATCGTAAGAGGTTTTGAAAGGAAACTTAAAAACATTGGCAGTGGTCAGGAGGGAAGGAGGAACCCTTATGAATATTCAAAAATTTACACAGAAGTCAGTGGAAGCCATCAATGGATGTGAAAAGCTGGCATATGAATATGGCAACCAGGAAATTGAACAAGAACATCTGCTTGTCTCCCTGTTATTACAGGAGGATGGACTGATTCCAAAGTTGGTTGAAAAGATGGAGATCAATAAAGAACATTTTATCCAGAATGCCCAGAATCATCTGGCAAAGCGGGTTAAAGTGTCCGGCGGGCAGATTTATATGGGGCAGCATTTGAATAAGGTGCTGGTCAGCGCTGAGGATGAGGCAAAGAAAATGGGGGATGAGTATGTATCTGTGGAACATCTGTTTTTGACATTGCTGAAATATCCAAACCAGGCGTTAAAAGAAATTTTTAAGGAATATGGCATTACCAGAGACCGTTTTCTGCAGGCGCTTGCCACTGTAAGGGGAAACCAGAAGGTTGTTTCTGATAATCCAGAAGCAACCTATGATACTTTAGAAAAATATGGTTATGATATGGTGGAACGCGCAAGGGACCAGAAACTGGATCCGGTAATTGGAAGGGATCATGAGATCAGAAATGTGGTGCGTATTTTGTCCCGAAAGACAAAAAATAATCCGGTATTGATCGGAGAACCTGGAGTTGGAAAAACTGCCGTGGTAGAAGGGCTTGCACAGCGAATTGTCCGGGGAGATGTCCCAGAAGGATTAAAGGATAAACGTTTGTTTGCCCTGGATATGGGGGCGCTTGTGGCAGGGGCAAAATATCGCGGAGAGTTTGAAGAGCGGCTGAAAGCAGTCTTGGACGAGATCAAGAGCAGTGACGGACAGATTATTTTGTTTATTGACGAACTGCATACCATTGTAGGCGCTGGTAAGACAGAGGGAGCCATGGATGCCGGGCAGTTATTGAAACCCATGCTTGCCAGGGGAGAACTGCACTGTATCGGCGCTACCACATTGGATGAATACCGGGAATATGTGGAAAAAGATGCGGCATTGGAGCGAAGGTTCCAGCCAGTCCACGTCGAGGAACCCACGGTGGAAGATACCATCTCTATCCTGCGTGGTTTAAAAGACCGGTATGAAGTATTTCACGGCGTGAAAATTACAGACAGCGCCCTGGTGTCAGCGGCGATGCTCTCCAACCGCTATATTAGTGATCGTTTCCTGCCAGATAAGGCGATTGATTTAGTGGACGAGGCATGTGCATTGATTAAGACGGAATTAGATTCCATGCCTGCAGAGCTGGATGAACTGCAGCGCAAGGTCATGCAGATGGAAATTGAGGAGGCGGCATTGAAAAAAGAGGAGGATCGTCTCAGCAAAGACCGTTTGGAGACTTTGCAGAAGGAACTTGCCGATCTGAAAAATGAGTTCCAGTCAAAAAAAGCACAGTGGGATAATGAGAAAAAATCAGTAGAAAAGGTACAGAAACTGCGGGAAGAACTGGAAGCGATCAACAGTGAAATCACGATGGCACAGCAGAATTATGACCTGGAAAAAGCCGCAGAACTGCAGTATGGAAAAAAACCAGAGCTTCAGCGCCAATTAGAAATCGAAGAGGAGCAGGTAAAAAACAAAGACTTAAGCTTAGTCCATGAAAATGTCAGTGAAGAGGAGATTGCAAAGATTATTTCAAGATGGACGGGAATTCCGGTGGCAAAACTGACAGAGAGCGAGCGGAATAAGACCCTGCATTTAGATGAAGAACTTCATAAACGGGTGATTGGGCAGGAAGAAGGCGTTACCAAAGTGACAGAGGCGATTATCCGTTCCAAGGCAGGGATCAAGGATCCCAGCAAGCCCATTGGCTCCTTCCTGTTTTTAGGACCTACCGGCGTGGGTAAGACGGAGCTTGCCAAGGCGCTTGCCGCCAGCCTCTTTGATGATGAGAATAATATGGTGCGCATTGACATGAGTGAGTATATGGAGAAATATTCTGTTTCACGCCTGATTGGAGCGCCTCCTGGATACGTAGGGTATGAGGAAGGAGGGCAGCTTACAGAGGCTGTGCGGAGAAAACCTTATTCCGTAGTGTTGTTTGATGAAGTGGAAAAAGCACATCCTGATGTATTTAACGTGCTGCTGCAGGTGTTGGACGATGGACGAATTACAGATTCCCAGGGGCGCACCGTTGACTTTAAAAATACAATTTTAATTATGACATCGAATCTGGGGTCTTCCTATCTGTTGGAGGGGATTGCGGACAGCGGTGACATCAAGCAAGAATGTGAAAAAGCAGTGATGGATGAGCTGAAAAATAGTTTCCGCCCAGAATTTTTGAACCGTTTGGATGAAATCATTCTGTTTAAGCCATTGACGAAAAACAATATCGGCGGGATTATCCATCTCTTGATGGCTGATCTGAACAAACGGCTGGCAGAACGGGAAATCTCTTTAGAATTGAGTTCCAACGCGGAGCAGTATATTGTGGATAACGGTTACGACCCTGTATATGGGGCAAGGCCACTGAAACGGTATCTGCAAAAAACGGTGGAAACTTTAGCAGCAAAATTGATTCTTGCCGACCAGGTGAGGGCGGGAGATACGATTTTGATTGATGTGGAACATGATTCATTGACTGCACATTGTAAGTAATATTTAATAGGAGATACTCCTGTGCCGAGACTCACAGGAGTACCTTGGATAAGGGATGCTGTATCGATTCTGCATAATTCAAGAATGCCATCTGCAATCGTGAAGGTCACCTTCCATCTGGATGATATGCCAAAGCTCGTTTGCCATTCGAATTATGCAGAATCTATCACTTGTGACACGCCGATTGGTCAGAATGGGTTGCCCTTGAGTGTACTTTTATCTCCTGTGTAATGATTTAAAGGCTTAGATCTTTTCTGGCAAGCTCTAAATCTTTGGCATAATAATCTGTGTTGTTTCGAAGGTCAAATTTCCCAGCGATTTCTGATAACTGGGAATCAATCCAGTCTTCCAGTTCCGAAATAAGATAGGTTCCGTTTTCGCAAAAGAAGGGAAGCTCTTCTGGAAGTTTTAAACAAATGGTATCGTTTTGTTTGTGGCATTGGCGAAGTACCGTCCAGGCGCCTTTGTAGAAATCGTAGAGCATTTTTTGATCCCAAAGATGGATTGTCCAGGGAAATCCTTGTTCCAGCAAAGAAAGGGCGGTATCAGGGTCGGAATAAGCAAAACAGCGCAATACAGCTCCCATATAGGATAGGTCTCCTTTATCCCTATGTCCAATGCGCTTGAGCTGTCTGGCATAGGGGATGGCTGTTTTCAGATCGCCGCGATTCATGGCGTCTTCAATATAGGCAAGGAGCATCAAATGAGGGGTGTCGCTGCAAAATCGGAGGCGTTTCTGTTTAATTGGCTTTGCCATTTCTTCCGCCCCCTTTGTATCTTTGACAAGGAGGTGAAGGCGCACCCCATAGCAGCGTTCACAGGCGCGGCAGTCTGATAAATCGTCACGTCCAGTTTTCCAGAATTTTTGAAAATATTCAAAGGCTTTTTCTTTATCCAGGTAAATATAGAACCGGCACATCTGCCACCAGTAGACACGGTAGCCCATATGGAATCGTTTGACCAGTGTATAAAACTGTTCCATCATTGCTTCCCATTGGGAAAGAGGAATTTGCGGCAGGGAGGTTATAGGGTCGATTGCCATCTGGGTAATCATCAGATACGCTTCATAGCCAAATTCTCCCAAAGCATCAGGGTGTTCTTCAAAAATAGTACCAAATTCCGCTGCCGCAGGCATTGCCTTGGGAGGGTCATCGTGGAAAGTTGCTTCACAGCTATACTCATAGCGAAACAGCAGGCGGTAATAGTGGTCTTCGGCTTCATCTGCCTGGGCGATGGCAGACAGAAGTGCCGTCATTTTTGTATTTCCAGACAAGTTGTTTAGTTTCGTTTCCAGGGCAGAGCCGTTAAATTTCTTTTTCATTTGCATCTCCTTTTTGTAATTAATTTTTCGATATTCATCTTGATAGTACTGGTTATTTAGGTTCCGCAGAGCCGTCGATTACTTTGAATTTCTTAAAATTTTCATTATAGTCAATCAGGTACAGAAGTTCCTGGCTTAAGGTTTTCAGTTCCTCCCGCCGTGGAGAATGCCCGCCTGTCACAAGGGCGTGGATATAGAGGACTTTTGCCACGCTTTGCAGCATTTTCTCATTTTTTATATGGAGTAGCCGCTGGATTAGAGGATTGTTCCAATTTAAGTATAAAGTGGCAAGCGGTTTTTCACAGACTCCAGACAACAGGGAGGACAGTGTGGCGGAAAACACTCCTTTGCTGGTTTCCTGGGCGCTTTGTACTTGCCGCAGGAACTGTATGTCATCACTCATATAGTAAAGAGCCGGAAGGTCAATGGGATAGAAATGCCGCAGTTGTGCCTGGCAGTCAAAGTCTTTTAATCCCTGGTTGATGGAATGCAGCAGTGAAACGCCTTTTTGCCGTTCTGTAAACGTAATGTCCGTCAATACCTGTGCCATGCTTTCTTCTTGTAAAGGTTCTATAGACAGGGAAAAGGTTTTGGCAAGTTTTTGAATCAGTTCCTGGTCATAGGTATAGCCTGTACAGATCAATAGCCTGTCTTGGGCAATAAATACTGGTTTTAACTGCTTAAATCTTGGCACATCCTCAATGTAGACGGCTTCTTCTATTGTTTTCAGCGCAGCTCCCGGAACTTCCCCCTCTGAAGTTATAAAAGGAAGATAATCAATAAACAGGCGGAAAATTTCATCATCCCAGACAGCCATAGATTTGACAGCTTCGTTATGGACAGCCACGATACGCTGCAGGGATTGGGGGTTACATTGTGCAAGTTTTTTCAAATGATATTTGACGGCGCCTGAGAATTCTGTCTGTGCCAAAAGAAGTTCTTGGTCTTCATAAAAGTTTTCCCTGGAGGCAGTGGGGCGCAGGTTGTCTGTATTTAAAAAGCATCGCAGAAAAAAAGCCCAGTCGGGGAGCAGAGGGGCGCCTTGCTCTGTCAACAGCATATGTTTTAAATAAATACGGTGTCCTTTTTTTACTGAGACATCTGTCCGGTATGGAAGGACATAGGCGGCGCCGGATAAATGCTGGGTTTTTATGGGAATTGCTTCGAGAAATTCCTCCTGGAACAGCCATTCGCCAAAAGATAAGAGTTTTGCCCGGCTGAGGGAGGAAAAATCCTCTGGGATGTGATTTAAAGGTTCCAGGTTTTTGTCCATGAAAATAGGGATTGGCAGAGTCAGCCCATAATAAGTAACCAATTCGACCACTTTTTTGGGATGAAAATACATTTCACAGCCAGGTTTTGCTTTCAGCGTCACGGCAGTGCCTTGCTGTGCAGTGTCAGATGGTTTTAGGGTATAGGTGCCGTCAGGCAGTCCTTCCCAGACATAACCTTGCTCACCATGGATGGATTTTGTATGTATCATGATAGAATCTGAAACCATGAAGCAAGACAACAGCCCAATTCCAAAACGTCCAATATAATCTTCTGGAAGCTGGCCATTTACCAGCTCCTGTTTGGAAGATTGTCCGATGACAGAGAGGAACTTGTGTATTTCCTCTTCGGTTAGCCCTGCGCCATTATCCTGTACAATCATCTGTTTTCCTGGAATTAGGTGGATATCTACCCTGCCGTTTTGCCAATTTGTTTGCTGTTTTTGCCGGAGGGTGATGGCATCCGCGCCATTTTGCAGCAATTCCCGCAAGAATACATCCGCTGTCTTATATAAATGGTTAGAAAGTATGTCTAACATACCTTCCAAATTTACTTGAAAATGATAGGAGCTGTTCATAAAAATATTCCTTTCGTTCTTGATACCCGAATGGTTGTTATAGGGGTCATTTTGGGTATAATTTATAAATTTATTCAATGACCGTATTTCAAATTTATCTGTTATTCATATATTTTTCTTTATCAGTATAATCTTTTTTGAGTGAAAGTACAATTGGTTTATAAGATTTTTATAAAGTATACCCAAAGGGCACCCCATGATACCATTCGGCGTGTCGTAAGGCAGCCCTTGGACACGCCGAATGGTATCATGGGCGCTTCTTTGGGCATATCTTTGGGTATAGGGTACATCCTTAGAGTCATATATTGAAGGGAAGTATCTTCTGGAGCTGTTACTTTATTATGGAAGAAAAGAAACAAAAACAGTTTAGTTTTTGGAAGAAATGTCTGCTGGCAGATTTACTGGGGCTATTCCTTGTTGTAGTGTGCATGTTGGGGTGTGCAGGGAGAGGGGCAGAGTTGAAAAATACCCTGAAAATGGCAGTAAACTTACAGGAAAATACAAAAGGAACCAAGGAGCAGGGCACAAAAGGACTGCAGGATACAACAGGGGAAATGAAAAAGATTGCCATTACCTTTGATGATGGTCCCCACCCAGTTTACACACAGGAACTCCTTGACGGATTGAAAGAACGGGGCGTACATGCCACTTTTTTTGTAACAGGGGAACATGCCGAGCTGCATCCAGATATCATCAAACGTATGAAAAAGGAAGGACATTTGATCGGAAACCATACATACAGCCATATTCAGTTGGGAACCAGCAATCGGGAAAAATTTAAAATGGAGCTTGTGGAGACGAATCAGGTCATTAAAGAAATTACTGGGGAGGAAGTCCAGTATGTGCGCCCTCCTTATGGTACCTGGGACAAAACCTTTGAGAAGGAATTGAATATGTTTCCTGTGCTATGGACGGTGGATCCCTTGGACTGGTGTTCTGGGGATGCTTCTTGCGTGGTGCAGAAAGTGCTGGGCAAAGCAAAAGAAAATGATATTATATTGCTTCATGATTATTACGGTTCCAGCATTACGGCGGCATTGGAGATTATAGACCAACTGCAGAAAAAGGGGTTTCAGTTTGTGACAGTAGAGGAGATCATGTTTGACTAACAATCTGGGGCGTACAGCAATTTGTTTGTGACAGCATAGGAAATCATTTTTGAAATAAGAATCTGCAAGGCATAGACAGGCAAATTTGTAGACATTGCAATGAAATTTTGCAAAATGATTGAATTTAATGGCAGGATTGGTTATACTTTTTTATATGTTTCCCATGTATATCAGATGAGGGATGACTCCCGCCTCTATAGGCGGTGCGCAGCTGATACCTATCAGTGGCGGGAGGGATCTCCATTTGATAGCCTTTTTAAAGTAAATTAGGCAATTGTGAAACTCAATCATTTTAGAAATTTCATATACAATTCAAAAAATTTAAGGAGAAATATTTGTGTATAATTGTATAAATTGTATATGAAATTTTCATAATTTATACCCAAAGGGCACCCCATCATGCCATCCGGCGTGTCATAAGGTATCAGTTTTGCAATTACCTATTAAGGTAAATGATGGAAAGGAGGCTGCTATGAAACAGACATTAGACCGTACGTTAGGGATGTATTCCTCTTTAATGATCAGTATAGGCACAATGATTGGGTCTGCTATTTTTGTATTGGCAGGGACAAGCTTCCAAGTGGCAGGACCAGGAGCGTCACTTGCGATTTTTCTTGCCGGAATTGCGGCTGTTTTTACAGGATTGTCTTTTGCTGAGCTGGTAACTGTAGTGCCAAAGGCAGGGGGCGGTTATGTATATGTGAAGGAAGCCACTGGAAATAATATTATAGGATTTATCTGCGGATGGGGGTTCTGGCTGGGGTATGCCATGTCTTGTGGACTGTTTGCGCTGGGGTTTGGAAATTTTATCAATTACATATTTCCATTTATTCCAAAAATGGTGACCGCATACCTGTTAGTGGCCTATGTGGCTTTTACCAATATCAAAGGAACCAAGAGTTCAGGAAAGCTTCAAAATATTATTACTACGCTTTTAATTGGCTTGCTGCTGTTGTATGTGGTTGTGGGGGTATTTCATTTAGATCTGGGTAACCAGCAGCCATTTTTGCCCCAGGGGATGCCAGGCGTATTCAATGCCATGGGAATTTTGTATATGACATACATCGGATATGGGCTGATTACAACGGCAAGTGAAGAAGTAATTGAACCAGAGAAAACCATTCCTAAAGCAATTTTAATTTCCATTGCGGTAGTGATTTTTTTAAAGACTTCCGTATTTTTTATTGGAAGCGGCATTTTGCCTGTATCCCAGCTTGTACCAGAAGTTACCAATACGCCTATGATTGATACTGCTGTACGGATTGCCGGACCTGTGGGGGGATATCTGTTTGCCTTTGCAGGAATTTTGGCAACATTATCGTCCATTAACACGGCTGTTATGGCGTCTTCCAGGACTTCCTTTGCTATGGCAAGGGACCAGCGTCTACCAGGGATGTTTAAATCTATTAACAGTAAGACCAAGACGCCTGTATTTTCCATTATCGTATCTTCCCTGATTGTAGTAGCGGCAGTGACAATCCGGGACCTGGAGCATATTTCGACCGTGACTAGTATTTTTTCACTGACAGGTTACAGCCTTGTCAATGTTGCGTTGATTCTGTTTCGAAAAAACAAGCCCAAGCTGGAACGAAAGTTCCGAGTGCCTTTCTTTCCAATTACGCCCATTTTGGGGATTGGTATTAATTTGTTTTTGATTTGCCAGCTTGCGATTTCAGATCGTCCGGCGTTAATCATTGCAGTTTCTGTGATTGTTGCAGGTATTTTGTATTATTATCTTCTTATGCCAAGGCTGAAATATGCTTCCAAAGGCTTGTCCAATGTGGATTTGCCAAAGATTCGGGAATATAAAATACAAGACAAAGAAAACGAAATCATTATACCTGTTTCCAATCCCCATACCATGGATGGATTGATGGAACTTGGCAGAAAGCTTGCCTGTGCAGAAGAAAAAACCTGGGTGGTTCCAGTAAAGGTAAATGTAATTCCAGATAATATGCTTTCTTTCTCTGAATATGATTTGATGATGCAAAATATAAATGAACAGGGGGAGATTGTACAAAAGCTCAAAGAACTGGAAGGGGAATCTTATATGAAACCTGTGATGATCAATTCCAGGGACGCGTTCCACGCCATTATGTCGACGGTGAAGCGGGACAAGCACCCTTTTGTAATTATGGGCTGGCATGGTTCTGGTTTCGCGAAATATATGTATGGAAATATTACTTACCGGATGCTGCAGGAGGCGCCGGCTGATGTTGGAATTTTAAAGCTTTGCGGTAATACAACAGAGTATCAGAAAATTTTGTTCCCTTATGGGGGCGGAAAATACTCTCAGATGACGGCAAAGGTTGTGGATCGAATTGCAAAAGCGTACCATGCAAAGATTACACTGCTGCATGTGGTAGAAGTTCCAGAGGATATCAAGCAGGCGAAAGAACATCTCAAAGGTTCCCAAGAAATTTTCCGGCAGCCTGTAGAAGTGAAAGTATGCAGCGGTGATTTGGTAAACCAAGTGACGAAAGAATCTGGAGACTATGATTTAATCATAATGGGAGCTTCCCTGGATTGGGGAATGCAGGAAGTGGTTACAGGATTTCGTACGGACCGCATTACAGAACAGGCGAAATGTTCTGTGCTGATCGTGAAAAGTTATGATTTGTTCCTGCAGAAAAAGCGGGTACGGCATCTGCTGCATAAAACCAGCAAGGCAGTCCAACAGTGAAAAAAGGAGAAGGATATGGATTTATTTGAATATATGAGGGAACAGAATCAGCAAAAAGAATCGCCTTTGGCAAGCCGTATGCGCCCAACCCGGCTGGAGGACGTAGCAGGGCAGCAGCATATTATAGGAAAAGATAAACTATTGTACCGGGCAATCCAGGCAGATAAGCTGAGTTCTATTATTTTTTACGGTCCTCCAGGAACTGGGAAGACTACCTTGGCGAAAGTGATTGCCAATACCACCTGTGCAGAGTTTACCCAGATTAATGCCACTTCCGCTGGAAAAAAGGATATGGAGGAAGTTGTCCAGCAGGCAAAAAACAATCAGGGAATGTATGCAAAAAAGACGATTCTCTTTATTGATGAGATCCACCGTTTTAACAAGGGACAGCAGGATTACCTGTTGCCTTTTGTGGAAGATGGGACGGTGATTCTCATTGGAGCCACAACAGAAAATCCTTATTTTGAGGTAAATGGGGCGCTTTTATCCCGGTCTGTGGTTTTTGAACTGAAGCCTTTGTCAAAAGAGGATATCAAAACGATCCTGATTCGTGCCGTGAATGACAAGGAAAAGGGCATGGGTTCTTACCAGGCGGAAGTCACAGAGGATGCGCTCGAATTTCTGTCAGATGTGGCAAATGGAGACGCCAGGGCGGCTCTGACAGCCATAGAATTGGGCGTGCTTACCACACCCAGGGGAGAAGATGGAAAAATTCATATCACCCTTGCCGTGGCTTCCGAATGCATACAAAAACGGGTGGTAAGGTATGATAAAAATGGAGATAACCATTACGATACCATCTCGGCATTTATCAAGAGTATGCGTGGTTCTGACCCAGACGCGGCAGTATATTATTTGGCAAGAATGCTGTATGCCGGGGAAGATATTAAATTTATCGCAAGGCGTATTATGATCTGTGCATCCGAGGACGTGGGAAATGCAGATCCGTATGCCTTGATGGTGGCAGTCAGCGCGGCGCATGCCGTGGAACGGGTGGGAATGCCGGAGGCCCAGATTATTTTGTCCCATGCAGTTACCTATGTGGCAAGTGCTCCCAAAAGCAATGCGGCTTGCGTGGCGATTGACCGTGCCATGGAGACAGTCAGGGAGACAAGGACAGCCCCCGTCCCAGTCCATCTGCAGGATTCCCATTACCGGGGGGCGCAAAAACTTGGGAGAGGCAAGGGCTATCTCTATGCCCACGATTATAAAGATCATTATGTAAAACAGCAGTATCTTCCCGATGGTTTGACCGATGCAAAGTTTTACGAACCCACACAAAATGGCTATGAAAAGCAGATTAGCGCCCATCTTGATTTTTTAAAAAAGTCCGCAGCACGCGAACAAATGTAAATTTGTCAAAGAAAATACTTTACAATTTTTCTGGAATAGTGCATAATAAGGGAAGTTTAGAAGCAGGGGTACGGATTCGTTTTTGTCAGCGGAACTGACCCGCATCCCGCAGCAAGAACGCCGACAGCGTTCTGAAATGATAATGAGAACTTCAGGAGGATGAAATAATGCAGCCATATCAAGAAATGAGCAAAGAAGAATTATTACAGGAGAAGGCAGAGCTGGAAGAGGCTTATCAAAAATATGCACAGAGCGGATTGAAACTGGATATGTCCAGGGGAAAGCCTTCTGTAGAACAGTTGAATTTGTCCATGGGAATGATGGATGTTCTCAACAGCAGCACAGATTTAAAGTGTGATGATGGGACGGACTGCCGTAATTATGGTGTTTTGGATGGAATCTATGAGGCAAAGGTATTGCTGGGAGACATGATTGAATGCCATCCAGATAATATCATTATTTATGGCAATTCCAGCCTCAACGTTATGTTTGATACCATTTCACGTTCTATGACCAATGGGGTAATGGGAAGTACTCCTTGGTGCAAGCTCGATAAAGTAAAATTTTTATGCCCAGTTCCAGGCTATGACAGACATTTTGCCATTACTGAGTATTTTGGCATTGAAATGATCAATGTCCCTATGCTTCTGACGGGTCCTGATATGGATATGGTGGAGGAGCTGGTAAATAAAGATCCGGCAATCAAGGGAATCTGGTGTGTACCGAAATACTCTAATCCACAGGGAATTACTTACTCAGCAGAGACAGTGCGCCGTTTTGCAAGGCTAAAGCCTGCAGCAGAAGATTTCCGTATTTACTGGGATAATGCTTATGGCGTACACCATCTGTACGATCTTGACCAGGATCATTTGGTGGAAATTTTGGCAGAGTGTAAGCGTGTAGGCAATCCAGATTTGGTCTACAAGTTCTGCTCTACTTCCAAGATCAGTTTCCCCGGTTCCGGCGTTGCTGCAATTGCAACTTCCAAGAATAACCTGGTGGATATTAAAAAACAGCTACAAATTCAAACCATTGGCCATGACAAAGTAAATCAGCTTCGCCATGTACGGTTTTTCAAAGATATCTATGGCATGACCATGCATATGAAAAAACACGCGGATATTTTGCGCCCTAAGTTTGAAATGATTCTCAATACCCTGGAAGAAGAGCTCTCCGGCAGAGGGGCTGGAAGCTGGATTGCACCCAAGGGAGGATATTTTATGGCATTTGAGGCACTGGAAGGCTGTGCTAAGGCAATTGTGGCAAAGGCGAAAGAAGCTGGTGTTACCATGACTCCTGCCGGAGCGCCATATCCTTATGGGAAAGATCCAAAAGATGCTACTATCCGTATCGCACCTTCCTATCCTACCTTGCCAGAATTGAAAATAGCAACGGAAATTTTTATCATTTGTGTAAAACTGGTAACGATTGACAAAATTTTAGAGAATATGTAAGTAAAAGAAGTATTACAGGAGGGCAAAGCAGCCGGAGCTTGTGGGAAACCATAGGTTTTGGCTGTTTTTGCGGAAGAGTTCTTGTAATTGCAGGAAAAAACTCTAAAATATTTATAAAATCTGTCGAAAGTACTAGGTTATGTGGTATACTAAAAAGAATGAGTCTTGAACAGAGGGCAGCCTCTTATTTGACAGAAAGAAGGAAACGACATGGATTTAGCTGATAAATTAAATGAAGGTGTCGCCAGTTGGGAAACGGTAATCTTCTTATATAATTCCGCCTTGAAAGAGGTGGGGACGAAACTTGAAATTTTAAACGACGAATTTCGCCATATACATAAATATAATCCCATTGAATATATTAAATCCAGAATTAAAACGCCGGAAAGCATTGTAAAAAAATTAAGGCGTAACAATTATGAGAGTACCATTGATAATATGGTGGCTCATGTAAATGATATTGCAGGTATCCGGCTGGTCTGCTCCTTTACATCAGATATTTACCGCTTGGCAGAAATGATAGGCAGGCAAAATGATCTTACTGTAGTTTCTGTAAAGGATTATATTAAAAATCCGAAAGAGAGCGGTTATAAAAGTTACCATATGTTGGTTACGGTGCCCATTTTTCTTACAGACCGTGTGATTGACACCAAGGTGGAAATACAAATCCGAACGATCGCCATGGATTTTTGGGCAAGCCTGGAACATAAGATCTATTATAAATTTGAAGGGGATGCGCCGGACTACATCAGCCGGGATCTGCGGGAATGTGCTGGAATCGTCTCTATGCTGGATGCGAAGATGCTTTCCCTGAATGAAGCAATCCTGCAGGCGAAAGAAGAGCAAGAGGCAGAATAGGAAAGAAAAGAGTTTCCTAATTAAAGAAACAATCCTGCAGGCGAAAGAAAAACAAGAGGAAGAAAAGCGAATATGAAGGTAAGTATTTTAACAGAAAATACCGTGTATAAGCGAGGGTTTCTGGCAGAACATGGTTTGTCACTTTTTATTGAGTCAGAACATGGAAACTATCTTTTTGATACAGGGCAGAGCCATGTATTTGTGCATAATGCAAAAAAACTGCAGATACAGCTTGAGAGGCTGGACGGCATTATTTTAAGCCATGGGCATTATGACCACTGCGGGGGAATGGCATATTATAATGGGCTGGGAATAGATGCCCCAGTATATATTCAGGGCAAATCATTTGAGAGAAAATATACGGAAAATCTCAAAACGAAAGAGATTCGATATATAGGGGTGGACAATGAAGGAAATTGGCAGGAAATCGTACAACTGCACAGGCTGCAGGGAGGATGTACCCAGATTACAGAAGGAGTGTATCTACTGTCAGAAATTCCTTATGTTACGGAGTTTGAGCCAATTCCCAAAGGTTTTTGGAGGGATGTGATTCAGGAATCAGGATCTGAACTGCTTGCAGACGTGATGGAGGATGAACAGCTTTTGGTAATGGAAAGCAAACAAGGGTTGTGTGTGTTTGCAGGCTGTGCCCATCCAGGAATCATCAATTGCCTGCATTATGTGAAATCGGCATTTCCAGGAATGCATATTCACAGCGTTGTTGCGGGGATGCATTTAAAGGGATGCAGGCAAGAACGACTGGATAAAACGATTGAGGCACTCCAGGAATTGGATATAGATGTGGTTTTGCCGTTGCATTGTACTGGGATTCTGGCAATTGCAGCAATTCAAAAAGCTCTGGGTGCGTCTTGTATGTTGGCGGAGGCAGGAAAACAGATAGAATTTTAACAGAACACGTTTGGAGGACAAAATGAAACAGAACAAAAGTGTGATGTATATATTTTTGGAAGGGACGGCAGCAGTATTTGTCATATTGATGCTTGGATTATTTCCGCTCTACTATGAAAATAATTTTATTAATATTTCAGTTGCAAAACTCTCGTTCTTTCGGGTATGCATCATAGGGTTGATGTCGTTGATCGTGATATTTGCCGGAATGGATTGGCTATCGAGATATAAGGAAGAAATGCAGCTGAAAGGCAGGCTGCAGCAGAAAAATATAAATTCAGAAAAACTCCCCTTTGCCCAGAGGATAAAAAAATGGCTCTCTGGATTCTCTGTATCCACATGGTTTGCAGTGATTTTTGTGGTTGGAATTTGTCTTGCAACAATTTTTTCTGTCAATCCATCCGAATCTTTGTTGGGAAAGGATGGAAGAAAACTTGGGGCGATTGTTTGGCTGTTTTGTATTGCCATGTATGGTATTTTAGGAAACCACTTGAAACCTGGAAAATGGATCCTATGGTTCTTTATTGCCGCCAATACCATTGTAACCGTATTGGCAATTTTAAATTTTTGGGCGATTGACCCTTTGCATATGTATGATAACTTAAGTATTGAACAGCATGGAAGCTTTATCAGCACCATTGGTAATGTTAATGCCTGTGTTGGTTATCTATGTATGGTCGTGCCTGTTGGGATGGTTTTGTACCTATTATCAAAAACGAGAACAATGAGGATTGCAGCAGGCAGTTTCCTGGTATTGGGATTTTGGACAGCTTATTGTACTAGGTGCGAAAGCTGGGTATTGGGGTATGCCGCCGCTTTCTTAGTTCTGTTATGGTTTGCAATGCGCGACCAAGAATCTATGCAGCGTTATTTGGAGATCTGCGGTTTGTTTTGGCTGGGCAGCGTTTTAATGAAAGTGACCGTCTCAATGGGCGAGGCGGCAAAATTGCAAACCGCAATGCTATTAAATTTCAAGAATGTAAAATTTCAGTATGACATCATGCTCAATGGATATGTATTGGCAGTCATGGGCATACTGATTGCAGGAGCAATGTTTTTGATCTGGAATAGAAAGAGGAAAGGAAGGGATTTTGACTACCGTTCTTTGCGGAAATGTATATTTGTCGCTTTTGTGGTTCTTGTAGCAGCAGCAATCTTATTGTTTGTAACTACGAATATCAAAGAAACGCCATGGGAAGGTTCGCTTTCTGGTTTGAACAGGCTGAAACTGCAGGAGTCTTTCGGAAGCTACAGAGGTTATATCTGGGGGATGACAGGGAATGGATGGCTGGAAATGCCTTTCTGGCAAAAACTTACTGGTTATGGGGTAAATTGTTACAATATGTTTGTGGAGCAGTATGGAGGATCAAGAGTTTCTGATATATTTCGTGGGGCAAGGCTGGTTGATGCACATAATGAATTTTTACAGCTTCTTGTCACTACAGGCATATTTGGAGCTGTTGGTTATTTTGGGCTTTTGGTCAGCACTGCAGTAAGGGGCGCAAAAAAATATGCAAAACAGCCGCTTTTGCTTTTTGGGACGGTTATGGTGTGCAGTTATATGGCGCAGGGAATGGCAAACAACCCTACCATATTTTTAACTCCCTATTTATTTTTGCTGTTGGGAATTATAAAGAGCTTGGAGAAGTTGGAAGATGTGGGAGAGTAAGCAGATACTGAATCTTGCAGTGTCGATCGGAGAAGAATTGCTGAAAAGCGGAGGGGAAATTTACCGGGTGCAGGAAACGGTAGAGCGTATTATGCAGGCATATGGTGTGGATGATTGTAATGTATTTGTGATCACAAATGGAATTTTTGCCACTGTACATGAAAATCAAACGGATGCTGGGAGTATGGTGCGCAATGTGCCCATTGGTGAGGTTAACCTGGAGAAAGTGGCAAGGATGAACCAGCTTTCCAGGGAAATCTGTGAGGGAAACTATTCTCCAGAGGAGGCATTGGAACAATTACGGCAATGCAGATGCGCTCCTGTTACACCAGATTTCATAAGGATTTTTGCCTGCGGTATTGGAAGCGCTGGGTTTTGTTATCTCTTGGGAGGGCATCCGTTTGACAGTGTAATGTCGTTTTTTCTGGGCGTGCTGCTGCAGGCCTTTCTGCTGGCAGCAGAAAAGCGCCATACTTCCAAGTTTTTGACAAGTATTCTCGGAAGCGCAATGGTGACAATTGGGGGGCTTATCTGTTATGTAGCTGGATGGGGGATACAGTTTGACAGAATTATCATTGGGGGAATTATCTTGCTGATGCCAGGAGTATCCCTAGTTACGGCAATTCGCGATTTGTTTAATGGGGACTATCTCTCAGGCAGCATACGTTTGATTGATGCTTTGCTGACAGGAATGTGCATTGCCATCGGCGTGGGAGCCGCTGTCAAGACCTTTCAATTATTAGGAGGGGGGATGCTGCCTTTATGGTAATTCAAATTTTGGTAGCGATGGTTTCTACCTTTGCATTTGCTGTTCTGTTCCATGTGCCAAAACAGGAATACTTGTATTGTGCAGTAAATGGAGGAATTGGGTGGATGGTATATTGTGTTTGCATCAACTATGGATTTGGAGCCGCTGTGTCTTCCCTTTGGGCGACATTGGTTTTAACCCTGGTGGCAAGGGTATTGTCTGCAGTGCGCAAAATGCCCAGTACGATATTTCTGATTGCAGGTATTTTCAGTTTGGTGCCAGGTTCTGGCGTCTATTATGCATCTTATTATCTCATTATGAATGAATTATCCAAAAGTTCTGCTAAGGGGATTGAAACCCTTAAGATTGCAGGCGCGATTGTATTAGGGATTATATTCGGCCTGTCACTGCCACAGGGCTGGTTTAACCGCTTAGGCAGAATAGCAGAGCAATTGAGAAAAAATAATCAAAAGCCGGATGAAAATGGTTGAAATTCATCCGGCTTCTGATTATTTTTCACATTTCCAGAAATAGGCGCTGTAAGGAGGAAGCTCGCTTCCGCCGCCAAAATCATGCTCTTCTCCAGTAATCAAGTCGATTGCTTGTCCGCATTCAGCGTTAAAGTGTGCCGTATATGCTTCACTGTCCGCATTGATTGCCACCAATACCCGCTCATTTGCCGTTTTACGCTCAAAAATACATTGTTTATTAGTTAAGACAACAGAGCGGAAATCACCATAATTCAAAGCTTCTGAGGATTTCTTTGCCGCGGTAAGTTTGGAAATCCATTCTGTCAGCTCATTCCATTCTGGGGCGTCAAAACTGGGACGTAAAGAAGGGTCGCCATTTGATTTGTCACCTTTTGCCCCCCATTCGCTGCCGTAATAGACACAGGGAATCCCAGGCATACCAAAGCTTAGGGCGTAAATCAGCGGCAGATGTTTTGGATTGCCCAAAATGGAAGCGATACGGGAGACATCGTGGTTGTCCACAAAACTAAGCAGATGCTTGCCCCGGTACAGTGTCCAGTTTTCCGGTCCAAACTGCCGCAGCAGGGAATGGTTAATTTCAAACATATTCATGGAATTGAAACTGGAGTGTAATCCCTTATAACATTCATAGTTGGTGGCAGAGTGCAGCATGGCATCGTTCATCAACTGGTTATAGTCGCCGTGAAGCATTTCTCCTACCAGGAAGAAATCGGCTTTCAGATTGTCACAATGGCTGCGTAGCCTTCGAACAAAGTCGTGGTCGAGACAGTAGGCAACATCCAGGCGAAGCCCGTCAATATCCCAGTGATCCACCCAATAAGAAACACTTTCCAGAAGATATTGGATGACTTCTTCATTGCGAAGGTTTAATTTCACCAGATCGTAATTCCCTTCCCATCCTTCGTACCACAGCCCGTCATTGTAGTTAGAATTTCCGTTGAAATCAATGTGGAACCAGTCCCGGTAGCGGGAACCTTCCCGGTTTTGAAGGACATCCTGGAAAGCGAAAAACCCTCTGCCTGCATGATTGAATACGCCGTCCAGTACCACGCGGATACCTGCTTCGTGCAGGGCGTCACAGACTTCTTTGAAATCCTCATTGGCGCCAAGGCGTACATCAATTTTCCGGTAATCCCTGGCATTGTAGCCATGGGTATCTGATTCGAACAATGGGGAAAAATAGATGGCATTGACGCCCAATTTTTCCAGATGGGGAATCCAGTCCTTCACTTTTAAGATACGTTTTGCAGCAATTCCATCATTTTCAAAGGGAGCCCCGCAAAATCCCAGAGGATAGATCTGGTAAAAAACACTTTCATAAGCCCACATAATAAGTAAAACCTTTCTATAAGTAAAATTTCTGAATAGATCTAACAGCATGTTTTCCAGTTGCAATTTACGGAGGATCTGCGGTCTTGCCTGCAAATACACTACACGAGAGCTGAGGAAATTCAGTTTTGTTAAAAAGTTCTAACGAAATCATTCAGATAATGTTATTATAGTAGTAAATGAAAACGATTACAATGCAAAAAAGCAACAAAATTTGAAAGAGGAGGAAAAAAATGGATATCAGGACGATACGGCATATGGTGCCCCAAGTTCAGAAAACAATGTTTTTGGGGAAGGAAATAGAAATTTTAGGTGAGAAAGTTTTAGCGGCAGCATTTTGTCTGACAGAGTATACACTGAAGCTGTATTTGTTTGCAGAGGGGAATGACAGAATGGAAGATACAGAAAAGTTCAAAAAGATAGAGAGAAAGCGAAAAAGGGGGACGCTTACAAAACGTGAAGAACGATTGGCACAGTTTGAAAAATCCAAAGAAGGGATTTTTGATTTGCTTGAGGAAATTCGGGTACAGGGAAATGTATATGGAATAGCCTCAATAACAGGGGGAAGATTGGGGGAATTTGATGGGGAAGGCATGATGCTTTTCTATTATTTCCTGTTAAATCATGTATCATTTGGCGGGTTGGAGAAAAGCGACCTGTCCAATGTAGAGAATTGGATATTGGAATTTGAAGGAGAGTATCAGCAGTTTCCTTTCTCCATGGAGGATCTTGATACATTGGAAGTTGTTATAAAACCGCGAAATTTTCCTGTTTTGGTAAAGCGGAAAATGAAAGTGGCTGTGGGAAAGCAGAAGGCAAGAAAACAGAAATTTTTCTGTGAAGAAACAGGGAAAGATATAGAATTTTTTATCAATGTCATAGAACTTGCGGATATCCGCACAGAACTTTTGGAACGGTATGAAAATATGTTTCAGGAAGGCATGGTTACCCAAAAAGAGGAGTTTTTCATTTATCTGGACAGCTTGTGTCCAGAGGGAAAGCGTCTGGTATTGGTAGAGTATGAGTGTGAAAACGCTTGTTTGGAATTTTATACCAAAGAGCAGCTTTTAGAGAGGGTTAAGCCGATACAGGGGGCAACATCATTTTTTCTTGTGGGAAAACTGGAGAAAAGTATAGGCGTTCATGGCATGAGGCTGAAAGCATCTGTGATTCCGTATCCAGTGGAGGCGGATACGGAACAGATTGAGTTGGAATTACTGTGTGCTTTTGTCCAGGAGAAAGAAAATAATTCCAGGACAGTTGTCCACTGGTAATTAAAAAGGGAACTTTAGAAAAATCTTCCCAGGATTGCTGGAGTGCAAGTTTGATTTCGCCAGGTTTGCTAGGGAGTATTTGAACGATCCATTTTCCTGGATTTTTGCACGCATGCCCTCTGTGCGGAAATGACTGCGCTGCGCATTCCTTGTTGTTCCAGCATGGCGACTGCTTCGATGGTAGTGCCCCCAGGAGAGCATACGGCATCTTTTAAGATTCCTGGATGTGTTCCAGTCTCCAATACCATTTTTGCGGCGCCAAGTACAGACTGTGCAGCAAATTTATATGCCTGACCACGGGGCATTCCATCTGCCACAGCTGCGTCCGCCATGGCTTCGATAAACAGGTATACATAGGCGGGAGAAGAGCCAGATACGCCAATCACAGTGTCCATCATAGATTCTGGAACGACTTCACATTTTCCAAAACTGTTAAATATGGAAACGGCTTCGGAAAGTTCTGCATCTGTTACGTTTTGATTGGCACATAGGGCGCTCATAGCTTCCCCTACCAATGCAGGGGTATTTGGCATGGCGCGCACCAGTTTGATATCCTGGCAAAAAGCATTCTCAATCGCCCCAATGGTCTGTCCGGCGGCAATGGAAACCACTAAGGTATCTGGACGGATAAAGCCCTTGATTTCAGGAATGATTTCTTCAAAAAGATAGGGTTTTATGGCAAGAAAAAGGATATCTGATACCCTTGCTGCCTCTGTATTGTCTGCAGTAGCATAGATTCCAAAACGATTTCTTAAAGATTCCAGCGTTTGTGTTGTCTTTGCGGTGGCAATTACCTGTTCCTTTTGGAGCAGTTTCGCATCCAAAATGCCTCCAATGATGGCGCTTGCCATATTGCCTCCACCGATAAACCCAATTTTTTTATTCATATTTTTGAACCTCCGTTTCATAGTAGTGAGACTGCCGCTGAGATAACTTTGTGTTGCTCACCATTTGATAGATGTGGGAATGTTCTCTGAGAACAAAAGTGCGTTTCATGCACCCCCACGACCAACTTCTTTTGCTAACGCATCTTTTGTTCCGTGCCGTGCACAGTCACGAAGTGAATTTTTCCACTTGTGCGCGTGTACATTTTTGTGTTCCAAAAGTGCGTTTCATGCACCCCCACGACCAACTTCTTTTGCTAACGCATCTTTTGTTCCGTGCCGCGCACAGTCACGAAGTGAGTTTTTCCACTTGTGCGCGTGCGCATTTTTGTGTTCCAAAAGTGCGTTTCATGCACCCCCACGACCAACTTCTTTTGCTAACGCATCTTTTGTTCCGCGCCGCGCACAGTCACGAAGTGAGTTTTTCCACTTGTGCG
>CATOOV010000054.1 GCA_951801955.1 uncultured Lachnospiraceae bacterium
TTGTCCGCCTCCGTCCTCTGGTTCTGAAGTTCCCGGCTCTTGCCCGCTCCCTTCTTCTGGTTCCGAAGTTCCCGGCTCTTGCCCGCTCCCTTCTTCTGGTTCCGAAGTTCCCGGCTCTTGCCCGCTCCCTTCTTCTGGTTCCGAAGTTCCCGGCTCTTGCCCGCCTCCGTCTCCTGGCGCACTAGAATCAGATTCTCCTTGTAACCCCTCCTTTGACCCAAAGTGGTCATCCGCTTCCTTTTGCTGTCCTTCCAAATCTGCATCCTTTGTACTTTGCCTACACTCTTGGGGCATCACTGATGATTCCATTGCATAAAGGCTGGTTCCATCCATGGTAAATAACAGTGCTGCAATCAAAAGTACAGATACAATTCTTTTTCCCATAATCATTCCTTTTCTTCTGGCTTCATTGACACTACAATCCCAGTCTCATTATACTGTGATATTTTTAATAAAACAATACAAAACCTGTTTATGTTTTGTAAAAAAAATATTAATTTTGGTTCATCACTTTTCATAAAAACAGGTTCGATGTATAATAATTGAAATTATAACGCGAAAGGAGAATTCCATGAACAGCTTGCCCCTTGTAGCTATTTTGTTAGCCACCTACAATGGCAGCAAATATGTAAAAAGTCAACTAGACAGCCTGCTGTCACAGACTTACCCCCATATCGCTATTTATATCTGGGATGACGGTTCCTCTGATAACACTGTCTCTATTGTAAAAGATTATATCGCACAAAACAACACCCCACGGCAAATAATCCTGCTGGAAAATAATGGCACGAACTTGGGATGTCCTGGCTCTTTCTATGAAATTTCAAGAAAATGTGCCCCGGCAGATTACTATGCCTTCTGTGACCAGGATGATATCTGGTATCCCGATAAAATCAAATGGGCGGTAGAAACGCTGGAAATGCAATCAGAAAAGCAAAAACCCTGCGTTTATTTTTCCGCTTACGAATACTATACAGACACAGGGACATTCCTGCACCGCTCCCCAGTTCAGAAAGCCCGCATCGAGCTTACAGACGTGCTCTATTATACTCCTGCCTCCGGCTTTGTTATTGTCTTTAATGAAGCCGCAAGACAGCAATTAATTTTAAATGTGGATCCTGGAAAAGAGCTTCATGACCGCTGGATTTTAAGGGGCGCTGCCTGCTTTGGATCTGTTCTTTATGATACAAGGACCAGCGCCGCGCATATCCGCCACGCCCATGCTGTCACGGCAGAAGATTCCACAGATTCCAGCCTGATACGCAGTTTTTTTAAAAACGAAATTGCAGGTACTGCAATGACTGACAGTAAGAAATATCTGAGTCATTTCGAGACAACGTTTGCTGACAGGCTCTCCAAATCCCAGAAAAGAACTTTGGCTTTATTTACGGCTCCAAACAGTCTTTTTCGGCAAATACGCAAATTATGTTATCCGAAACGTTTACGGGCAAGGCTTGCTGGAGAGATTGCAATTCGGATTTTGTTTTTTATTGGAAAAATATAGCCATAACAACACGGATTCCCTGATTGCCTTCCCAAAAGTTTTTTTTGCGCCAAGGGATATGATTTGCTTTCCCAAAAGGTTTTTCGCGCCAAGGTAATGATAAGCACACCGAAAACACTTTACTGCTTTTGATTTCTTCTTATCAGCATTTTTTGCACATAAGGAAGCACAAACTCCATCGTAATAGGCTCATGAAAAAGAAGCAGGATTCCTCCATAGATCCCGAAAAATACCACAGAAGTAACCGCAAGAATCAAAAAATTCCCTGCTGTCTGCAACACCAGCATCCTCAAAATAACTGCCACTGCAATTGCCGGCAGCAGAGCTAAAATATATGGCACAATCCGAAACCCTTTTTGAATTTTCTTTAAAAAATCCCGAAGTACCACTGCTTGTACCAGCACCACCACAAATTCTGCCGCCAAGGTGCCAATTGCCGCCCCGGCGGCACCCATTCTTGGAATCAGCAGCAAATTCAAGATCAAATCCACGATACCTCCAATGATTACAGATTCCAATACTTTCTTTTCCCCATCCGTAGGAATAAGAATCTGCATCCCCAGAATATTAGAAAGCCCAATAAACAATACAGTAGGCATTATGATACACATGGAAGGGATTGCAGGCTCATAGGCAACCCCGGAAAATAACCGGACGCTCTCCCCTGCAAACATCATAAAATATACAGTGACCGGAAGCGCTATCATCGTTACAAAGCAAAGGGCATAGGAAGCCATCCGCCGAAATTCTTCTTTCATCCCCTTCTCTATATAATAAGAAAGCCTGGGAAGAAGTACTGCGCCCAGAGAAGTCACAAGACCCGTCAGAATTGTTTTTACTTTTACTGCAGCAGAGTAGTAACCTGCCTGCTCATCCCCGCTGATAAAATTTAGCATCACGGTATCCAAATTGGTATAAATACTGGTAGCGATTGTCATAGCGCAAAAAACCACAATCGGTTTCCAATGCCTCTTTACGTTATAGTTTCCCACAGGCTTTAACGTGATATAATTTCCCAGCCGCAGGAAGTTAAACACATAAGAACCCACATTGGAAATAACTGTAATCCCCCCATAAATCACATAATCCTGCTGGTCATGTACAAACAGGAACATCAGGATTACACCTAACAACTTAAAAACTAAAGATATGATCGTGATGTAGGCATATTCCTCCAGCGCCGCGTACAGCCAGCTCACACCAATTACATTTAAAAAGATGGTCGTACTCATTATCAAAAGAAGTGCCCGGTCTTGTGCAAATTTGGGAACAACCTGCAGAGATATTGCAAAAACAATATATACTATAATCGTCATGACCCCATTGATAATTAAAATTTCTTGTACAGTCCGTGACAACCTTTCTTTGTCGTCCCGAACCTGGGCGCAGGCACGGATTCCATAAGTTGGAATCCCCAGCATAGATACCATAGAAAAATAAGTAATCACCGCTGTCGCCGACGCAATTTTTCCATTCCCAACAGGAAGAAGGATTCTTGACACATAAGGAAATGTGATAAATGGAAAGATAAAAGAGGATGCCGTTAAAATAAAATTCATAATGAAATTAAAAGTTACGGAACGCTCTTTTCTCATTTTACCTCCAGGCTGCAGTCAAACCGGTCTATCGCAAAATTTCTGTTATAATAGGGATCCCCGGATTCCAATATTTTCTTCCATCTATTCCCAAAGTACATAGTTTCATTGTTGAATCGCTCCATTTTCTCCTGGGTATCATCCAACCCCCTGGATTTTGATTCATAATGAAACAATTCTGCATATGGATTATATACAATCAATTTGCCAAGTTCACGGATTCTCAAGCACAAATCAATATCGTTAAAAGCAACCTGAAGGTTTACGTCAAATCCATTGACCTTTTCAAAGTCTTTTCTGTCAACCATAATACATGCGGCTGTAACTGCGCTGTAATCCTGCTGGGTAATGACCCGTGCAAAATACCCCACCTGGTCTGGAGGGGTATTGGAAAAAATATGCCCCGCAATTCCACCCAAACCTATAATTACACCTGCATGCTGAATGGTCCCGTCTTCAAAATATAGCCTTGCCCCCACTGCTCCCACATCTTCCCGCATACAAAATCCCAGCAGTTCTTCGATACAATCCTCATTGATGATTTCCGTATCGTTATTCAAAAAGAGAAAATATTCCCCTTTTGCCTCCTTGGCGCCAAAATTATTGATTGCAGAATAATTAAAGGAATCTTTCCAATATAGAATCTTGATTTTATCATCCTTTTCCTCGATGGACTGGTAGAAATCAAAAGTCTCTTTTTCCTCACTGTTATTTTCCACAATCAAAATCTCATAATTTTGATAACTACAGCTTTTTATGGATTCCAGGCATTTTTTTAAATCCTCTACATGGTCTTTATTGGGTATGATAACGGACACAAAAGGCTCTCTTTCAAGACTGTAATGGGTACGGTATACTCCCAGGCATTTTGTCTGGGTAACTTTGGTATTTTTCCAGCCAATCCTGTCATAATGTGCCAAAATCGCACGGGCGCCAGCTTCAAACGCATACATTTTGCTCTCAGGATTTTCTGCTGTGGAATCCTCATGCGCCCTCCAATGGTACAAAATCTTAGGAATATGGTAAATATGCTCTGTCAGCTCGGAACATCTGAGAACAAAATCATAATCCTGGGCGCCGTCAAATTTCGGGTCGAGCATACCTGCCTTGTCCAAAATACTTCTTTCCACCATAAAAAAATGGCAGAAATAGTTGGTAGAATTCAATAAATCCTTGTTATAGTCCGGTTTAAAGTGTGGTTGGAAAAATCTTTTTCCATTCTGATTCACTTTATCTTCATCTGTGTACACTGCCTGCACCTGGGGATGCTTATTTAATACCCTTACACACTCATAAAGTGCATCTGGCGCTAAAAGGTCATCATGATCTGCAAAACCGATATAGTCACCAGTGGCAATCTTGATCGCACGATTTGTATTTTCTGAGATACGCAATGCTTCCTTATGATATACCACCTTGATTCTCTTATCTGATTTCTCCATTTTCTTTAATTCATTGGCAATCGGAGAATTCTTTCCGCTGCCATCAGAAAGGCATAATTCCCAATTGGAATACGTCTGCTTCCGAAAGGAATCCACCATCTCACGAAGATATTGTTTTTTGGTTTTATACAATGGAACGACAATGCTGATTTTCGGATTCTTTGAAAAAACCCGCCTTCTCTGACGATCCAATGTATCTTCATCCGGCATATTTTTTTTCAGCCATCTCTCATATTCCCCATCTTCTTCATGTAAAACCTTCGCTTTAATTCTCTGGACGGTAAACGCCACGCCAAACCGTTTCAGATGCGCCTGGGTTTTCCTGAAATTCATGCCTGCCGCCTCTATTTGCTTCTTTATTTTAGAGGGATGAAGGGGCAATGTCTCAGTAACCACATGTTTTCCATATTGAAAACGGATTCTGGTTTTTTTATGATCCACTTTTTTATGGATAATCTGAAAACCTTTGATGTGTTCTGGTGCCACCTCTGGGAAAGCTTCAATCACATCTCTTCGATATCCATAGACAACTTTAGATTTTACGGTGCCTCCATCCTTATCCACAACGCAAAGTTTAACATTGTCATGGTCAATATACCAGCCTGTAATCTCTACCTTTCCGCCTGATTCAGCCACCCTCTCAACAAAATAAAGCAGATCCCTCCTGGAATTAATCAGTTTCTTAAGTAAAATGCTATAGATTTTTCGTTTTTCAGTCCCTGTGTATTCATAGATTTCCAGCCTCTTTTTGGGATTTACCTTTGCGGGAAGCTTACCAAAATAAGTATATTCCTTATCAATCCTGAATGGGTATTTTGCATACTTTCTGCGGATGTCCACCCCTTCCTTTTTTTCCATCTCCAAAGGAATTTTTTTCCCATCCACCAAAAGTATCAACCGATTATCACCTATTCTATTTTGGGAATAAATCCCCTTAAACATAAATACATTTTTATCTTTTAAATGAAAGCGTGTTTCCATCAATTCAAATCTGTTGCCTTCGTTTTTCAATGTTTTGCACCTCCTTACTTCTTATACCGCATGGTTTTCGTCCCACGGTTTCCAAAAAAATTCTTCACAATAGTAATGATTTCCCATTTTTTCTTTGACCATCTCATACTTTTATCAAGTTCCGTTTCTATAATTCCTGCCTCTTCCACTTTCAAATCATGATACAGAAGATATACTAAGAGAAGACGCTCCGACAAAAACCCAAAAATACGCTTTTGATAAGAATCATAACCAGAAAGATCTGTCTGTTTTTCACATTCTGCCAGGATATCAAACAGCCACATACAGTACCCATCAAAAATCTCTTTTCTGCATACCATCATATTAAAGGAAAACAGAAAACATTTCGACATGGCGCAGTCAAAACTTTCCACATATTCTGGATACTTTTGCATGATAATGTTCCGCAGCAGGGATAAATCCTCTTTTCTGTGGTATTTTTCAAAATGAACCTTTACATTCTTTTCGACCCACTGCCGTCTTGCCACAATCACATCTGCCCTCTGCAGGATTTTTTCCGCCTCCTTTATCGTAAGGAGCCTGCCGGAATTTCCAAAAAACCTGCGATAATGGGTGATTCCTACAATATCTTCCCCCTGGTTTTTCCAGATCCAATACAACCCGGTCAATTCACAGTAACTGCTGTTTTTCACTGAAATATTTTCCCCAAAGTCATCAAATACATAACCTTTCAGCCTTCCTTTTTGTCCTTCTCCCAGCTTCTCTGCTCCCACAAAGAGTTTGCGGTAATGATCTGGCAAAGAAAGTTTGACTGGTTTATGAGTCATTACATATATCCATCCAACCGCCAAATCCATGTCCTCCTGTCACTTTGATCTATTTCTGAAAGTATGATTTATTTTTCCCTTCTCGTGCCTGTCATGTCCTCCTAGTTACTTTAATCTATTTTGGGAAAGTGAATTTTCCGTCTCCTGCCCAGAGATTGGGATTATATGCGGGATCCCCCTGCCTCCAGCTATCTTTCCACCGTTCTTTTAATCTGAAATAATCCTCTGGACTCATCCCATAATCATTCTTTCTGGCTTTCTTGCCAACAATTTTCACCTTGCTGTCCACCACTACTTCGAAACCACATTCCCGCATCCTTGCAAAAAAATCTACCTCCCTTGCAGGAAAAGATAAATCTTGGTCTATCTTTCCTGCTGCATCCCATGCCTCTCTGGAGAATAATACGAAATCTAAGGAAAGGGTGCTGACATTTTCTGGTATATCCGCACGATGGCAGTATCCACGGTAAATTTCTGGCAGCCCTTGAAACAAGGGATGCACTTTGCCCTCTGCCGATACGATCATTCCACTGCTGACCACCTTTCCAGCTTTCGTAAAAATCCTTCCAGACACAGCACCTACACGGTTTTCCTGGCAAAACCCCAAAAGCTCCTCCAGCCACTGTTCTCCTTGGGGCTCCATTCCCTCTGCTGCCAGCACAATATATTCGCCCTCTGCTTTTTCGATTTCATGATTTGTTTGATTTGGCGTACAATAATAAGATACTCTGGTATATTCAGACACCCTGGTATGGCTCTTGAAATATTCTATCTGTTCCTCTTTTGCAGCCAATACGGCAACACGCATATGCTTTTTTCTCACATACTGGATCTGATAAACACCCAAATCTTTGGTCAAATCTACGTTTGCCTCCACTCCCTGCCCTCTGAGGTAATTCTGGATGGCACGTTTTCCATTCTCATATGCATAGAGTTTTGAACCTGGGTCATATGCCGTGGAGGATGGATGGACACGCCAATGGTACAATATTTTGGGAATATGGTAAAACCTGGCTCCTTTACCCTTACACCGCAATACAAACTCATGATCCTGGGCTCCATCATAAGATGCGTCTAATCCGCCAGATTTTTCCAAAATATCTCTGGAAAATAACAGAAAGTGGCAGATATAGTTATTTCTCCGCAGCAATTCCTCATTGTAATCAGGTTTAAAATTGGGATCACAATATTCTGTAGATTCTCCCACCATCTTATCCTCATCGGAATAAATCATATCTGGTCTTGGCTCTGCTTCATTTAAGACTTGTACCATTTCATACAATGCATTGGGCGTCAAAAGGTCGTCGTGATCCAGCAAAGCAAGATATTCTCCCTTTGCCATCTGAAATCCCTGATTGGTATTTTCAGAAATTCCAGCATTTTTTTCAAGATGTTTGTAACAGATACGGGGATCCTGATATTCTTTTACCACATCTTTCACCTGTTGGCTGGCACTTCCATCGGCAAGGCATAATTCCAACTTTCCATAAGTCTGGCTTAATACAGAATCCAAAAGCTGGCACAAAAAAGTTTTCTTCGTCTCATAAGCAGGGACAATAATACTAATCAACGGTTCATAGTTCCACCGTTTTTCCCGCTGTGCTTCTAATTCCGCCTGGGAAGGGAAATAAAAGCTGCTGTGCTTTTGGTATCTTCGATTTCTGGACTGAAACTCACACCACTCCCGAAACCGGTAATAGAAATCCCGAACCCCATACTGTTTCAAAAGCTTAAGCCCGATTCCCGCCTGTGATTTAAAATCCATCCCTTCCTCCTTTATGGAAAAACTGTGCGCGTTGATAGATACTTTCCATACATTTTATAATGGATAACATTGCCGCAAGGTTGAATAATGGATATGCCGCGCTTAAATACATATAACTGATAGAGGGGCAATTTTCCAGATGTGTCACTGCGATTCCTGCAAATAAAACCAAAAGGCTTAATCCGATCCCTGTAACTACCAGCCATGCATTCAATGAATCATAGGTCCTTCTTATCCATTCCCGGACGGCAAAGATGGTAAATACTACATATGCGCCGACGCCTGTCCATGCCAAAAAGCTCCCCATGCCACGATAAAGATAAAACACAAAATTACATCTTGCCACCGCTCTCTCAGCCGATGCATGATTCCCTTGCAAGTCTTTCTTGGAATAAAATCCGTCTATATTACCAATACATGCCTCTCCCCAGTTTTCCATAAACCCTTCTGGCTGAATGCGGCTTCTTGCAATCCTTTTCCTCCCCTGATATGCCGTAACATAAAATGTTCCCTCTCCATGATAATCCCATTGTTCATTAAAACGGCACATTTCTGTTCCCCTAATCTTATGGTAAAGCCGCTTTACATCTCTGCTCCTTGTGAACTTTATCTTTTTAATTTTATTTCCCTTTCCATCCTCTATATAGACCTTCAGCTTTGTACGATTATAGTGGGGATATGCAATCCAGCCGACACAGCGGTAATCTGCGCTGACCTTTCCATAATAAGCGTGATTGCCAGTAACCAATTCAAAGCTTTGGCTTCCCATCATATCCTCTTCCTGTATGACACAGAGGTCAGAAAATAACTTCTGATGGCTTGCCACATAATTCCATACCTGCCCAATGGTGGCAAGCAGTTCTTTTCGATCATCCGCCGTTGCCAAATGATAGGAATCCCAGAAAGATTTATTTGCAAGTTTAATCTCTCCTGCCTCAACCGCTGCAGACAACTCCTCATAAACTTTCTGATAAAATGCGCTTGCTGTTTGGCAGTCGCGGTAATAGCCTGACCTGTAAAAGCCTCGAATCAATGCCCATCCAATCCATCCATCCTCCACATTGCCATCGCCAGGATATGTGTCATATTTATCATATTTCGTCATCAGCTTCTCCACTTTTTTCTGTGTTGTGGCAAGGGTAGGGGATAAAGTGCACAGTTTTTGAAAAGTTTTTCTGGATAGGCTGACATTTTTGATGGATTCTTCTGTTTCTATCCCTGTGAGGATTGACATTGCAGGACCATAATATGCAATTCCTGTACTTCCATACGCCTGCATATTTAAGTAATTTACCACCATAGAACAACACTGTATTCCCAAAAAAGGAAGAATTAACAATCCCATTCTTGGAAAGAGTTGTAATTTTAATTCTTTCCTTTTTTTCACTAATACAAATGCCGCCACCAAAAGCACTGTTATCGTAAAAGGCTTTACCCAAATGGTATCACTCTTTGTTTCCCATAAAAATCCCAAGCTCCCCGCTGTCAATACTGCCCAGATACAATTCCTGAAAAAAGATTTCTCTGCTATTTCAAAATAGAACGTCAAAAGGCTGCCAAATAGTAAAAGGGTCAATGCTGTTGCAAATCCGTTGCGGTACACCCGCTGCCCTGTCTGGACTGCCGTCATCACGGGATGGAACAAAGTAACTGCATAAATCAGGCAAAGCACCCATTTTTTCTTAACAATATGGCTGACTGCATATAACATCACAAGACTGGCAAAAATATAAAGCAGGCATGTTGCTGTTATATAAGGCAGATGCAGACGGTGAATCACTGCAAGGTAAAAAGAAAACCCCACTTCCTTTGTAAAAATATAACAGGTAAATGGACCTGTCCATTTTTCCTCTATCATATTTAATGCCCAGGTTTTCATCAATGAGTCATCACATCCTGCCCAAACCAAAGGATAAATGACCAACCCCTGAATCATTAATAGTTTTAGGAGAGAAAGAACAGCAATTACTGCCAAAAACCAGTTTATTTTCTTTTTCTCTTTCCCTTGTTTTCTGCCCATATGTAAGTCTCCTCTCTACTTGTGCTTGATATGCAGAATACCAATGAAAAAGCTGCCAAAAACAATTTCGATTCCCACGACGATGAAAAGCATTGCCGGAATCGTAATACGCATCATGGATTCTGGCGACAATCCTCCAAACCCAGTGTTGCCCCAAATACAAAATGCCACAATCGTTACAATCACGCCTGTCAGGAACAACAAAAGACCAAGGACCACGCCTTTTTCAATCGTTGTATCTTCCAGCCACTTGTCTAGCTTGCTCTCTGTTGGAATAAACCCTGTCACACTGGCATAGGACCTCATAAACAAGGAAAACATTACTAAGTTTGTCCCAACCATCATACCTGCGGCAGCGTACATCAGCGTGTGGACTCCCAATCCCACAGAACCAATCCGAATATTCCCAAGGCTCAGCACCACCGTCAAGACCAGTCCCACAAAAAATAAAATCAACCCTGGATACATAAACAGCCAGTTCGGGCTATGCATCAAAAGAAATTTTAGGTGCCGCCAGCCGTCAGACCAGCTTCTTAAATGAGGCGCATGGGATCTCCCATCTTTTTTCAAGGTAGTGGGAACCTCCGCAATTTTTAAATGATTTAGCGTTGCCTTCACGACCATTTCACTGGCATATTCCATTCCCGTAGTCACCAGTCCCAATCCCAGAATTGCCTCCCTTTTATAGCCACGCAGCCCACAGTGGTAATCTCCGATTTTACACGGGAAAAACAGCCTTGCAATAAAGGAGAGCACCGGATTTCCCAAATATCTGTGAAGCGGCGGCATCGCCCCTGGTTCAATCCCGCCTTTAAAACGATTTCCCATAACCAAGTCATAACCTTCCCGCAGCTTCTCCACAAAGGGCATCAAATGTAGAAAATCATAACTGTCATCTGCGTCCCCCATAATGACGTATTTTCCCAGTGCGCCGTTACAGCCGCCGATCAATGCTGCGCCATAACCTTTTTCTGACACATTCACCACCCTTGCCCCGTGTTCCACAGCAATCTGCTGGGAACCATCTGTACTGCCGTTGTCTGCAATTACAATTTCTCCATTGACACCGCTTTCCTTGAGAAAGGTTTTCGCTTTCCCAATACAGGCGGCAAGTGTCTCCGCTTCGTTGAGACAAGGCATCAATATTGTAAGTTCGTATTGTTCGTTCATTCTGATTCTCCTTTATTCAATGGTGTTGGATTCTTCTCCTTTGATGTAAAAACACATGAGAATCGCTGCAATCCATTTCGGCCAGAACCTTAAAAACATTTCGTAATCCTCCCTGGCACGGATATTTCCATTGTTGATACTTGCAGAGGTTTCTGAATCCAAATGAATCCTGTGCCAAGTCAGCGGCAGCTTTTCATAGACAAATTCTCCCTTTTTCCTGGACAAAAGCTCCCATGCCTGCCAGTCAATATTGCTCTTAAACCCTGGTATAAAGATAGAAGGCGGCAGATGTTCCTTTATGTAAGTCACAGAGGGACAGGAGATGGGATTACCCAAAGATAAAATCCGCCGACGGATAAAACGGCTTTTGTGGAATGCCTTTATCCGCAGCGGAAACAGCATCAATCGCTTGATTTTCAACAATTTATTGGAAGATACATCTTTACTGCTCCTCAGCTCGTTGTAATCTGTAAAAAAGATCAGCGGATATCTGGCATGATTAATGCCAAAAAGCATTTTCTCCACGTAATTTGAGCGATACATATCATCCTGGTGTGCCAATGTAACCAGGCGGGTTTTTGCCTGATGGTAAGCAAAATTCCAGTCATTGGCAATCCCCGACGGTCCTGGATTTACATAGAGCGGAATCTGGTACTTATCTGCCAGATTCCGAATATGCTCATTTTCTGTAGCGGTTGTCATAATAATATTGGTAGGTATTGTCTGTTTTTTTAATGATTCAATACAATCCTGCAAAAAAGGGCTTTCCTTATAAGCGCAGATTGCAAATGTATGGTCCTTGGGTCCAAATTCCATGATTTTATTCCTATTTATCCTCGTACATATCTTCATAATACTTCTGATAATCGCCGCTGGTTACATTTTTCATCCATTCCTCATGGTCAAAAAACCAGGCAATGGTTTTTTTAATGCCTTCCTTAAACATTGTTTCCGGCTCCCAGCCGATCTCTGCCTTAATCTTATCCGGCGCAATGGCATACCTTCTGTCATGCCCTTTGCGGTCTTCCACAAAAGTAATCAAATCCTTACTTACCAGGTTTCTTCTGGGATCATCTTGTGGAAGCATTTCCTGCAAGGTTTCAATAATAATATTGATGATTTCAATATTCTGTTTCTCATTATGCCCGCCGATATTGTAGGTCTCTCCCAATTTTCCCTTTTCTTGTACCATATCAATCCCCTTGGCATGGTCATCTACATACAGCCAATCGCGGACATTTTTGCCATCCCCATATACAGGAAGCTTCTTTCCCTGCAAAGCATTATTGATAATCAGAGGAATCAATTTCTCTGGGAACTGATAAGGTCCATAGTTGTTGGAGCAGTTGGTGATATTCGCCGGAAAATGATACGTATCAATATATGCTTTTACCAGGAAATCAGAGCTTGCCTTGCTGGCCGAATAAGGGCTGTGCGGGTCATAAGCTGTGGTCTCATAAAAGAAACCTCCTTCTTCCTCCAAGGAACCATATACTTCATCAGTAGATACATGAAGAAACTTTTTATCCTCCAAAAAAGTGCCGTCTTCCTTCTCCCATGCCTCTTTTGCACAATTTAACATAACTGCCGTTCCCAAGACATTAGTCTGGACAAATATCTCAGGAGTCTTAATACTTCTGTCCACATGGCTTTCAGCGGCAAAATGCACTACCCGGTCAATATCATTTTCTGCAAACAATCTGCGAATCGTTTCTTTATCGCAGATATCTGCTTTCACAAATGTGTAATTATCCCTGTCTTCCACTTCTTTTAAGTTTTCCAAATTTCCTGCATAGGTCAGCTTGTCCACATTGATAATACGGATTTCATTATCATATTTGCGGAACATATAGTGAATATAATTGGAACCAATAAATCCAGCTCCTCCTGTTACCAAATAGGTTCTCATGTTAAGTTCCTCCATTTTATATTAAATTTAACTTCTTATATCAGATGGTGGATTGTATTCCCACTCATACAAATTTTTACTCACTGCCTGTTAAAATGAGATTCCACTGATATATGCTTTGAGTGCATCTTTCCAATCTGCCATCTGAAAATCACTGGTCAGCCTCAGCATATAATTATCTAAAATAGAATATGCTGGTCTGGGCGCCTGATTGGGATTCAAATGGCAATATTCCTCTGTCGTCACCCGTTCCACCACAGTTTTCTTGCCAGCAAGCCGGAAGGTTTCCTCTGCAAGATCTGCCCAACTGCAGCTGCCCTCGCAGGTTGCATGGAACAATCCATAATTTTCTGTGGGTTCCAGAAAATGAATCATCTTAGCCAGTTCTACTGTACTGGTGGGATTTCCTACTTGATCGTTTACCACAGTTACTTTATCATGGTTTTCTGACAGGCGAAGCATCGTCTTAACAAAATTTTTGCCATCGCCATACAGCCACGCAGTCCGTAAAATAAAATATTTATTTGCAAAGTCCTTTACAAAATTTTCTCCCTCAAGTTTCGTCTTGCCATAGGCGCTGTTGGGTCCTGGGGCATCAAATTCGGTATAAGGCCTGGTCCCATTTCCATCGAATACATAGTCTGTGGAAATATGAATCAATTTTGCATCTGTTTCTGCTGCGGCAATACTTAAATTTCTTGGACCAATGGCATTAATTTTATAAGCGCTGTCCCACTGCTGCTCACACAGGTCGACTGCCGTATGTGCGGCACAATTGATAATGATATCTGGCCTTGTATCACGTACCAGTGAAAGCACTGCATCCACATTGGTGATATCAAGTGCAGTGATTCCCTCAACCGCATGTACGTCTGTGTTGATAAATTCCACATCCGTCTTATCATATTCTTGATTGATCGCCCTGCCAAGCTGCCCATTACAGCCTGTCACCAATATTTTCTTCATTTCATTTCCTCCTGTTATAACATACGATTCACTAAAAACAGTATGCGCATGATAATTTCATCTAATACACTTTGCCGGTATATCTGCCGATTCCACAATATTTTTACTCTGCCTGGAAAATGCCCCGCTGCAAGAACTTGTCCCACCAAGGCGTCCTTTTTTTCGTTTTCCTGGTAAATATTGGCAAAATCTGTAAGCTGCCCTAGCAACTTTCCATGATTCTTTCTCAGATATGCAGCCTTGGAATACACAGTCCCCCAAAATCCTGGTCTTGCACCTACCACATTTGCCCCATGCTGCCGATATTTGATATAGGCATGTTCATCAAAAAGAACAGTTCCCACATAGGCAGCAACTAAATAAGACCACCAATCATGCAATATGGCATGTTCCGGCAGTCTTTTTTTTATAATCTCTGTCAACTGTCGATTCATTACAGCCGTACATCCTGTACAAATACACTCCACTACAGCATTGCCAAATCCTGGCGCCAGCCTCCGATGTCCCTGTTTTTTTAAAGGAATTCCCGCACTGTCCGTCAAAATTTTGTTACTGCAGTACAGTGCAGGACCATATACAGGCGCCAGCTTTGTTATTGCCGTTTCTATCTTTTGCTCCATCCAGATATCATCTTGGTCACAGTATGCCACATAATCTGCATCACTCTTTTTGAGCAACTGGAAAAAACTTTGGGTTACTCCCAGGTTTTCCTCCAAATAGATACGGATATTAGGATATGTTTTCTCGTATTCTTTTAATATCTCTGGTGTGCTGTCTTTCGAACCGTCGTCCCGTATGAGAATCTCCAAGTTCTCCCAACTTTGAGCCAACAGGCTGTCTATTTGTTCTTGCAGAAACCGTTCTCCATTGTATGTGGACATCAGAATCTGCACTTTCTTTCCATTCATCAGAACTTTTTATTCTCCAAGACCATTTTCTACTGCAGATACCACTGCCTGTAATGCTTCTTCTTCATCTTCTCCCTCACACACAAATTCAATGGTATCCCCAGATTTGATACAGGCGCCAAGCACACTCAGCACACTTTTGGCATTCGCCGTCCCTCCTTTAAAATTAAAGGTAATCAATGCCTTATACTTTACTGCTTCTTTACATAAAATCCCGGCTGGACGCAAATGCAGCCCAGTAGGATTCTTTATTGTTACTTTCTGACTAACCATTTTTGTTCCTCCAATACATTCCCATTTTATAACATGTTTTTTCTGATCAGATCAGCCAATTCTTTGGCATCACTTGTGATCTCTTCCTGGTTCTTTCCTTCAATCATAACCCGCACCAAAGGTTCCGTGCCTGATGGTCGAATCAAAACCCTGCCTTCTCCTGCAAACTTCTCCTCCAGCTTTTGAATTGCCTGGGCAATTTCTGGATATTCCATAAAATGTTCTTTCTTGTGGTTTGGTACTTTGGCGTTCACCAATGCCTGGGGCAATACTTCCATAATCTGAGCAAGTTCTGACAGATGTTTTCCTGTTTTTACCATAACCTCCAACAAATGCAGCGCGCTAAGCAACCCATCCCCTGTGGTATTTTCATCCAAGAATATGATATGCCCTGACTGCTCTCCTCCCAGATTAAATCCATTTTCCCTCATATTCTCCAACACATATCGGTCTCCCACCTTAGTCTGCTCAATATGGATTCCACACTGCTCGCCCATCAGGGTAAAGCCAAGATTACTCATAATCGTGCCCACTATCGTGTCTTTTTTCAGTTTTCCAGCCTGCTTCATATCATTGCCGATAATCGCCATCACCTGGTCGCCGTCTACAATCGTACCCTTCTCATCAACGGCGAGCATACGGTCTGCATCTCCATCAAAAGCAAGCCCAATATCTGCTTTTTCATAAACTACACGTGCCCGCAGCTCATCCATATGGGTGGAACCGCAATTGGCATTGATATTGGTCCCATCTGGATTGGTATGGATCGCTACCAGATTGGCTCCCAGACCTTTTAAAGTTTCCACTGCTGTATAGTGGGACGCCCCCTCTGCGCAGTCTACCACAATTTTCAGACCGCTCAAATCTACTGGAACGGTTTTTTTCATAAAGAAGACATATTCTTCCCTTGCCTCAAACCGATAGCTGATATTTCCTATTCCAGAACCAATCGGCATTGGGACATCCTTCATGCCATTGTAGATCAACCTCTCAATCTCATCCTCTAATTCATCGGAAAGTTTATAACCTTCGCCATTAAAAAATTTAATTCCGTTAAATTCCATAGGATTATGGGAGGCAGAAATCACAACCCCTGCATCTACTTTATGCTTCCTGGTCAAATATGCAATTGCTGGCGTAGGCATTACCCCCATGTACACAGCGTTTGCCCCTACAGAACAAATTCCTGCCATCAGTGCATTTGCCAGCATCCCCCCTGAAATCCTGGTATCACAGCCCACAATAATGGTAGGCTGATGTGCCTTCTTTTTGGTCAGGACATAGGCGCCTGCCTGCCCCAGTTTCATTGCCAATTCAATTGTAAGTTCTGTACCTGCAACTCCTCTTACTCCATCTGTTCCAAACATTCTTGCCATAATTTTACCTCTAATATATTATCTTTCTGTTATTAATTTACGTCAGGACTTCCATCACTGTTACCATCTGAATGGTCATTCTTATTATCTTCTGGTTCTTCTTCATCCTTATCTTGCTCGTTGTTCTCTTCCTCATCTTTGTCTTCATTGTCCTGCCCACTCATCGGAATTCTGTTACTATTCCCTTCCTCACGATTCATGCTCGGAATCTGGGAATCCTCCTCTGGTTCCTGTGACTGGGCTGTCTTCTCCACAATATTTAGCTGGACGTTCACCGTTCCCACCATCTCATATTTCTCTCCTGGAAAATTTATGGTAAGCGGTCTGAGATACGTTCCTGGCTGTAAATCAATGACATCTACAATCACTTCTATATCCTGAACAGCCAATACATCCATATCTTCACCCAGGGCACGGACATTGATGGCAACTGTCTCTCCTTCATATTTGACGTCACGGTCACTGTTCAAACCTGTAACCTTGATATCTTTTACAGGGAAATTAAATATTTTCGTCTCTTTGCGCTCAATAATTACCTTTAACGCAACCTGGTTGGTACTTTCATCTACCAGGGAAATTCCCATCTCTTTCAAATAAGGGGTAAGGTCAATGGAAGTCTCCACATCCTTCGTGGCGCCATCAATATTGATCACATCGGCAGGGATTTCAATTGCCGTAATACTGTTTAAAACAGCCGCTTCTCCCTTTACCAATACTTCTTCTGGTGCATGTTCCACCTCGCGGAATTCATAGCCTGCCGCCGGGGTCCCGCTAACCTGGCAGTGTATGGGAACGCTCTTTGACGTCAGGATATCTGCACGGATCGTCACCATGGTCTGACTGATTTCCAGCAGTTCTGAGGAAATTACCAAACCATTTTCGTCATACAGTACCGGCATAACGCTGTCAGATACATCGCTTGAAATACCTTCCACATTGATGGTTGCCGCTACCCGGTTGATTCTAGACACAATCGACGCAGGTCCTGAAATCTTTAGAAGATTCGGCGTTACCTCTACATTTCCAATGGCGGATCCTTCTGCCGGCGTTCCCGTAGTTTCAGGAGAGATTACAAACCTCTGCTCTGAACGGTCTTCCAGCGTGATCTGCATATTTACCGTTTTGCGGATAATGTCAATGCGTCTGTTATTTTTCTTTGCCGTAATTTCAATGGGAACCAATTTTGCCTCCCCATCCTGGCTTAAATCCACCTGGCTTAAATCAGCCGTCACATTAAAATCATCTGAACTCATGTCCTCCACATAACTTCTGGGACCCGTAATATAAAACACTGCAATATCTGTATCTGCCACAATTCCTGGCACTTTTCCCATCTCTGTAATCACATCTTTATTCAAAATCTCTACTGGGACAGAAAAGGATTTGGTGGCATCTGGGTCTGCCACATTTACCACTACCAGCCAAAGTATAATAGAAAACAGGATGGACAATAATTTCAGTCCCGGATTATTTGCCAGATGTTTCATCAGTTTTCGGAACATGCTTCATCCTCCTTTTCCATATTCGGAAACGTGCCACATCCATGGAGCCTTTCCGTATAAAGTTCAGTTTTCCTTTCAAATACTCGGCATCAACATTTCGGTACAATTCCCCGCCGATAGCGATTGACACATTTCCAGTTTCCTCAGATACCACAATCGTCAGCGCATCACATACTTCACTGATCCCCACTGCGGCACGGTGCCTGGTTCCTAGTTCTTTGCTCAGTTCCATATTATCAGACAGAGGCAGATAACAGGTAGCAGATACCACCCTGTTTCCCCGCAGGATAATTGCACCGTCATGCAATGGTGTATTATGTTCAAATATATTGATCAGAAGTTGGCTGGAAATCAGTGAATCCAACGCGATTCCTGTTCTTTCATATTCTCCCAATGCAACATCTTGTTCTATTACAATCAGTGCCCCCGTTTTGACTTTTGCCATCTCATAGGTGGCTTTTACCAGCTCATTTGTCACCCGTTCACTAAAACGCTCTTGATTCTTCTGAGAATCAAAAGAGAACAGGGAGGTAATAAAATTTTTCTGTCCAAGCTGTTCTAACGCCCGGCGCAATTCCGGCTGAAATACAATAATAATAGCGATCACTGCTACATTAATGGTCTTGCCTGCAATCCACAAAATTGTATTCATCTGAAACATTGCCGCAATCATGACAAAGATCAACACTACGATAATTCCCTTCAGCAGATTCCAGGCCCTGGTCTTTTTAAACCAAACCAGAATATTGTAGATCAGGAATGAGATAATAATAATTTCCGCAATATCAATTTTTGTAATCTGAGGTCTATTAATCCAGAACAGATACTTGGACGCAAAAGAATTTACAATTGCGAACAATTCCTGTATCATACTTTCCTCCATTTCTCCAATTTTATGTTTCTAATCCAGCAAATCCTGGTCGATGTCCAGTTCCTCTGCCAATGCCCTGCGGTTGACCGTTGTCTTCTTTCTTGGGGTAATCCTCTTTACCTGTTTATCTTTTCTCGCCACATACACCTTGGGAACCGCTTTTACAAAATAATAATACTCGTCATCTTCAAATTGTACCCGTTCAATCCTGGAATAATCCAAATTATAGAAAAAGAATTCTAACATAAGGGAAACCACAACAGATACCAAAGTCCCCAGAATTACCCACTGAATCTTTTCCGGCATTCCCAGCAGAATATATCCCACCAACAAAATGACCATCTGCACAAGGTTTCCCAGAAACAAGGCAATTCTCCAGGCATAATTGATCGACTGCCTGCGGATCGTATACACTACCACGGAAGTTATTAAAAATGCTGCCAGAATCAGATACATTTCTTTATTCCCTGTCAGTACCTTCAATGCTGCTGTAAATTTTGCAGTTCCTTCCGCCTCCTCCACGGAGGTAAAATTTACGATATTCGCCTTGATTCCCTCAATATAGAAAAATACCATCGTACCACATGTTACAGAAAGATAGGAAGACGGCCCTCTCAATAATCCCGCCCCCACAGGCATAACCTGCGGGATTCTAAAAAAACAAAGCAACGGAGTCAGAATAACCATATATCCATTCTGTGGGGCAAACCTGCCATACAGAAACAACAGCAATAAAAATAAACACCATCCAATTCCACATGCCTCCACGGCAAGTGCCGACAAATGCAGCAGAATCACCCCGCAAGCACACACCACCATCACGTTAATGGGCAAAAAGGCACAGACCAAAGCTAACAGCAGCGCTACTGCCGGATGATTCATTTGTTCCATATATCCTAATTGGCTGTTAAGCAGAAAAAATGTCAGCAATCCCAGGATAAGTTTCACACCTGTTATTACATATATTTCATATTTTCCATAGAAATTCCGCAGTCTCTCTCTTAGTTCCAACAAACCTATCATTTCCAATCCTCCAAAGGCTGGGATTTATCTTCCTTCTCCTGGAGCTTCTGTACCTTTTTTAATATGGAATAATACTTCTTTACACTTGTTGTTGCGTTTGTATAACGCCGATTATATACCAAAAAGGCAATGACCTGATAAATTCCGACAAAAACAATATATTTTATCAGAATGGAAATTCCAAGGGAAGGCAAATCCTTGCCGCCTAAAATCTCTGTTATATTTTCCAGCTCATACAGTACCCAGCACAGATAGAGAATGACAAATGCAATACTGGAAGTGACAAAAGTTTTTAACATCTGTAAACTCAAATAATCCCGCCGATAATATTGCTTTATGGGTATATATTCTTTTCCTTCTCCCACTTCATAAGACGCCATTTTCGTCATCAAACGAATCCGTTCTTTATTTAACATAAATTACACCATCTGGCTTTCTATCCAAGATAAAGTTACTTTGCGCATATTATACCACACAATGATACCCAGGAAAAGTTCTCTACGGCAAAAACTGCCGGCAGGACAACCACCCTGGCACTATCTTCTCAAGCCCCATAAGCGGTTCACTCTGCCCGGCAGTTTTTAGTTATCCAGAAATCTCATCCGATCTTTCGTGCTTCCCTTAGACTTCGGCGCCAATGTTGCAGTAGGACGCTTTATCGCCTTGTTTAAGTCATTGTAAAGACTATTCTTACATTTGTTGCAGAACCTTCCTGTCAGTACTTTTCCGCCACACCCTTCACACTCCAGGGTAATGTTAGATTCCTCTGTAAATGTAAGACGTTCTTCCCTTACCCACTGTTTTATCTGTTTCACAGAAACATCATTTTCTTCTGAGACCACATTTAACGGCGCATTCGGATTCTCTTTCAAAAAATCCTTAACCTTCTGAAATTTGTCTTCCAGTTCTGCAAGACAAGCTGGACACAATTGCTGCCCCTGCAGATAGTTGAAAAGTCTTCCACAGCCTTTGCAATTTCTAACTTCCATACCTTTAATCCTCCTGATATCCTCTGCCGATGCTGATACTCAAACAGTAAACCTCGCCTACCCCTGAATGCATTAGTTCATCTGCTGCCTCATTCATCGTACTTCCTGTCGTATAAATATCATCTATAAGTAAGATATGGTCTAATTGTACCTTATTTGCCTCCGTTTTAAAAGCCTTTTTCAAATTATTTTTGCGTTGTTGATCATTTAATTCTTTTTGCGCCGTAGTGTCCCGCACACGAATCAATAAACGTTCAAATACTGGTATACCAGTCTGCCGGCTTACCTCCCAGGCAACTCTCTGTGCCTGGTTAAACCCTCTCTGGCGCTGTTTCTTTCTGGACAAGGGTATCGGCACAATTCCATCAATTCTACATCTCTCCATCCACTTTCCATATACCCTTACCAGTTCCTTTCCATAATACCGTGCATACTCCTGACGGTCATGGTATTTGAATCGGTAAATAGAACTTTTTACTGCCCCCTGATAAACCCACAATGCCTTTCCCTGCGTAAACGCGCGTTCATGCCTGCTGCAATCGTAACAGTATTCCTGTCTTTCGTCACACAAAGGTTTCCCGCATTTCTTACAGACAGGTTCCCCGACATACTCTGGTCTGTCTTTGCAAGATGGGCATACCAGTTCCTGTGCCGCAAAAATAGAAGTATACAGCACCCTGTCACAAAAAGGACACCTGGGAGGGAACAATAAATGTATTAAATTTTCTTTATAAATCTTCAAAATTATTTTCTAAAAAAATATCTCTCGGGCAGATTTTATAGTAACACACATGCTGTTTGGATTCTATATATATTTTCTTAAGATTTTCTAAAAGAATCTATAGATTACTGCTCATTTTCCTTCAAACTGGCACAGCCGGCAACCCTTTTGCCATTTCATTCTCTATCAGCCGATGCTTTAATCCCGTATAACGTCTCTGCTCACTGGCATTTTCAATCATTTGTTGGAACGTCAGGTCATTCCCAACGATCGTGACACATCGTTTTGCCCTGGTGACCGCAGTATACAAAAGATTGCGATTCATGAGCATACGTGGTCCTGTAAGCAAGGGAATCACTACGGCAGGATATTCGCTTCCCTGGGACTTATGTATCGTGATGGCATAGGCAAGTTCTAACTCTTCCAACTGCCGGAAAGAATATTCTACCATCCTGCCTTCCTCAAACTCCACCGTCACTTTCTCTTCATAATGGCTGATTCCCCGGATGATTCCCATATCACCATTAAACACACCCATACCTTTCTCAACGACATGCCCATACCTGCCGCGGATTTCCCATTCAAGCTGATAATTATTTTTAATCTGCATGACTTTGTCCCCTTCCCGGAACACTATATCGCCATGTTCTTTTTCTTCCTTGGCATTATCCTTGGGATTCAAATACTGCTGTAAAATCATATTTAACCTCTCTACCCCAAGAAGACCTTTGCGCATAGGCATCAGCACCTGGATATCAAAAGGTTCTGCTTCAGCAACTTTCGGCAGTTTATGCTGAATCAGCTGAATCAACACACTGATAATCACATTTGCATCAAACCGTGTCAGCAAAAAGAAA
>CATOOV010000055.1 GCA_951801955.1 uncultured Lachnospiraceae bacterium
ATCCTTATCCGCTTTGTTTTCATGTCTTAAAACTCTTGTTATCCACATCCATCTCCTGTAAGTCCGGCTCAACCGGGCCTTTACCCTATTGGAATCAAGATTTTGAACTTGTTTCGCAATTACCTATCTTTTCCTATAGATGCGAGCTTCTCCCTGATATTGTTTAACTCCACCTTTAACAAAGAAATATTCCTCTGCGCCTTTTTCTTCTTTTCCTCCACAGAAAGGTTATAACCTGTATGTAAAAATATCAGGGGAGACAGCCAGGGCTGGTCTTCTTCCTGCCTTATTGTTCTTCCATTATCAATGGGCACCAATTGTTCATGAATCCTGCCTTCATAGTGAAACTTTCTTCGATCAAATATCCGGTTAATCCATTCCCTGTTTTCCTGATACACGCCATCTTTTGAAAGCACATTCCTCCTGAGAATACGCCCCAGCTTATCTTGGTTTTGACCTGCCAATTCTTCCAAAGTCTTTACTGTTTCCTCTGGCAGCGGTTGTAAAAACTCGTCACTGTCCACCACAAGCACCAAATCATGGCTTGCCTTAGATACTACATAGTTTTTTGCTGCCGCAAAATCATCACGCCAGGGAAATTCATACAACCTTTCTGTATATTTTTTCACAACTTCCCTGGTCCCATCTGTGGAGCCTGTATCTGCCACTACCAATTCAAATCCATAACCAGACAAACTGGCAAGACAGCGTTCTATATTTGTTTCTTCATTTTTTGTAATAATACATACAGATAGCATGGCAGCCCTGACCTCCATTTCAAAACTCTAGATTGGCAAGTTCCAGCATTTTCCTGACACGCATTTCATAAGAAAATAACTTCTGCACTTTCAAAAAACCCCTGTGTGCAATCTCCTGCCGTTCCTTCTCATGTGACAGATAATATGCCGTCTTATCCAACAGTTCCTCCCTGCTCCCATACAGGGCAAGCTCCTTCCCCTCCTCAAACTGCCTTGCAAGTTCTGGCTGGTAATTGGACATTAGAAACCCTCCAGCGCCCATGATATCCAGGGCACGCAGAGGAATCCCGCTCTGAATGGAACGCAGTGTGATATTGAGATTAATTTTGGAACGGAAAAATACCTGGGGCATTTCCTGGCAGTAATCTACGATCCCGCCAGCCTTTGCAGCAGGCACCATACCAGGATCTGAACCAGTATACAGAATAGTCCCGAAATTCTGGGAAAGATCATTCAATAATGAAATACGTTCCATGGACGTGATTTTTCCATTCAGCATATCTGCATACATTTCCCTTTTGGAAACCTGGTAAGATTCAGGCAGATCCATCTTAATATATTGATTCATCTGCTCTACAATCTTTTCTTCCAGCAGCTCTGATACGAAATTATATCCATACACCATCAACTGTGCCTGCATAATGCCCTCCAAGTATCCCCTTACATACTCTGGTAAATAACAAACCCTGTCATATAAATTATTGTCATAGAGGCTCCCCACAAAACTTACATCTGCCTGGTACCGATTATCCTCCTTTTGAATCCCTTTTTTCACTTCTCCAAGCCGCCTGGTATTCACTGCCAAAGGAAAATGATACATGTGTGGGAACCCCAAACATTCCAATCTTAGATATTGTAGCTGGTCAAAGACAAAAAAATAATTATAGGGACTTTTTGCCGCCGGGGAAAATAAAGTCCAATGGGGACAATCGTAAATCCAGGAAATATATTTGACCTTTACTGCCTCTGCTGTCTTTGCAATGATCGGAAAGAAATTAAAGGAAAAAATTACGTCACAGGAACTTTCACTCAAAATGCCAGATAACTGTTCCATAAACCTGCCATCCTGTTCATAATCCTGAAAAGGAATCTGGCACTTTATCACCGTATGTCCCAGAAACAAGAATGTCTCTGCCATATCTTCCTGGGAATGTTCAAACCAGGTATAATATAATATTCTCACACTTTTCCCCTCCTAGGAACACGCCGAACTATGACAATTGAAACTGTTTGAAAAACACTACCTTATCAGAACAGCGCGTGCGCACAAGTGTTTTCCCATTCTATAGGAAGACGCTTTCATGCTTTAGCGTGACAATGTTTTTCCTATAGAATGGGAAAAAGCTGCCGCATTTCAGGCAAGAATCACCATATAACGGCAAGCGCCCAGAATTTTCAGATGCTGTAAAACCGGCACGTGCGCTGCCGCAGGAAAATCGGCGGCATTTGATATGGTATAGTTCTTACTTCATGCGACAGCTTCATTTTCATAGATTTTCCTGATTTCCTAATCAGACGGGAGATGTCCCCCCTCTATGCCAATGCCTTGTCAATAAATCCTTTCAAATTCTCCACAAAAGGAAGCATCTCTTTTTCTATCACTTCTGCTAATTTCTGTTCATCCTTGGAAGTATATGCCGTATTCACATGAGAAACGATCTCATTCAAGGCATCTTTAGATACCTGCTCTTCCTTCTCGTTTAACAGCTCCATGGTGCCATTAATTACCTGGAATTCCCAGTTTACACCTTTAAAAATATGATCTGCATATTCTTGTGTATCTACCTTCTTCTCCCCTTTTAATTCAGGAACAATTTCCTTTAATGCCTTGCAAATCTTTGGATTATAGTCTTTTAATGCCTCCAAAGCCTCCACTTGCTCTTTACGATTATCTTCCATGATATCTTCGTCCTTTCTTGTAGAATACTCTTTTATATATATCGTAAAAATATTTACTTTTCCTTAGCTTGTTTTATAAATTTCCTAACGTATCCTTTATTGTTTGTATAATATAATCTTGCTGCCCATTGCTCAAACTTGGATGTAAGGGAATACTGATCATTTGTTCATATAATTTTTCTGCATTGGGACAGCATACCTCCTGATACCCATGTTCCCTGTAATATGGATGATAATAGACAGGAATATAGTGCACATTGACACCGATTCCCTTCTCCCGCAATGTTTCAAATACGTTTTTCCTGTCACAATGGAGAACTTGGATGATATACAAGTGCCATCCGCTGTTGGCGTCATGCAGTTGGTACGGCACAATAATATCAGGACAATCCTGAAACGCCCTGTGGTAGCGCCTTGCCAATTCCCGCCTTCGTTCCAAAAATTTATCAAGCTTGTTCATTTGGCTGCATCCCAACGCGCACTGGACATCCGTGATCCGATAATTATATCCCAGCTCCATCTGCTGATAAAACCATGGTCCCTCATTCCTTGTCATCAGGCTGTCCTCCCTGGTGATTCCATGGCTGCGGAACAGACATAATTTCTGATAGAGTTCTTCTTTATCTGTCACAATGATTCCGCCCTCGCCTGTGGTTATGGGCTTTACTGGATGAAAACTAAATGTGGTCATGTCGGAAATGCTTCCAATTCTCTTTCCCTTATATTCTGAACCTAGGGCATGTGCCCCGTCTTCGATCACCAAAAGGTGGTATTCCTCTGCAATTTTTTGGATTGCATCCATGTCACATGGCTGTCCTGCCAAATGTACAGGTATCACAGCCTTTGTTTTATCTGTAATCTTTCTCTTAATATCTTCTGGGTCAATATTATAAGTTTTCGGGTCGATGTCAGCAAACACTGGCCTGCCGCCGCAATACATAATACAGTTTGCCGACGCTGCAAAAGTAATGGGTGTGGTAATCACTTCATCTCCAGGGGCAATCCCTGCTGCAAAACAAGCTGCATGTAATGCCGCAGTACCATTTGCGACTGCCACCGCATAGCCTGCACCCACATAATCCGCCACACGTTTCTCAAACTCCGCAATCCTGGGACCTGTGGTAATATAATCAGATCTTAATACATCCACCACTGCCTGTATGTCATCTTCCTCAATTTTCTGCCTGCTGTATGGTATCATTTTTATCCCTCTTTCTTGTCCGCAGGATATCATTTTATCCTTCTCTCATCCATTAATGCATCTGCAATGCGCAGCGCCCCTTTTCCATCCACCAGTTCCTGCATTTTTAAGGATTGTTCCTGGCGGGCGCGTCGATTTTTACACAAAAACTCCAGATAATCTACAATCTGATCTATCACAGGATCTTTCCTGGCATCTCCTGCATATGGAATCAATCCGTCTTCTTGAAATTTTTTCACATTTTCCAACTGGTTATCCGCGATCGAATAAGAAATCGCAGGGGTACCCACAGCACACAACTCATATAGCGTAGTGCCCCCCGCTGAAACGGCAAGGTCAGCCTCATCCATATAATGCTCAATATCGGGAACTCCCTGGTAAATCCGAATATTCTTTTCTGCTGCATACGTTTTACATAAACTAGGATAATTAGAATAATAAATACCGCAAATAACAGTAATCTTTCCATATAGTTCTCGGTCAATCCGCTCTAATATATTAGATAACACATGGTAGGGATCTGTACCCCCTGAAAGTAACAGCAAATTTTCTGCCTGTAGTTTGACCTGTTTTTTGGGACAATAAAAAAAAGCCTTTTTCAAAGGAATATACCTGGTTCCCAGATATAACTTTATCTGTTTGCATCGTTTGTGGTATTGGAACTTCTCCCAGTAATTGGCATAGCAGATTAAGGCATCCACCGGATAGCAAAAAGCATTTAAGTCATCCAGATAAAATAGTTCCACATGTTGTTTTAATTGCTTAAGATAATTTGCTGTAACCTGGTAGCTGTCAACCAAAAGCCTATGAATCTTATAGTCTTGAATTACCGCCAGTAATGCCGGAAGCTCCCCTTCCATATCGTTCCACTGGGAATGGAGCACCACGCACCTATATCCCCTTCTGCGGATAGGTTCCACACCTTGATGATCCGCAAGGATAAACGTAGTATCTTCCCCCTTTATTTTCGCTGCATCTGCCACGGCAAGACAACGCATCACATGTCCAGTGGCAATCTTTTCATTCATATCTGCCCGAATGTATAGCATTATGCATCTCTTCCAATCATTTCAAACTGCAAGGGTGTCCCTCTTTTGATATCCTGTTGCGCTGTCTGTCCCAGCACCTGCTGGTAATACTTTGGTTTGAGCCCATATCCTGGACGGATAATCCGTATATTTTCTTCTGTAAGGATTTCACCTTGTTTGATATCCTGGACACAAAAGATCGAACGGCGGAAAGGGGCGTTGGACTCCTCCTGCTTTGTAACTCCGTATTTTACAATTCCTATGGCTTTTTCTGCCTGCCGGATATCCTTCACCATCTGGGCAAATTCCGCAGGATTCATAGAAAAGGAGGAATCAGGATTTGCTATGGAACGATCTATACAAAAATGTTTTTCGATAATCTTTGCCCCCAATGCAACTGCTGTGACAGCTCCCACACTACCCATGGAATGATCGGAAAGCCCCACAGGAACCTGAAAGGTCTCCGCCATATTCTGCATGGTTCTTAGATTCATATCATCTGTTACCGCTGGATACGCGCTTGCACAGCGCAGCAGCGCAAGCTTGTTGTTCCTGGCATTTCGTATGGTATGGACTGCTTCTTCAATCTCACCTAGGCTTGCCATACCTGTCGACAAAATCATTGGCTTTCCCTTGGAGGCGATGTAAGCAATCAAAGGCAAATCCACCAATTCAAAGGACGCGACCTTATAGGACTGGATCCCGATTCCTTCCAGAAAATCCACAGAAGTCTTGTCAAAGGGCGTGGAAAGAAAATCTATTCCTGCTTTTTCTGCCTCTTCTTTTAATTCCTGCTGCCATTCCCAGGGCGTATATGCCCTCTGGTATAAATGGTATAAATTTTCCCCATCCCAAGTACCCTCTGAAATTTTAAAATAGTCATTTTCACAGTCAATCGTCATGGTATCTGGCGTATAGGTCTGGATCTTAATACAGTCAGCGCCGGATTCTTTTGCCGCATGGATAATCTCCTTGGCACGTGTAAGGCTGCCTGCATGGTTTGCCGACATCTCTGCAATCAAATACGCTGGATGCCCTTCACCAATTTGTTTACTTGCGAATCTCATTTGAGTTTACCCTCTTTTCCTGCAGCATTCGATACTTAAATTCTGCAATATCCCAGTCTTTTTGCGTGTCAATATCCTGTACCTCCATTTCATCTAAAAACATGGGAACCATATGCTTCAGCAGCATGTTCTTTTCCTTAAGAAACGGCTGTACGCGCAGCAAGTAAAACTGCCCGCTGTCATGATAATAAGGCTCCAAATCCTGGGAACGTTTCAGCCGATTCTCTTCCCATTTGAATTGTACCATTCCATGTTCCACAACAAAACACCGCTGGGGCGGGAAGGCATATCGTACAATCGGTATCACACCATCTGCTTTTGTCCCTTCTAATAACTCCATGCTCTCTCTTAATTTCCCGCCGGTAAGAAATGGCGCTGTGGGATAGATGCAGCAGACAGTATCAAAACGGATGCCCTGCTTGGCATATTGCTCCAAAACCTCCAGCACAACTTCATGGGTCATCGCCATATCCCCAGCATTCTCTTCCGAGCGCAGAAATGGTACCTTAGCCCCCAGTTTTTTTGCTATCCTGGCAATTTCCCCATCCTCTGTAGAAACCATCACCTCATCAAATATACCACTGCTTTGTGCTGCCTCAACGGAATAAGAGATTATGGGTTTTCCACAGAATGGTTTGATATTCTTGCGGGGAATACGTTTGCTCCCGCCTCTTGCCGTAATCACTGCAAGATTCTTTCCCTTCATACAAGTTTCCTCCTTGCCTGTTGTCATTGTTGAACAAAAGTGCGTTTCACGTACCCTCGCAAACAACTTCTTTTGCTAACGCATCTTTTGTTCCGCGCCACGCACATTTGCGCTACAATCGTTTTCCTCTTGTGCGCGTGTGCATTTTGGTGTTCTATATTAGGAAAGTTTAAAGAACTTTCCTAATATAGAACAAAAGTGCGTTTCACGCACCCTCGCAAACAACTTCTTTTGCCAACGCATCTTTTGTTCCGCGCCGCGCACATTTGCGCTGCAATATCTTCCTTTTGTGCGCGTGTGCATATTTATTTTGTCATATAGGAAATTTGGAGGAATTTCCTATATGAGGGCAAAGTGGGCAAGCCCACCTCAACCCCCTTACCCCCATTCTTGGGGGAGGGGGTTGCACACTTTGCCGCGCTGATTTCTTTGTTGATTCCTCTGTCTATTTCAGCCTGCTATGTTATGAGATAACGGCTCACCAACTCCCGGAACCTTTCCCTTGCATCCTCTGGATAAAAACGGTTTCTTTCATTCCGATACATCACATTGCGCTTGTAATCCATCACTTCCTGATACAATTGTCCCTCGTCTTCTGCCATAACAATCTCGCCCATCCCAGCCACTTCCCGCAAGATTTCATTTGGTTTTGCCTGGCTGAAATTTTTTGCCCTATCTTTTATGGCAATCACTTTCACCATTGCAAACGGAAGGGCATCAAAGATACCAGAACTTCGGATCCCCACCACAATATCTGACATTCCAACCATATCCCGGATATCGAGGGCCCCGCTCATAAACTGCAGGTTCCCAATCTCCTTTTCCCAACGTTCCATCTCCTCATCCTGCCATCTCTCAGAGTTGTGAGCTTTATATACAACCAGATACTTCTGCTTGTCCAACCGTAAGGCAAGATTTTTTGCATACTCAAAAATTTCATTTTCCAGGCTGGAAATAAACGATATGACAATGGTGGGATATTTATATTCTGGCTTTGATACCTGCTCATAAACACCTGGTTTTCCAATTCCAAAGACTCTGTCATTTCCTAATTCCCTGCATTTATCGGCAATAACACTGCTGTAAACAACCAAGTGGTCTGCATAAACCAAGTGTTTGTGATAGGGGTCAACCGTTCTGACCCCATGGTCAATTTCCAGAGTAGGGACTCCCAACCCCAGAGCAGTATCCCGAAGATACGTCAGGGACATGTCCTGCCCATGGGAGTAAATAATCACTTTTGGCTGCACCTTGCTGACCACCTCTTTGTAAAATTCCATATAGCCGTCCCTCTGTTTTAACATATATGCTGCCTTTAACAGACAATGGTGCAGGATCCCATCTTCAAATTTCATGTTTAGGACCTCTTCCAAAGGATTAATAAATTTTTCCTGAAGAAAGGCAGACAATTCCTCTTTGTCCACCTGTTTGGTTCCATAAAGCCTGGCAACCGTTGACTTTAAGACAGGGTACCAGTTTTTTGTTGGAATATATTGCGCATCTTCCTCTAACCGTATCCGAAATTCCAAATCCAGGTACTGTTCTTCCCCTAGGCTTGCGATAAAGGATTCCATGCAAGTATGGATACATGCGCCATCATGCATCCTCCTTATCGGAAGTGTTACAAACAATACATCTTTCTTTGGCAGGCTTTCCAAGGTCTGTCTTGTCCTGGCTGCTTCCTCCTCTGTGGAAAGTTCAATTTCATCAGAATCCCATATTAGGATATCGGTGTTTCGTTTGGTATTCTGCAGTTTATTCTGTTGGTTGATTCCCACCAAAAAATCGGATTTCAAATATTTATACAAATGCACCCCTCTGTACGCTATATCCCCAAAACTGTATAACAACTGTTTTAACTGTTCCTGCTGATAAATTTGAGGCGAAAATGCCTGATAGGGCTCGTCCTTCGACTTCACTGCTGCATAACACACCGCTTGTTTCGCAACTGCAAAGCAAGCGCCGCTTTTTAACACACGCTCCCTGTACTTTCCCATCACAGCCTGCGGAATTGGAATCGTTTTGTCTAAGGCGGCAACGGCACTCCCCTTTTGAAGTACCACATCCCCTTCCAAATAAGCCGTCTTTACCATTTTATTTTCAAGACGATTCCGAACCTCTATTGCTTCTCTATAAGTATTCGCTGCCGCACATCTTTGTTCTCCCGCAAAACCATTGCACACAGGACCAACCGCCGCAATCTCTGTGGAACTGTACAGCGCTTCCTTCATACAGGCAATGCTTCCCGGTGTAAAAAAATAGTTTGCGCGCAAAAGCAACAGATCCTTTTGGGTTCCAAACTGCTCTCTTACCCTATCTAAAATCTGTCCATAGCCTTCCATTTTTTCTTTATAAATCAAATAGGAGATATTTTTCTGTGCCAGCAGCCACTCCTTCAGCCCGTCTTTGGAGAAATTGTCAACAACCACAATCTCACTGTCTGCATCCTTCAATTCACCCAAAAGAATTTGAATGTTTAATTTCACCAATTCAAGCTCATTATGGGCTATGATTACCGCTAATATTCCCTTGCCGTGTTCACTCATCTGCCGCTACCTTTTCCACTCCGCAGTCCAAAGCGGCATCAATGACATTCTGCGCGCCGTGGATATTTATTTTTTTTGATTCCTCACGTTTCTTTGCTTTCACCATATACTGGAATGTTTTGTACATAAATGGTTCTATATTCTCAGAGATTTCCAGCAGCTTGTGCATCAGCTCCTCCTGCTCTTCTGTAATATCCACCATTGTGTAAGTTGCTTCTTCCACTTCATAACCTTCTGCTTCAAACATCTGTATGATCTCATAGTAGGTAAAGAAATGGATATGGGTTCTGTCCAGCAGCCCTGTATCTTCATATTGAAATCTTCCCTGCAGCAGTTGCTGCATCACAGAAATATGCATTATATTTGGAATGCTTGCGATAATAGCCCCATTCTGATTCAGCTTTTCTTTGCAAAACCTCAGCACCCCTTGGGGATCATGTAAATGTTCTAATACATCGCCAAAAATAATATAATCAAACTTTCCCTCAAAGGGCAGTTCCATATCTTCAATATTGCCCATTTTTACTTCTGCCAGATGCTTTGCAATCTCCACAGACGCTTTATTCAGTTCCAGCCCGCAGATCTGGCTGTTGGGATAACGATTTTTGATTTCTAACAGTGTAACGCCAAGGTCGCATCCCACCTCCAAAACACGGAGGGGAGCCTCTTTTTCGTCTGTGATAAAACCAGCGATAAAAACAGAGGGTATCATATTGAAGTATTTCATATTCCATTTTTCTTTTAAAACTTCCCTGTCTGTTCCCCCAATCAGGGCATCTGCAATATCTGACGTGGTTTGATTTACCATATTATATGCCAGCGCCTGCCTGCAGACCATGGGCAGAAACCCTTTCTGTAACAGTGCCAGTTCATAATCTGTCAATACATTGATCGGGGCTGCTAATTTTTCGGAAAAATTTCCATTCTCCTGCCATGCTTTTTTGGAGAGGACCCAGAATCCTTTTTCAATACACATAGCACGAAAAGCGGATAACTGCCCTTCCTGTTGGTTTTCCAGTTCCAGCAAATGCTCCAAACTATGAATCTCTGTCTCTTGAAGATAGACAAATCCATTGCTCATAGGAGCTGCAATGCCGCAGTTTTCCTGTTCCAAAAGTTCTCCCAGCAGCCGTATACATTTTTTCCCTGGAAGAAACTGTGGTCTCATAAATACAATGGTATCTTCTGTCTCAAAGTTTGAAAGTGCCGCATTCCAAACTGTCCCATAGCCCTGGATTCCTTCATCAAAATAAATATAATCGTATTCCATCTGGGACAATATCTCAGACGTCCCATCCTTGGAACCATTATCTACAATAATAATATTTTTTATTTCTGATATCCCCTTAAGCCATTTCAGGCAGCATGAGAGAATCTCTTTTTGATTATATGTTGTGATTATTACAGTTGCTTTGATGTCTTTCATGGGTATGTTTTCTCTCCTTACGAATTTATCTCATCGGAGAAGGCTCCCACTTCTATCAGTGATGAGTACAACAAATTTGTCTCAGCAGGAGTTAGGTCTCCAACTGAGACGAAGCCTCCGGCGGATTGCAGGGGTGCGGGTCATACATACATCGCATGACAAGTTTCTTTTGTGCGCTTCTGCCTCTCCACTCCGTCACGGTCGGCGCTTCACGGATATCCACCGGACATCCAACATCCGCCAAAGGCTGTCAGATGGGGGGCTGCTTCAATGAGATAAAACAAGTATAATAAATTTTACACTGCTTTACAACTTTTTTCCTAAAAAATGCTGGCAGCCATTGATAAATTTTATCATAAAAGTTTCTAAGTGGGAGTCTTCTGCCATGAGTTCAAGATTGTATAACAGTCCATTCGTTTGCTTTTTGGCGGTACGATCTCAATAATCCGTGCATTTACAAAGGCTGGCAAGTCTTTATACACCTCGTCCGGCGCAACTTCCTTTTCCAGCCTTTTCGTTCCATATCCAGATTCCAGCAAAACAGTCCTTATCCCCGCGTTCCTCCCCGTCTCTATGTCAGACGCCCTGTCCCCCACAAAATACGAGTTCGTAAGGTCAATCGGAAAACAATCCATTGCTTTTTCAATCATGCCTGTCCGGGGTTTTCTGCAATTGCAGACGATACCGGAAGGGCTCCAATGGGGACAATAAAAGACCGCGTCTACCCCGGTCTTTCTTTGCAGGAGCTGATTCATCTTTTCCAGTTCCTCTTCTGCCAGCATCCCCCTTCCAACTGCAGACTGATTGGTAATCACAATGGCAAAGTACCCTGCTTTATGGATTTTCTCAACACACTCCCTGGCAAAGTCAAAAATTTCTAATTCCTCTTTTCGAAGCACATAGCTTTTCTCTCTGGTGAGCACGCCGTCCCTGTCAAGAAATACTGCTGGTTTTTTCATCACATCCCTCCCCTATTGGTCTCCTAGGTATTGAAACCAATCCTTAGTCGCAGTGTCAATGGTATCTGGCGTCCATACCGGCGCTTCTTTCCAATAATCAATATTGCCCAGAACTTTTTGCACCCCTTCTTCCAAAGATACTTTTGCCTTCCAGCCCAATGCCTTTTCAATCTTTGTTGTATCGGCAAAAGTACAGTCTGGCTCTCCCGGACGTTTGGGAATGTGAATCACTTCCCCTCCAAGCAATTGACACAAACGGTTGACGGAATACGTCCCACCGCTTCCCACATTAAACGTCTCATTTACAACCTCGGACATTGCCGCCGTGTAAAATGCATCCGCCACATCTGTCACATAAGTAAAATCCCTAGTCTGTTCCCCGGTCCCAACCACAGTAAAAGGTTTTCCTGCCAGCTTCTGCGCCAAAAAAACGCCGAACACCGCGCCATACGTTCCAGATGTCCTTGAACGGGTGCCATACACATTAAACAGGCGCAGTGTCACCACAGGGAGGTGGTACACTTGTCCCCAGTGCAGCACGGTCTCCTCTCCAAGTCTCTTGGTCAGTGCATAGGGATACTGGGGCCTGACCTGTGCATTCTCGTCTGTGGGAAATTCATCTGGAATCCCATAGCAGGAAGAGGATGCTGCATAGACCAGTTTTTTTACCTCTGCATTCCTAGCGCACTCCACAACGTGGTACGTCCCCAATACATTGGAAGAATAATACTCCCAAGGCATTTGGATGGACGGCACAATATCTGCCAACGCGGCAAGGTGAAATACATAATCCACCCCTTCAAATATTGGTTCAATTTCTTCCCTGCTCCTGATATCCAGCTGATACACCGTAAGGTTTTCCTTACCTTTTTGATGGTCTAAATTTGCCAGCCTTCCAGTTGTAAGGTTATCAATAACCCGAACCTTGTGCCCTTCTGCCAGCAATCTGTCCACGATGTGGGAACCGATAAAACCACATCCTCCTGTAACCACTGAAACCATAGTTTCCTCCATTCTGTGCGCTTTTGCACAAACAAATTCTTCTCTTTCTATACATTCAGCAATGTGCCAGCGTATTTCAGCACATTGACTTTTTGGACTGCTTCCTTATTTCCAATAATATTCGCCGCAAGGGCGCCTGCAATATTTCCCATAAAGGTTCCGATTTCCCTAGGCGCCCCTGCTGCAGAATATGCGCTTGCAACTGCAAAAAATGCATCTCCGGCACCGATGGTATCTTTCACCTTCAACGTAAATGCCGGGCAGCGAGACATTTTTTTATCCTCTACCAGTGTAGCGCCCAGTGACCCTTGCGTCAGCCAGCCTGAGCAATGGAGGTGCTCAGACAGTTGGAGCAGAGATTCTTCCTGGGAATTCCTGTAATCGGAAAATGCCAATTTCAATTCTTTCTCATCCACTGCAAATACATCTGCTTTTTGGTATTTTGTAATTAAATTAGTACCATAATTGGATGAATTTGTCTGGCAGTTCAAAGCTAGAAACGCAGCTTTCTGCTGTAAGAGCCCCATAACCTCCTGGTCAACCAGTCCATGGCCGAAATCACACAAAATCACTGCGTCATACTCCTCAATCTTTTCTTTCAGCTTGCTTTTAAACCGTCCCATCGGCTCTTTGTCTATGGTCATGGGCGTCTCTAGATTATTGATTACAAAAAGTTTATGGATCTCTTCACGCTTTACATTCTGCATAATGTAACGCTTTTTTACAATAGTCTGTATCTTTTCACTACAGACCAAATCCACACGCATATTGCCGCTTAACTCGTTTAAAAACCTGCTGTGCAGAGATTCCTCCGTACCTACCACTGCCGATATGGTCACATTGTCGCAAAAAGAGGACAAATGCCTTGCAATGGCAAGGGAACCTCCCAAATACTGCTCCTCCTTGATGTATCTTGCTGAATATCCATTGTCCTTGGACATCAACCCTTGGACATGGCAGAAAACATATTCATCAATAATCACATCCCCGACTACCAAGATTTTCATGTCCTTCAACTTGTCTGTGTAATCCTTGATCTCACGGAGGCTGTATTTTTTCTGAAATGCAAGGGAAAACTCCCGAACTTCAGGCGGAAGCCCTTCCAACGCATTGTTAATCAGCCTAGTAGAACTGAACACCTGACCTGATGTAAAATAAACGTCCCCTCCATGTGCACGAACCAGTTCCACTTCCTCTGTAATCTTGCCTGTCACATCCTCTGATGCCTTTTGGTATTCCTTTCCCTTCACATACCAGTCAGGTTCCACAACCCCTATGACATCCTCTACCGTATAGCCTTCTGACAAAAGCAGGTAATCAATACACTGAATTTCTGACAAAAATTTTAGACGGAGTTCATCGCTGAAATAGGGGCGGTCTGGACCTTTCCTTACATATTCAGCCGCAGTGATCGAAACCACCAGCACATCGCCAACCTTTTTTGCTTCCTCAAAATGCAGGATATGGCCAGGATGCACCAAATCAAATACCCCATGGCAAAGAACCACTTTCTGATTCTCTGTGCGCAGTTTGCTCCTGATGTTTTTAAACTCCTCTTTCGAAACTATCTTTTTCAATTTTATCCGCCTCCTGTGAAAAACGCCGCTCACATCCTTATATAAAATTTAAGTGGTTTGGCTTTGCACCTGCAGGTTTAGGAATTGCATGGTTCTGGTAGATATTCCACAACACTTCATTTGTCTTATGCTGCAGGCATAAGGTTCCGCAGTCCTTATTAGGATCAAAATGCTCCTTTGTCAAAGACTCCATCACTTCCCAGTATCTATCGCTTTCCCAGAGTTCTTTAAACCTGGTTTCCTTGATATTTCCAATATGGTACTTTTTGTACTTCTCATTAAAAAACATTCCGCAAGGCGCCACCAGCCCCGTTCCAGACATCTGTATGATAAAGGGCGCCCCAAAACATTTGCAGTAAGATTTCTTTCCATGGCTTAAGATCTTCGACCACTTTGCAGAAACCTGGTAAGCATCTGTGGAATACGATTCTGCCTCCTTTAATACCTCCACCAACTCATCATATTTACTGTAATCCACCCCAAGGGTCCCCTCTTCATCATCACTGCAGTGTTTCACTACAAGATAATCCACCCCAAGCTCCTTTCCTAATTTTGCCAGGGGGATAATCTGGTCCTGGAACTCTGGCATCAATACCATTTGAAGCCCAATGGTCACATCCAGGTGATGTTTTTTTCTGATTGCAACTGCCTTGCGTATCGTGTTTATTACCTTGTGGTAACATTTTTCAGGACATCCATGGATGTATGCATACCGGTCTGCCTCCCCGGCAGAGATATTAAATCTCAGATAGGTAAGACAAGGCAATATCTCTTCCAGTTCCTCATCCTTAAGCAGATAACCATTGGTGCCTAATGCCATACTAAGCCCTTTTTCATACCCATGTACCACCGCATCCTTTAAATGGGGATTGCAGGTGCTCTCCCCATCACTGACAAAACTCACTCCCTTAACGCCAATCTCTGCCGCGTCATCCAGAAAATTGAAAATCGTTTCTTTATCCAGATTATCGGACTGGTTGATACACTGCATTTTTCCATAGCAGTACACGCACCGATAACTGCATTTGGTGGTCAGCGCACAGTCAATGGTAATGGGCGCAATCCTCCCTTCCCCATAATTCCACTGCTGAATTCTCTCCTGGTGCCACAAAACCTTGCTTCCATCTAATATGTATTTTTCTTTTTCCATTGTAACCTCCTGATTAAGTTTGAACTTTGCCCCTGCAGGCGGCAAAAAATGTTGAATCTATTTATGAAATGCAGTTATTTTACAAATTTCAATTCTTTAAGAAGATACACATTTTTTTATTGTCTGGTAAATCCCTTCCGCATCCAGTCCATTGGCGCTTCGCACCTGTTCCTGGCTTCCATAGCCATATGCATACACATCGTTTAGTCCAATCCGTTTGAGCTTTGCGCTACAGCCGCTTTCTGCCAGAACCTCGGCGACAGCGCCGCCCAAACCTCCGATCACACTATGCTCCTCCACGGTAAAAATCTGCCTGTATTTCCTTCCCGCCTCTGCCACGAAATTTTTGTCAAAAGGTTTTATGGTATGCATACTGGCCACGCAGGCTCCAATCCCATCTTTCTCCAGACGCTTTGCCGCCTCCATCACATGATAAGTAATATCTCCTGTGGAAAATACCACAATATCTGCCCCTTCCCGCAGTACAGTTCCTTTACCCGGAATCACTTCCATTTCCTCTGTATATAACTCTTGTTTCAGATTATTTCCCAGGCGGATATACACAGGTCCCTCCAGCTCATAGGCATAATTTACCAGTCGTTTCATTTCCTTTGCAGTGGCAGGGGACAGCAATGTCAGATTGGGTAAAACCCGAAGCACCGCCAAATCCTCTGTGGCATGATGGGTTGGTCCTAGGCAACCATAAGACATGCCTGCACCAATGCCTGCAATTTTTACATTCAACTTCTGCAGGCAGACGTCCAGGCGGATAAATTCAAAGGAACGGTACGCCAAAAAAGCGCCGATAGTATAGGCAAAAGGAATCTTCCCGCAACTCGCCATCCCTGCCGCCGCATTGATCATATGCCCTTCGGAAATCCCAAAATTAAAATATTGCCCTGGAAAATCCCTTCGGAAATCATCATAGACAATCATGCCGTTATCAGCCACCAGGGAAAGCACATTACGATCTTTTGCCGCTAGATTGTAGACCTCCTGCAAATATGTATTCCTCATGTTTTTGTTCTCCTTCTGCTCTTTATCAATTGCCTCCCAATTGAAATAAGATGTTTAAACCGGAAATGGATTTTCACTGTCCCGGTGCTGCATATACATCTCACTCAAGTATCCCATGCTAAATGAAAAGTTTCCTCTTTTCTGTGCATTTTTCTATAGGTGTTATCTCCTATTTGACCTTAAATTTTCTCTAATCCCAAATCTTTCTTGACAATCTCCATTTCTTTTTGATCAGGCATTCGATAATGCCAGATCGGCACGTCCTCCATAAAGGAGATCCCTTTTCCTTTGGTAGTATGCGCTAGGATAATCCTAGGCTTTTGTGTGGTGCATTGCCTGTCCGCCTTTAATTCCCCAAGTATGGAAGAAATCTCGTTTCCCTGTGCATGCGACACCTGCCAGCCAAACCCTGCCCACTTCTCTTCCAATGGATTAAGGGACACAATCGCCTCTGTCTCATCCATCGCCTGCAGCCCGTTGCAGTCCAAAATTACCGTGAGGTTTGAAAGCTTATGGTGTGCCGCAGACATCGCCGCCTCCCAGACAGACCCCTCCTGGCACTCTCCATCTCCAAGGATGACATATACCCTGCTCTCCTTTTGGTTCATTTTATTTGCCATGGCAATTCCTACCCCAAAAGACAGCCCATGTCCTAGGGAACCTGTGGTAGCTTCCACCCCCTTTACCTCCCCAAGCTTTGGTTCGCCTCCAAGGGCAGAACCTGGCTGGCAGAACGTGTCTAGTTCCCCTTGGGAAAGATATCCAACCCGTTTTAATACACTGTAAAGTACCAAGCTTGCATGACCCTTGCTTAGAATCAGTTTGTCGCGCCCTTCCCATTCTGGATTTTGGGGATCGTATTTCAGCACATCTCCAAAATAGAGCGCCGTCATAATCTCGACTGCTGAGAGCGCCGACGCAATGTGCCCGCTTCCTCCTTTATAAGCTGTTCTCATAATATCCTTTCGAATTTCCTTTGCAATCTCTTCTAACATAACTGCCCCTTTCTTAATTCAAAAATGCCGCCAGACTTCTTGAGGATGGCAAACGAGCCTCAAAGCAACGGTAACGCACTGTCTAAGAGACAGCAGCCTTATCACTAGATAAAATTCACATGGCTGCCTGGATGAAGCAGCTCATCTAAATATTTGTTCATCTCATCCAACCTGCAAAGTTCACGGCAATTCTTTTCCAGATCCATCTGGTTAAAATATCCAATAAGCCTTTTCCTTCGTTCCCCCTCCCAGATCTGCACAAAACGTTCCTCATTGATATTTCCGTAACTCAAGGAATCTTTTCCCATAAAAACAATACATGGCCACAAATTTCCTTTAGCATCCAAATACACCATAAAAGGAAGCGCATAACAATGTTGGTAACTTCTCTTACAGGAAAGCTTTTGCATGGCATGGGCGCGAAAATAGATGCTGAAATTTTCTTCGGCAACCTGCTTCAACTCCTCTTCCAGACCCAACAGTTCCTGATAATCAATCTCTATCACATTTCCGCTCTGGGGATGTTTGGAATATGGCTTAACGGTAAAATAATCCACGCCAATCTTTTTTAATTCTTTTGCCATCTCAACAATCTCGTCTTTGTTTTCCGGCAGCAGCAAAAGCTGTACGCCGATAGTAGTCTCTGCTTTTTGGTCTTGCTTGACCTTCACGGCATCTTCCATATTCACCAGTACTTTTTGAAGATCCCCTGGCTTTCCCCGTTGAATTTGATTGTATGTCGTTTCCCTGATTCCCGCCGTACTAAAACGGATCCAAGTCAGGGATTTCAAACACTCTTTGGACGCCTCCTTTGTCAGCAATACCCCATTGGTAGACATTGCCGCATCAATCCCATAACCCTTTGTCTGGTTGATGATTTCAACTGCTTCCTGATTCAACAGGGGTTCCCCTTCCCCGGCATAAATCACGCTTTTCAGCCCTTTACAAGCCATGTCCCCTAAGTTTGGAAGCAGTATATCCGCCTTTAGCATGGTCGGTTTATATCCGGTATAATCTACCGCACAAAAAATACATCTGTGGTTGCACGCGTTGGTAAGCCCCACCTCCATCTCAATGGGATAAATATTCTCTCCATCCTTCCATCTTGCCACTTCCTTCGGATGATAAATCAACTTATGTGAATCCATTCTAATCTTGTCTGCCATACGAGTTCCTCTTTTCATTTCCGGGATAATTTTTCGCCATTACCATTACTTTTTTAATGATCTTGCCCATCATGTCTGTATACACCGTTTCAATTGTAAATTCCTTGCGTGCAATCTTTTGCCCAACCTTTTTGTGTTTCTCTTTTTCCTCTTTATGTTCCAAAAAATAAGTTATATTCTCGATCAATTCTTCTTTGCTTTCAAAGAAATTCCTGGAAGAAAGCCCCTTCAGATAACTATGCCCGCCACAAATATCATATTGAGGATCTACGTTTAGAATCATTGGAATCGAGCCGCAAAGACATGCCTCCCCTACCCTGCGGTTTAAAATGGTATCGGGATTCATCTGCAATGTCATCTGGGAACAGCACAATGCCTTTGCATACTCCCCCTTGTCGTGTATAAACTCTCGAAACACCACATTCCCATAGCCTGAAATGTGGCAGGGATTTTCAAACCCAGCATAGGCATAAATGCGAAATTTGTTGCTTTGTCCAAGATCCTTTAAAATTTTCCTGCGGATTTGCTGATACCGGGTTAAATAGAAAACCTTGATTACCAATTGATAAATCTCATCCTCACATTTTGTCAAAACCCTAAATCTGTCTGCCAGTTCATAAAGTTTTTCTTCATCTGTCTGGTATCGGTTTCCCTCACAGGTATACACCTGAAGTTCTTGCACCAACTGCATAAACAGTTCCAATTCTTTTTCCCTTAACTTCCCTTCCATATGTAGCAAAATAAAATTTGTCTGAAATTCTTCCAGCAGAAAACTGCCTCCAAAATTGATATCACAGTCATAGTTCCTATGCTCTTCTTGTGTCATCGTTTCCTGTCTTATTACCTTTGGATTAATCCCCTGAATCCCCCCATATATGATTTGTTTCCCATCAACCTTGTATCTGTTCCAGAAATTTTTATCAAAAATAGATACGATCAAGTCATTATCTGTCAAATTGGCGATTGCAGATTCGCCGAAAAACTCCTGGGTAAAATCCTGGATCCAATTGACCACCAGCAGTTCTTTCACTTTGGAAAGCCTAAGCCTTTCCCCTTTTATTTTTGCCCCGTCCCTTGATTTATTGATTTGAAAAACCAGATCCGGCAATATAGTAAAACAATGATAGATACTGTTCGTCTGACAATAAAAACCAGACGGCTGGACAAGGACCACCTGAAAGCCCATCTTCTCCCACACGGTTTTCAGATCCATGTAGTACTCTCGAAACGCTTTCGGCTCATTGCCATAATGCAATATGGCAATGGTCGCCCTTTTTTCTATAATCTTCTGATAAATTTCCGTCTTATTGGAAGCGTAATACAGATTTAAAAGCCTGGTCATTTTTTCCTCCAATTTTACACGCTCCCTGAAAAGTTCCTCCATGGTGCCGGCAACCACATCGGAATCACATTCATAAACTTTCATTGGAAACACAACTTCAATATCCCGGAATAGATTGAGCAAACTGTCTTTTCCTACAATCAGAACAAAACGAAAATTCTCTGTTATCGGCTTTAAATCTAGATAATCCAGCATATAACAAAAAACAGGTTCATCGTAATACAGATAAACAGGTCTTAGATTACCACCGGAAGGCTGGTTACGGCTCTCAAATTCCAAAAGAAATGACATGTCTGTCAAATTTACCAAGAGGGAAACCTCTGCCGTATACCACCCGGTACATTTTCCTATCGAATCACAAAATCCTCTCTTTGCCGTTTCATCTGTACATTCCGCAAATTGTTCCCAGTCTTTCCCTATATAAATAATTTTTCTCTGAGAAAATAAAAGAAGGTTTTCTTCTCTCCTCTTTGTCATTTCTTCCACACACTTTCTCTATAATCTTTGCGTCTCTATCGCCTTTTCTTTGAGCCGCTCAAGCAGATACCCGAAAACCGCATCGGTAGAAAGCGTCTCTACCGCTTTTTGATAACCGTTTTCTGCAATCTTTTCCCTTTCCTCTTGATTTTTCAGCAAAAAATCACATTTTTCAAACAATGTATTTTTATTTTCGAAATAACAGATCCCTTCCTGCTCTTTCAGATATTGCCCAATATTGCTCATGTCAGACTCCTTGTCCATCTGAAATACCATTACCATGGTATGGCTCAGCAATGCTTCCACAACGCGTTGGTTCATGGTGGCATCAGGATTGACCTGCATGACGATCTTTGAACACTGAAGCGCTTTCGAAAGTTCCCTGGAATCTGACAAATATCCTCCATACTGCACGCCCTGGACTCCAATATCACACTCGCCGTACAGCTTAATCCGATAGGTACCCCTTGCTGCAAGCTGCCGCAGGATCAATTTCCGCAGGCTGTTATAGCGCACGACGCTGAATACTCGAAAGACATTAAGCCTAGCCTCCTGAGAAAAGTTAAGCTCTTTCTGAAGGCAGTCCACATAATTATTTAATTCTTCCAAAGTAATTTGATAATTACCAGTACCTGCGTCATACATCGAATCAAGCATTTGAAAAATCAACTCCGCCGTTTTCCCAATTTCCTCATCATTTAAATATGGATTCAAGGAGTCACAGATAAAATAAGATGTCATCTCATCTGTCATAATCAACCCCACAAAGCAGATATCACAGTCATATCGCTGATGTTCTTCTTCTGTCATGGGACAAGGGTGGAAAACCTTTTGATCTGCAGGCATGATTCCGCCATAAATCACATTTTCTTTTGGAAACCCGTACCCTTGCATAATATGTTCATCAAACAGTGAAAAAATAAAGTCGTTTTTCTTAAGGGAACTAGCATATTTTTGATCCAGCACGGCAGGATGGATATCCTGCACCCAGTTTACAAAAAACATTTGATCTGCAAATTCCAGACGAATTTTTTCCCCATGGTAAGCCCTTCCCTTTCTGGATTTGTTAATCTGGACTATAAGATCTGGTTTATAGAGATAAATAAAGACAATCTCTGGCATACGGTATACAGGACCTCTCTCATTGCAAATCAGCACCTCGCAGCCTTTCCTCTCCAAAGACTCTTTCAAATGGTAATACAGTTTCTGAAACCGATTCGGCTCAAAATAATTTTTTAAAATACAAGTTTTTGCCTTTCCTTGGGCAATCCTTGCGCGGATGTCCCCCCCTTCCCCTGCATAATAATTACAAACTTCCAGTTCCATCTTGGTTAAAATTTGTATTTTCTTTTGCTGGATGGTATACAATTTCCCAGAAATCTCTTCTGCCCCAGTACCCAAGACAATGGCTGGCATCACCACATCTATCTGTGAAAAATACTGATAAAATATTTCCTGACCAACTAAAATCACGACCCGATAACGTTTACACAAACTGGCGACGTCGTTCTTAGTTAAGAACATTGCAAATTCCTCTGGGCAAAAATATAAATAAAAAGGCAGCATCGGTACAAACTCTGTCCGTTCTCTAAATTTTCCACAATACGGATCGTTTTGCTGCTCTGCTTTTAAAATAATTTCCAAATTTTGTTCATTCACAAGCATTATGGCATGCTCGGCATTAATTTTCTGAAGATCAGGAGCTTGACCCTGCTGGTTTTCCATTGCCCCGGACAAGCTTGGAGGCACAAGCGTCTCTGGACCAAAATACAATTCCTTTTCTTTTAATAATTCCAGATTTCTTTGATAAATCATATGTTCTGTCATTCCTATCTTCTCCCATTTCCTAGTATCTATTTTTAAAGATCAATTCTTGCTCCTTTATACAAATAGTTCTCCCTGGATTTTTATACAAGATGCGGGGAAGCATTGGCTGCCATCTGCTTTTCATCCAAATATATTATAAATGGATAATCTATTTTTCGACACAAAATACTAAGAAGGCATTGGCTGCTATTTTCTTCACTCAAAAATATTATAAATGGATAATCTATTTTTCGACACATATAATTGGAACAAAAGTGCGTTTCTCACACCCCCCGCGACCAACTTCTTTTGCTAACGCATCTTTTGTTCCGCGCCGCGCACATTTGCGCAGCAATCGTTTTCCTCTTGTGCGCGTGTGCATTTTGATGTTCTATATTTAGGAAAGTTTATAGAGCT
>CATOOV010000056.1 GCA_951801955.1 uncultured Lachnospiraceae bacterium
GAGAAAAGGCTATCCGAGATTATAATGAGGGATTGTTAGAAGCAGAAAAACGTGGGAAAAAACAGGAAGTCCTTTCTATCGCGAAAAAACTTATTAGTATGGGTTACTCTACAGACGAAATTACAAAAATTACTCTTCTTTCCAAAGAGGAAATTAAAAAATTGTAACCGAAAATAAAACCGCCCCTGCAGTAACAGGAACGGCTTTATATGTACTCTGAAAAATACATTCTCTCGACAAAGATATTGTAACACTTTCAGAGACAGCTTGCAAGCGGAACTTCTGTTCTGACTGGCTGTCATTTTTTATACTATTTTTACGAAATGGAGGAAATATATATGAAAGGTTCTGTAAGGAAAAGAGGAAACACTTGGTCTTACTACTTTGACTTGGGAACTGTCAATGGAAAACGCCAAAAGAAAGAAAAGGGAGGTTTTCACACCAAGAAAGACGCAGAAGCCGCACTTGCAAAAGCAATCACCGAATATAACCATGCTGGTCAAATTTTTGAACCTTCAGAAATTACCGTATCAGACTATCTTGATCAATGGTACGACCTTTACTGTAAGCCAAACTTGAAGTACAATACACAAATCGGATATTTACGGATTATGGAAGGGCATTTAAAGCCCCGCTTTGGGCAATACCGCCTGAAAGCAATCACTCCTGCCGTACTGCAGGAATATGCAAATGACCTGAAAATGAATGGTCTTTCCAAAAGCCACATGAAGGGGATTTTATCCGTATTCGGGGCAGCTATGGATTATGCCGTGGAACCGATGCACTACATCACAGTAAACCCTATGTGCTATGTAAAGTACCCAAAAATTGAAAAGAAACCCAAAGAGCGCACCATCCTTTCCCTGGATGAATGGAAACAGATCATTGACCGCTTCCCTGCCGGCTCCAGGTTCCATATCCCATTAATGATTGGTTTCTATACTGGGCTCCGTATTTCAGAAACCTTTGCCCTTACTTGGGACGATATTGATCTGGAAAACCGCACAATCTCTGTCTCAAAGCAAATTGTGAAACGCAACTTTGGCGCTGATGTACGCAAGGCAATTAAATTACATGGAAAAAAGGAATTAAAGTCCTCCTGGTACTTCACTAGTACCAAAACCCCTTCATCTGAGAGAGTTATCCCGTTTGGTGATACATTGTACAAGGCTTTAAAGGCAGAACATACCACCCAGATGAAAAATGAGCTGAAATACAGTGAATTCTATACCATCCATGTCCTGAAAAAAGAACAGGATGAAAAAGGCGCTGAAATATCCCGTATCATACCTGTCCAAAAATGCGTATGTTCCGATCTGCCGCGTGTCCGCATGGTATGCATTGCAGAAAACGGGGAATACACCTCAACCGATTCCTTTAAATACTGTTCCCGGGTAATCCACAAAGAACTGATGCTTGCTTTTGATTACCATTCCCTGCGCCATACCCATGCAACGATCCTGATTGAATCTGGAGCAAATATAAAAGATATCCAGACACGGCTTGGCCACAGCAATATCCAAACCACCTTACAAACCTATGTACATGACACAGAGAAAATGGCTTCCCAATCTGTTGACCTGTTTGAACAAGCCGTCAATTTAAGGACTTCCTAACCATGGACGCAGCCACTTCCCAAAAAGTTCAAAGGATTCCGTGCCACCCCTTATATTTTGTATGGTTTGAAAAATTACGGTGGCGCATTGGTGGCAAACCACCCTCTCCACCGCCTGCAAATGCTTAGAAACCCTTATTTTATAAGGCTTAAGGCACAGATTGTTTCCACATGCACCGTCTGAGGGAACATGTCCACACAACATATCCGTTCTACCATATATCCTCTAGACTGCAGTATTTCCAAATCTCGTGCCAAGCTGGTCGGTTTACAAGAAATATAAACCATCTTCTCAACACCATAGTTTATAATCCGCTCTAATGCTTTCGGATGGATACCATCCCTTGGCGGATCTAAGACAATAAAATCGGGTTTTTCTTTTATATGGTCCAGCTCTTTCAATACATCGCCCGCAAGAAATTCACAATTGTGAAGATTATTTAACAATGCATTCTTCCTTGCAGCTTCCACAGCTTCTTCCACGATTTCGACACCAATCACTTTTCGCGCCACTGGAGCAAGAATCTGTGCAATGGTTCCTGTTCCGCTATACAAATCATACACAATTTTTCCATTGCCAGCGTCTGCTATATATTCCCGTGCAGTTTCATATAATATCTCTGCTCCAAGAGAATTTGTCTGAAAAAAGGAAAACGGTGAAATTTGGAACTTCAATCCCAACACTTCCTCATAAAAATAATCTTGCCCCCATAATATCTTGGTTCCCTGGTCAATCACTGCATCGGCAAAACTATCATTATATGTATGTAAAATACCTACCATTTTTCCTTGCAATTGAAGTTCCTGCAAAACTTCCTGAAACCCCTTTAACAGTCCCTGTTCCGTTTGCCCTGTAATCTGGGTAGTTGTTACTAAATCCACCAAAATTTCCGCTGTTTTTTCTGCCTTACGTACCAATAAATGCCGAAGATAACCTGACCTTCTCATTTTGTGATAATAGGGGATATTTTGTTCCTGAAAATATGCCAATACTGACGTTAAAATATCTGAATAATCTTGATCTACAATCTTACAACCTGAAACCGTAACAATATCATGAAAACTTCCCCGTTTATGCATACCCAAAGAAAGCGGACCATCCTTAAAAGAATCCCCAAAGGAAAACTCCATTTTATTTCGATAGCCAAATTCTTTAGGGCTTTTTTTAATTCCTTCAAAAATATCTGAAAAAAGAACCTTTCCCTGCCGTTTTAAATAAGGAATACAGACGGGCTCCATCAATTTTCTTATCTGCTCCTCCTTTAACTTTAATTGTTTCTCATAGTCCAAATTTAAAAATGTGCAGCCGCCGCAGATACCAAAAAGTCCACATGGAATATCTTTTCTTTCCAATGAAGATTTTTCTAAAACCTCCAATAATCTTCCTTCTCCTTTTCCCTTTCGGACTTTATTAATAACAAAAGAAATTTTCTGCCCTGGAACAACATTTTTTACTACCGCTTTCTTTCCATCTTCCAGCAGCACAATCCCTTTGTTTGGAAACAATACCTCTTCGACAATTCCCTCATATATTTGTCCTTTTTTCATGATTCTATCCATTCCTTTCGTTCCCCAATTACAATTTCAAGTCTCACTCCTGCAAACCTTGGCGTAGATGCCTTTACGATGGAACCTATCCCCCATCTGAAATTATCCCTGCCCAGGCACCTCTTGGCATTTGAAATCCTATGGTGTTAAGTTCAACAGACGTTTCCGACCAAATTTGACCCTGGCATCAATCCTATAAGAGGAAAAACTCCCACAAATTATGCGGGAGTTTCTATTTTCATACCCATTGGGGTACTCCATTTTGCAGTTAGGTTTGCAGGCAAAAGAGTTCTCTATTTCGCTGCCGTTCTTATATCTTAACCTTTCGATGCTAAATAGCAAACTGGCTATTCGTCGCTCTCATCCTCATCATCAAAGAAATCATCCTCAAAGTCATCCTCAAAATCTTCTTCAAAGTCTTCCAGATAATCAGGTGCAAAGAAACGATAAACGCCATATGCAATCGCTGCAACGGCTACAACTGCCCCTGCTATGGCACAAATCCAAAGGATCTTGGATTTTTTCTTTTCACAATCCTGCTTATGCAAAATTTCATTCAATTTTACGGAACTTAATAACTCGTCAATCTTTTCTCTATTCATGATTTCCTCCATTCTGTGCACTTAGCGGCACAAATAAGCGCTAGGGAAAGAATCTCAAACTTCTTTCACCTTAAATGCTTCTTTTTCTCAAATTTGTGGTGGAAATTTCCAACCAACAGCTAATATAAGTATACCACATCTTTCCTAAATAGCATACCAGTTTTTTGAAAATTTATACTTTTTTTAGTTTTGCAAAAGAAGCGAACATTTTTTTTGTTCCCACCTTGTCAAACTCTACGGTGACTTCATAATCTCTTCCGCCTTCCACAATCTGCAGTACGATGCCTTCCCCAAATTTGTTATGTTCTACCCGGTCGCCTATGGTATACTCCAAAGAAATTTTACTGGTGCGATTACTAGAAAATGATGTACTCTGGTATGATTTATTTTGATACACATGTCTGGTATTAAAAATCGGATTTACCTTGGAACTGGCATGACGGAAGGATTGCAAAGAGTTTTCAGACTGATTTTTTTCCTTGGACCGCGGCATTACTGCTCCTCCCAACAAATTTCTGGGAATCTCTCTCACAAATTGAGATACTTTATTATATTGTGTCTCTCCCCGAATCATACGTTGTCTGGCACATGTAATCGTTAAATTCGTCATAGCACGCGTAATTCCCACATAACAAAGCCGCCGCTCCTCCTCAATTTCTGTGGGATCATCTGCGGTAATGGTCATATAGCTTGGGAATATCCCATCCTCCATACCAGCAAGATACACATTTGGAAATTCCAGCCCTTTGGCGCTATGTAACGTCATCAATACCACATAATCGCTGCCTTCCTGCAGGTTATCTATATCTGCAACCAATGCAACCTCTTCCAAAAATCCGCTTAAAGTTGGCTCCTCCTGCCCTTCTTCATATGCCGCTGCCTTACTGACCAACTCATCTATATTTTCAACACGCGCCTGTGCATCCTCAGAATTTTCTTCTTCCAATTCTTTTACATAACCAGTTTCTTCTATAATTTCCTGCAGTAACTGGGAAATACTCAGATATGGTATTTTACTGCGCATCGTTTGAATAAAATTTACAAAAGGTTTGATTCTGGCTGCAGCCCTTGAAAGGTCTGGGATATCATCTGCCATTTTTAAAGAATTATAAAAGCTTATCCCCATCTGATCCGCAAAATCTTGCACACGGCTCAATGTTGCAGCCCCGATTCCTCGTTTTGGCACATTGATAATACGGCGTACTGCAAGGTCATCCCTGCCATTATCAATTGTTTTTAAATAGGCAAGCAAATCTTTTATTTCCTTTCTGGCATAAAAGTTTACGCCCCCTATAATCTTATATGGAATACTTTTCACTACAAATTGCTCTTCAAAAAGACGGGATTGTGCATTGGTACGGTAAAGGATGGCACAATCGCCATATTTATATTTCCCACTTTGGACCTTCCTCTGAATATCCCTTGCAATGTAATCTGCCTCTTCACAAGCAGAATCAAATTGTTCAAAATCAATCTTTTCCCCTTCGGCATTATCTGTCCACAACTCTTTTGCCTTTCTTCCTATATTATGGGCAATTACACCATTTGCAGCCTTTAAAATATTTTGTGTAGAACGGTAATTCTGTTCTAGTTTAATTACCTTCGCATTGGGAAAAAATTCCTCAAAATTCAAGATATTCTTGATATTTGCGCCTCGAAATTTATAGATAGACTGATCGTCATCCCCTACCACACACAAATTCTGGTACTTTTCTGCTAATAGCTTAATAAGCTGGAATTGTGCAGTGTTTGTATCCTGATACTCGTCCACCATGATATACCGGAAACGTTCCTGATAGTAATCCAAAACCTGCGCATCATTTTGAAAAAGTTCCACCGTTTTTACAATTAAATCGTCAAAATCAAGCGCATTATTTTTCCGAAGCGCCGCCTGGTATTCCCGGTAAACTGCCGCCTGCTTTTCTTTTGCAAAATCACCCGCCGCCTGCAGTGTAAATTCCTCTGGTGAAACCAACTCATCTTTTGCAGAAGAAATCACTCCCAAAAAACTTTTTTCTTTATATATCTTGGTATCAATTTGTAAGCGTTTACAAACCTCCTTCATCAAATTCTTCTGGTCATCTGCATCGTAAATGGTAAAATTGTTATCATAACCCAAACGGTCAATATATCTGCGCAAAATTCGCACACAGGTAGAATGGAAGGTAGCTACCCAGATACTTTCTGCCCCCATACCTACCAAACGGTCTATCCGATCCCGCATTTCCCCAGCCGCTTTATTGGTAAAGGTAATTGCCATAATATGGTATGGATTCACTCCCTTTTCTTCAATCAAATAGACCGCCCTGTGGGTCAGCACCCTGGTTTTTCCAGAGCCTGCCCCAGCCAAGATCAGCAACGGTCCCTCCGTGTGGAATACAGCTTTCTGCTGCATCGCATTCAAATTATCATACATACTCATATTTTTTCCCTCTCAAAGTTCAAACGTGTGTTAATTATAGTGGATTTTCTAATATATTTCAACCTGTTTTGCCCCATTATCAAGAAAAAACATTACAATTTCCCCTTTTTGCTGCAAAGTAAAAAGGCAATCTGTTTCTCTTTTTCAAATAGATTCAAAATGAAAAACAATAAAATGCTTGTCAGCTAGTTTTTCATACTATATAATGTATTTTGAGGTGAAAGAAATGACAATTGACGAAAAAGATATTTTAAATAGTATTTTGGACAGCCTCTCTCGCATTGAATATATCAAACCAGAGGATCTGCCTAACATCGACTTATATATGGACCAGGTGACAACTTTTATAGATGCGCAGCTTTCCATTTCCAAACGCCATCCTGATGATAAGATTCTGACAAAAACCATGATTAACAACTATGCCAAAAACAACCTGCTTCCTCCTCCTGTAAAGAAGAAATACACCAAAGAGCATCTTTTAGCGCTGATTTTTATTTATTATTTTAAAAATATTTTGAGTATTGGTGATATCCAAGAGATTTTAAATCCTATCACAGATAAATATTTTGCTTCTGACTTGAATTTCAACTTAGAAAATATTTATTCAGAAGTTTTTCGTCTAGAGAAATCTGAGATCTTGAATATGCAAAAAGATCTTACGAGAAAATACCAAACCAGCCAGCAAACTTTTTCAGACCTGCCCAAGAAGGAACAGGAAGAATTACAACGTTTTTCTTTTATTTGTATGTTGAGCTTTGACGTCTATCTAAAAAAACAATTGATTGAAAAATTGATTGATGCAAAACTGGCTGGAAACAGCCGCAAAACAGACACTTTCCAAAAGAGCAGAAAAACTGATAAATCTACCAAAAAAACGATTTCATAACTAACTGCTTTTACCATAACTTACAAATTCGCGCGCCTGCCTCCTACGCCCCGCTTTAGACGGTGCGAAATGGATGTCTGCCAGACAACCAGCGAGTCTTGGCGCGGAATTCTGGTCAGATCTCTCTGATATAGCACATCATCCTCTAAGAGATTCCTCTATACTCCAACCCCTTTTCTAATACTATGATACCTCTTCTTTTACCAGTCCTGTCCTTTCAAACACCATATCATACCCATCATTTCCATAATTGAGAGAACGATTAACCCTGCTGATGGTAGCCGTGGATGCACCAGTCTTTTCCGCGATATCAAGATACGTTTTTTGGGCTCTCAGCATCCTTGCTACTTCAAACCGCTGGGACAATGACAGCAGCTCATTGATGGTACATACATCCTCAAAAAATGTATAACACTCTTCTTTATTTTCCAGACTTAATATTGCATCAAACAAATGGTCTACGGCTTCTGTTCTCAATTTTTTGCTCATATCCATTCTCCTTTTTATGTATTTCTCATATAGATAATGTAACAGTTTTGCAATTACCTAATTTCTCATATGTACAGGACTCACTCCAGCGAGTCCTGATATGGGATTCGGACCAGCTTCCGCTGGCATCTGTTCCTAATAATTTTAACATATTAAAGTTTTAAAGTAAATATATTTTTACTGCCCGACACGGAAATTAATTTTCAAAATATCCTTAACAAATTTTTTGAAATATCTCTATGTTGTTAGGGCTGCATATACCAAAAGCGAACAATTTGGGAGCGCTTTTCGCTCCGGTGAAATCCACTGCTTACGAAAAAAACGTGGCACGACGACGCTTCTGAGTGCCTTGGTTGCAGTTAAGCGGTTGGTTCTCCAAAGCGTTACCCCGTTCAAGTGCGGTATATGCAGCCCTGGCAGTATAAAGATATGCGGATTATGGCATGGATATTTTAAAAATTGATTTCCGTGACTGCCAGATATCAATGAAACTTTGTTACCCTTTTTTGTTAATATAATCGTACAACCTCTCACTATGGCTGTTTAAAACCAATCCCTCTGGAAAATCCATTTCCTCAAGGAGTTCCTGGGCATATCCATGATTTGCCACCGTAACATCCACATGGGCATCAGAATCCATTACAATGGGAACGTGATAGTTTTTGCACAGATTCAACATTACACGATAATTTTCCCTGCAATTGCCTCGAAAACTTCCTGGAGTCAGAGAGGTATTGTTTACCTCCAATATCACATGATGTTCCTTAGCAGCTTTTACCAATGACTCATAATCAACAGGAAACCGGCTGTCATCTGGATGGGCGATGATATTAATATAAGGATTTTTCATGGCTCCAATATAGGCAGATGTATTCTCTTCGATCGTTCCTGACACATAACAGGGCGGATGTATACTCGCCAGTGTCAAATCCATTTCTTTTAGTATGGAATCAGGCAGGTCAACATGCCCATGAAAATCTAAAATATTTAATTCTGCCCCATACAATACCGTCATAGTTTTATAATTTCGGGGCAAAACCCTGTAATTCATAAAATACATATTATGACAGCTTCCTGGCATAGCAGGCGCATGTTCCGTTATCGCAAAAATCTCCAAACCTTTCTGGTATGCCGCTGCAACCATCTCATTTCTGGTATTATAAGCATGTCCACTTGCAATGGTATGTGTATGCAAATCCATCTTATCTATCATTTTCTTTTTCTCCATTCCATTTTTCTCATATCAGGCTTAAAGCTCCCCCACACTTCTATAAACAGTAAGTAACAGGCTTATATCCGTGCTAAATTGAGGGTTCCAAGCTCCTTTTTGGAAGCTTGGCACTATTAAGTTGTGCTTATATCCGTGCTAAATTGGGGGTTCCAAGCCATACAGGCAGCGAGTCTTAAACCATATTTTGAAAAAACCTTCTCTGCTGATATTATTTTAGTTGTTTTGGCTGAAAAAAACAAGATAGAAAAACATATGCTAAAAGTTTCGTTTGTTGTTGGTTCTATACATAACCAAATAGTTACCATTTCTTTCTTTTCACATACCATAATAAAAAAGAATTAAGGACGAAAACATGAAAAAATATTTAGTTCACTCTCTTGCCATGCTCTTATGTATCACTGTTATTTTTGGCGCTTGCCTGCTTGCTGGATGTTCCGGCAGCAGAAAAGAAAACCACAGCACTGTAAAGGTAACATTAAACGAGGTGGCGCATTCCATTTTTTATGCTCCATTGTATGTTGCAATTGAAAAAGGTTATTTTGAGGAAGAAGGCATTGATTTGACACTGGTGACTGGTTTTGGCGCTGACAAAACCATGACGTCTGTCCTTTCTGGCGAAGCTGATATTGGGTTTATGGGACCTGAGACAACCGTTTACACCTACAACCAAGGCGCCCAGGATTATGTCGTAAATTTTGCCCAGCTGACCCAGCGCGCAGGAAATTTCCTGGTTGCCCGCAAAGAAATGTCTGATTTCAACTGGTCAGACCTACTTGGAAAAGAAATTTTAGGGGGAAGAAAAGGGGGAATGCCAGAAATGATCTTTGAATATATTTTGAGGCAAAACGGTATTGACCCTTATAAAGACTTAATTATCGACCAAAGCATTGATTTTGGCTCGACCGCCGCTGCTTTCTCTGGCGGAAAAGGTGATTTTTCTGTTGAATTTGAACCTGGCGCTACTTCCCTGGAATTAGAGGGGGACGGATGCGTTGTGGCTTCCCTGGGTGTAGATTCTGGTTATGTACCCTATACAGCATTCAGTGCAAAAGCAGAATATATGAAAAAACATTCTGATGTAATACAAAAATTTACCAACGCCCTCCAAAAGGGGCTGGATTATACAAAAAACCATACAGCCGAACAGATCGCTGATGTGATTGCCCCTCAATTTAAAGAAACAGATCTCAAAACCCTCACAACAATTGTCACCAGATACCATAAGCAAGATACTTGGAAAGAAAATTTAATTTTTGAAAAAGACAGTTATGAACTGCTTTTGGATATCTTATCTGATTGCGGAGAGCTGACCAACAGCCCCTCCTACGAAGATTTAGTGGAATCTTCCTATGCAAAGAAAGCTGCAGGGCAATAACCAGATTGTATACAATTACAATACAAATTTATATACGACCAGATAGAAAATAATCCCGCTAATTCAATTTTAAGGGCGTCCAAAATCCAAACATGGTCTTTGGGCGCCCGATTTTCGTTGGTGTACGTTACGATCCTGCTACTTTTTGCAATATGCAAATTTTGATAAAAACGCCTGGTTTGCACTTTGTCCAATTTTCCATTTTCCATCTCCATACTCTGTCACCCATTTTTGTACTGCAAGCACATCTTGATGGGTGAAATGCCATTCTTCCACTGGAACAGTATTATCAAGGATTGCTTCCAAATAAGCCATATTTTCCGGTTCCCGCCAGACAGAATTATCTTCCAGAGTCCACAAGTATTGGTCTGATATAAAACGGACATATGTCTTGTGCTGTTTTGCTTTATATGCAGTTTCATCCCAAATAACTACTTTCACTGTACGGACACTGGTTTTTCGATACGCATCTGTCACCTGGTAAACCACTGGAAATACCGCCTTATATTCTGTCTGCATTTTCATTTTGTCTGGGTCGAATCCCTTTAATTCCAGCTTACCTGTAATATCTCCGTCTTCTATGTCTTTTGCCGATGCCCGTTTCAGGATGGCATGTTCTGTGATCTCTCCTCGGTTTGCCTCTTCTTTCATATAATAAAATTCAGAATCACTTTTAATTACAGGAGGATAATTATATTTTACCTTTACGGGCACAATCTCTTCTGTTGTATTGCCGCTGCTGTCTGTCACTGCAAAAGTTACCAAAACATCTACTGCTTCATCTTTTTTCAATTTCAAATAATAGGTGTCCAGAAGAAAATCTTTTGGTACATCTGTTTGATACACATTTTCACTGGCTTTTCTGGTGTTATTTTGAGATGCAGGATACGATATCTTTACAATGCGGATTTGACTGTCTAATGCCTTGTAATCTGGTTTGTGCCTCTCGTTGCCACTATCCTCCTCATCATGTGCAGTCAAACGTTTCACCAGCATATGCTTTGTTACTTTCTCCCCTTCATAAAACTCCATTTTTTCTCCTGGTGTCACCACAATGGTAGGGTATGCATTCCACTTTGCTGTAAGATTGATATAACCAGAGGCATGTAGCCTGGTATCAGCCGCCTGTACCGTTGTTAGAAATAAATCTTTCTGCCTGCCTCCAACTTGAAATGTCCCAGCATCAGCCGCCTGTACTACTGTCGCAAGTAAATCTCTCTGCCTTTGATCAAATTCAGGAAAGTTTCCTGCTGGTATAATTGGTTTTACAGGCTGGTACACTGTGGGCAACTCTGAGGTACTGTCAGACAGGACTCCCTGCTCTAGTGCTTCCTTATAGAGCAATCGTACTTGTTCTTGTTCTTTGGGCAGCTTTTGTTTGTTTTGTTTAAACAGCCATCCTTCAAATCCATACTTTACCTTGCAATGATACTCTTTTCCGTCTGCAGTCTTCTTTGTCATGGAAAGTTCCTTTTCAAAAATATTTTCACGGAACTGATAGAGATTCTCCAGGGAAATATCGTATTCCAACATGTTTTTTCCCTTTGTGGCACCATTTCCGCTGTATGCCATATTGACGTCAATATAGCGAAAATAACGGTATACGGTTCCTGGAGCTTTGACTTTTTGCAATTGTGAGCAGCTATCATATCGATACATTTTATAGTACACATTGTCTTTGGTATTTTGCCCCCAATCGCTTCCGGCAATACTGGCTCCAAAAGCCACTGTCTTTTTTCCCTTCGCTCCCAGTTTTGCCAATGTGCGGAACCGACCATTTTTATAATAGACCATACGGCTGCAGATGCTTTGTTGTCCTTTTGTGAGTTCCAGTTGGTACGCTGCCCCCTCTTTCGGAACCAACGGCAACATAAGTTTCTTTTCCCTATGATTCTTGCCTGTGGCTGAACTTCCTGCCACAGTTGACTGGAAATTACCAACTTTTGTCCCTGCTGGTTTTCCAGACAGGGAAACAGTTGTCTCAGGCTGCTCCAATATTACTTCCACCTTCTTTGCATTCGTATTGTATAAAATCTGCACTTCCAGTCCTTCCCCCATATCACTATCTGTTTTTCCCATATCACAGGGGATATCTGCATAATCTTCACAGTTGACTTGGTAATCATAATGGGCATACCAGATGGAATTTTTTTGGCATTTATATTCAGAAATTCCTTTGTCTGTCATCTTTCCTTCCCCAGTAATCATCTGCTTTCCACCAACTGCCTTATCATAATACCCCAAAAATTTATATCCTGTTTTCTTAGGCAGTATAACTTTTTTATCTATATCTTTTCCTTTTTCCCTTAGCCCGTCTGTACATGCTTTATCCAAGTACCATCCTGTCTCATATTTTTCATAAATCTTTTTTGTTCCGTCTATTTTCGCGTTTGTGAGCTGGTTGTCCAGTTGGATTGTATAGATTTTCGGCACCCACTGGGCGTATAAGGTCAATGTCTGGTCTTTTGAGGCTAGATTTGGCGCATACTGGACCATTTGATATTCTAACTCCTGATTAAAACTTCTTCCTGAACCATCTGCTTTTGTATTCCATTCTGCCTTTTGGTTCGGGGAGTACCCACTCTTTTTTAGTCCAAAGGAGCCAAAATTAATGGGATCTTTCGGTTTGGTCTCAAAAGTCCAATGATGTATGTATTCTGCTACCCCTAAAGACGGCGTACCAGATACTTCTCCCCCATTGGCACTATAATTCACGTTCAATGTATAGGGTGTCCAATGGGCATACCAGACAGCGTCTTCGGACATTTTATATTCTGCCCGCCCCTCCTTTGTGAGCTTTCCATTAGAGCCAATCATTTTTGTGCCGCCTGTTTTTTTATCATAATATCCCAAAAACCGATATCCTGTTTTCTTTGGAACGGTAACAGCTTCGTTTATGTCCTTTCCTTTTTCCCTAAGTGCCTTTGTACATCCTTTGTCTTTATACCATCCAATTCCATACTTTTCATAAATTTTTGCTGTTCCAGCCTTAAGATCTGCACCTTGGCTGTCCAAGGTAACTTTGTACATCTCAGATTCCCATTGGGCATACAAAGTCACAGTTCCATTGTATTGTGTTGTCAGGTTTTTCACTGCCTGCCTGTCTTTATAAGTTGGCAGATTGTCAAAAGGCACATAGCTCCACCCTTTAAATGTGTAACCCTCTCTCTTAAATGCATTTTTATCCAGACGTAACTCTTTATCAAAAACGGCATTTTGATTTTCCATTTTTCCAGTTCCGCCGTTAGGCAGGTATTCTACCTGATAATGATTGGGCATAAGATAAAACCCATACATGGAATGATGAAACTCCCCAGAAGCGCCTGCTGCTGTCATGCCAACATTGTTAGTGTCAATGGCAAACTTAAAATAGTTATCTCCAGTCCAGGATTTTTCATCCTTTTGAAGTCTTTCATCTTTCTTTTGTATCTCCTTATTTTCTTTTTCAATATCCATGCCGTTCATGTCATCAAATACAGATTTGTCGAAATACATCCTGTACCCCATTACGTTGTAAAGAAGCTTCCCGCACAGCATATAATAACGTTCTGGATAAGGATAACCATACGCCTTTTGCTCTTCGGTAAGTTCTGCCGGATCTGCCAGTACCGGATTTGTTCCATAGGCATCCTGCCTGGTTGCCTCCCAGGATTTTCCAGCCTCTATTTTCAACGAAAAAACATCTTTTTCCGCTGTAGGCAAGGATGACACATCCTCAATCCATTCGTTGACATGGTCTTTTTGGGAAACAGGCATTTTTCCAAGATATTTCATATTCCAAGTGATTGCTTGGGATTTCTGCGCTGATAAACTTGGAACTTCCATACTTAACTGATACCAGTGCCCTAATTCTATGGGTTCCCCCTGCTTGCGGACATATACATAAAAATATCCTGTCCGGTTCAAATACCTCTCATTTTGTGGTGAAAACCAAACCGGCTGCTCTAATTCCCCCCACATTTCCTGCTTCGCTTTTTCTTCCTTTTGCCCACAAATTTCCTGCCCATTTTCTGGAGTAATCTGTTTTACAGGCTCCTTTCCATAATCTACGGTTGATGTTTCTTCTTTCATAACCTCCGGTTTCGAAGCAGATTCCCCATTTGCCAGATGTCCCTCTGTATCTTTTTCTATGATTTTCTGTTTTGCAGCAAACTCAGTATATAATAGATTTCCTCTTACATTCTGCGGGACTGCAACAGAACCTATCAATAGTGCCATCGAAACCAGTGCAGACAATAGCCTCTCTTTCATTTTGTTTCTCCTTTCAATAATTCCAGCGAAAACAGTGTTCCAAAATCCTTCTTATCCCATTTGCCCCTCTTTTTATTGAAACACAGCACGGCAGGTCAGATCCTCTTCTACAACATTAAGATCTGTGATCAGATCTTTGCTTCCTACCCGCTCCCATCCCTGAAAAACTTTTCCTTCCACTTTAGGTTCTTTCGGCAGGACAATTGGACTGCCTGGATAGATGGTATAAATCTCATAAGGATTCCCTTGCACCAAAAAAGCTACCTTACAATACTCCTTTTTCTCCGAATACTGTTCCAACAGGACTGTCTTATGGCACACCGCCTGTTTTTGCGTCCCTCTTACTGTTTGATATTTCTGTCTGACTTCCACATCCAATACACCCTTTTTCGTATCTGCTGTGAGAATTTTTATCTCCAGTTTGCTGTCCGAAGAAATATGCATTAACAATGACTGATGAAAATCTGCAATCAATTCCTTTTCATTCCCAATTTCATAACTTCCTTCTTTTTTTAATTGTTCCATCGTCTGTTCCACTGCCGTATTGAGAGATTTTTCCATTTCATTTTCCCTGACGTCTTTTCCGCTGGCAACCATACTCCCAGCAATTGTCAAAATTGCCAAAGACAACAGTATTACACCAAAAATAACATGTTTCATGCATCCTCCTATCTTTTCACACGCAAGGACAGCGGTTACCGCTATACCGTTTTATCTTCCATCCACAAGGACAGAAACTATTTCAGTACCGCTTTTACGTTCCTTGTCCATTGCCATTAAGAAAAAAGTATAGGCTCCTTTCTTTGAAAATACTGCCTCCTGCTTTTGCTTATGATAACAGTCCATCACACTGTCTCCATTCTGATCTATGATATTTGCTACTGTAACCGAAAGGTTTCCCCCATCCGTGTCCACAGCATGAAAGATTTCAGGAATGGAAAGGATTTCTCCAACATTCCACACTCTTTTTCCCACACAGCGAATCCGGGGCTCTTCCCGTTCACATAGAACTCCTATGGCTGCAGTATCTGCCATATCAGAGAAATCTTCCGTCTTTCCTTCCATACGCTTTCCAATCCTTCCAAGGAACGATGCGCTTACAAGAAACGCCATAACCGCTGCAAATATAATTGCTGGAAGAATCAAATCAGAGATTGTCCCAAAGATTCTTTTCATAGGCACACCTCTAACAAATACTCTGTGAAAAAGCTTGAATTACCTGAAAAATCTGCCCATTAGACAAAAAAGACACCGTTAATCCAATCAATAGAACAGATACCGCCGCCCCAGTTGTTATTTTTCCATACTCTTCAAATACTTCTCTCATCAAACCCCACCTCCTGTTATTGAAATCTCAAAGCAGCTTTTCCAGCAGGTATACTAACGCTCCAAGTACACTGCCTCCTGCAATAGTATAAATAATAGATCCGCCAAACTCCTCAATTACATGTTTCATATCACGTTCCCTCCCATATATTTTATTTTGCAAATCCTCGCACTTGATGGCTGTTTACCAGGTTTAAGACTGGTATGGCATATTCATAATCCAGAATAATTTCTGCCATTTTCGTATGTCCCAGCGCATCAAAAGCCATTGTCTTCACCTTTAACTTATATCCCTCTTTTTGTGCCTCCTGTTTACATGCTTCGATTACTGTATCATTAAAATTACTGCACTCGATCTCACTGATCACATCTGCATGATAATTTCTTGCATTTGCAGACTGGATGCCGGCTGTCACTACGCCAATTCCCACCATTCCTGTGACCAGTAAAAAAAAGATACCAAGATACGCTTTCATTACCTGTCCCATTTTTTATCCCCTTTCGTTGTCACTCAAAAATATTCCTTCTGCCTTTGTTGATTTTTTCCCTTGCTACAATTTCATCTGTCCTAAAAATACCAGCATAAACACCACCATATTGACGATTGTCTGGACAGATACTGTGACCTGGGGCAGATAGAAAATCCCATTAATTCCAGCGAGGCTTTTTTCATTTGATAATTTTTCTGACTTATCCATCATCTTACTGTTGCGCTGTACCAGGATCTGGATTTGGGACTGTACATCTCCATTGCCAGATTCAGAGATCGCATAGAGCATTTTCATAGAAGATAATACCGAAGAAAGCTGGAACATCCCCAGAAATTCTAAATATGGTTCTACTGCATTTGGGGTGCTTTTTAAACTGTCAGAGAGTTTTTGCAAATCCGTTTTCAGAACTGCTGAAGCATGGTCAATGGTCTTTTCGATGGAAACCTGCACATTATTTCCCTGAAGAAGCAGTGCCATTTCCATAAGCCAGCCTGGAAATACCCGATTGATCTCCTGCACTACTTTATCATAAGCAATCCGGTAGCCAATCTTATGTTGATTCATGAAAAAAATACCTGCTGCAACCATTGCCGCCGCTCCATAGGAATATCCAAGGCTCCACGCCAATCCTGCCATTGTGAAAAATCCCCCTCCGAAAATCAGGCTCTTTTTTCCCTCTTTTTTCTCATCGAAACTTTGAACCATCTGAAAATGCCGAGACAGTTTGTCTTCTTGTTGGTCTTCCTGTAAAATCCAGCTCTTGGCAATCTGTCTGTTTGCCTTGCGAAAAATTCCGATATTGGCAATCAAATATATGGTTGTGGTAATTTGAGTAACAGGATGGTATACAATTGTATATTGGGATGGCATAGAACGATAGACATTGTGGAAAATCACTGCAAGCAGCATGGTGACAGCCAAGGAAAAGACTACCCGGATTCGGGCAGCTTTTTTATCTTCCTGCAGTAATACCACATTATCTGCCCAAACCGCTTTGTCCTGCAACAGCAAATCAATTCCCCCGCCACAGTCTCCCCCATTGCTCTCGACTGTCCTCAAATATTCATGTACGGCAAAGAGACGGTTTGTGGGATAAGCCTGTTCTATGATTTCCAATGCTTCCCGGTATAAATCCCTGCAAAAATCTCCCTGTTCTATATAAACAATGGCGCTTCCTATCACTTCATGCATTTTTCCCTCCCCAAATAAAGTCTGGGTGTCTTTCAGTGATAACAAAATCTTTTGATTTAACCGGAAGGAATATAACATCTGCTCCATGTAATCTGAAACATCCAGAAACTGTTTGTGCTCATACATCTGTTTATATCCATCCAGAATGAAAAATGGCAGGGCAAGCACGCAGACAACAACCACAGGAAGTATTAGATACCAGTGAAGGCAGAATAACATTCCGCAGCCTATGGTGCCTGCTACAGCCACAAAAAGGAACACACTGTATTTTCCCATAGAAAAATAATATCCATAACTGTCAATCTGTCTCTGGAGGTTCCCGGGATGAAAGATCTCATAATTTCTGTTCCTGATTTCCTTTCCTTTTTGTTTTCCTAATTTTTTGTGCATAAAGCCTCCTGTTCTTCTTTTTGGAATGCTTTCACAAACTCCACATCCAAGGGCTCGTAGGCACAGGTTTGGGGACATCGAAAAGGTTCTTGGATTCCTGCCCGATACAGCCGTTTCAAAATATCATCAGGAATCACATCTGAAACCATATTTCCTTCCTCCACCAGCATATAAATTTCATTTTTTCCGGCAAACCGGTCATAAAAACACATCTGGTCAATATAGCGCTCCAGCGTCCCCTGATCATTTTCGTACTGCCGTATCAGTACCCCCACGCTGATAAATTCGTAAATATAATTTTCCAGACGGTCTGCGTCTTTGGAACGGCCAATCATGTTCATAATGCGGTCAGGAAGATTTCTCAAATCATCCAAATGCAGGGTTGTAAAACCATAGACTCCGGTGGACCACTGTTCCAGCAGATACTGTACCTCTGTAGAACGTGCCTCAGATAAAATAATCCATTTGGGATTTTGCCTTAAGCATAACTTGATGGCATCCGTATAGCTCAAATCTTTACTTACCTGCAGTTCCACACAGTCATTTTCTGGATTAATCTCGTGAAAATGCATTTCCAAATTGTCCTCAATGGTAATTGCTCGTTGATTTGGAGGAATAAAACGGGAAAAAAATTTTGCACATTCTGTTTTTCCCACCCCTGGTTCCCCACAAAAAGCAAAATTCATTTTTGCCTTCACACAGTTAATCAAAAGACTCAAAATTTCCAAAGGACAGTAACCGCTGTCCAAGATACTTTCTACAGTATGACGGACCTTTGGTAAAGATTTGCGAATACAAATGCTGCGCCCAGACACGGCTGCCGTCTCATGAATAATACTGATTCTAAGTTCGTTGGTCTCTGCTTCCAATACATTACTGGCACGATTAAAAGGTTTATTGACCCGGTTGGCAATTCTGTGGGTAAAACGTTCTACAAATTCCTCTGTTACAATGGCGTCTGCCCGATACCTTCCCTTTTTTAAATCTGCAATCCACAAAGTTTTTCCATTATAATCAATATCTGTTACATTCTTATTTTGTATATAGGGATAAAAAGGACCAAACTCTTCCTCTGTCAATTCCCAGTCATATTTCATTTTCTCCTCCTATGACGCATATACTGAATTAGAAAATTTCCTTTAGATTGTCACACCAGGAAAACAACCCATGGATTCAAAAAGCTGCAGGTCCTATCAGATAAGGGAATGAATCCTGCCAACTGCTATGGGCTTATTGCCACCCTTTATCCAAACGGGATTCTTCTCCCATGGAATTAATATTTTACTGATCTTATCATCCTGTAGTTATTTTCCTGATTGTGCCAGTCTTATCTCTAGGAAATCTCTGTTGTCTTAAATAAAGTGTCAATTAATTTCACAAATGCAGTATGCACAGGTCCATTTGCAGTAAGCAAAAGCCCTACGACCGCAATCAATGCAATAATCGCAACGGCAGTAATAATAATACCGCTGTATTCTTCAAAAATAACCTTCATATGCCCCTCCTTTCTGCAGACAGGAACCATATTGCTTTTAGGGTAATTTCATTGTTCTGATACCTGCAAAACATCTGATTCCATATTGCTTTTTTACTGTTTTCATGCATTGGTAACTGGCAGCTTTTATGCCAATTGATTAAGAATTCTGTATTTTATATCAAATAGAATAAATCTAATTTTTGAAAACTAGCAGAATCCTTATGCAGAAATAAATAGATTTTGATATGCCAGCTGAGAAATTGCTGACGGTAAGAATATGTTACGGAACTAATTCCGTATGTGTATTGTAATCCCTGTTTTCCCAAAAATCAATTATGCATTTATCACAAAATTTTTTTCCAAAAAAAAGCCTTGCAGGAAGCGAGTCCGCTTTCTGTAAGGCTTTCCGGTGTCAAAAGAATTATAGATCTATCTTTTGATTGTCATATCCAGATATGGATTTTCAATTTTATGGAACTTTCCTTGATCCACTGCCAAAGAATTATCGTTCTATTTTTTTAATTGCCTCGTCCAGATATGGGTTTTCAATTTTATGGAACTGCCCTTGGTCTACCAATTTGGCAAACTCTGGATCTAAAGGCATTTTTCCAAGCACAGGAATCCCAAGCTCCTTTGCCGCTTCATCCACATGGCTGTCGCCAAAGAGCGATATTTCCTTCCCGCAATCGGGACATTTCAGGAAACTGTAATTTTCTACAATCCCCAAAACTGGAATATTCATCATTCCAGCCATATTGATTGCCTTTTTTACAATCAACTGCACCAGTTCCTGGGGCGAAGTTACAATTACAATGCCATCCACAGGCAGCGACTGGAAGACAGTAAGGGGTACATCTCCCGTTCCTGGAGGCATATCTACAAACAAATAATCCAGATCCCCCCAATATACATCATGCCAAAATTGCTTTACGGTAGATGCAATCACTGGACCACGCCATACCACGGGAGCCTCCTCATCCTCCATCAGGAGATTTAAAGACATAATCTTTGTTCCATCAGCTCCTGGAACTGGAAACAAGCCCATATCGCTTCCCTCTGCGGGTCCATGTACGCCATACATTTTCGGAATGGATGGTCCTGTAATATCTGCGTCCAGAATGCCTACTTCGTATCCTTTTTTGCGCATTGCCGCAGCCAGGGAAGCGGTTACAAAAGATTTCCCCACGCCACCTTTTCCGCTGACAATACCAATCACTTTTTTTACGCTGGAAAAAGGATTACATTCCTCTATGAAACTCTGAGGAGTGCCATTTTTACTTGGGCATCCCTCACAGCTCTCTCTTGAGCAGCTTGCGGCACTGCTGCAGCCTTTATTTTCTGCCATGATAAGTTCCTCCTGTTTGTTCTCCTTTTGGAATTGTTCCCTGCCTATACCACATTCTTTCTGTGAAACACTTTTCTATTACTCTGGCGGTTAAATATCACAACATCTTATTTGCCCCCATATGCTGCGTTGCCATCACTTGCTGCCGCATTCGCTACATCCCAATCTTTTGCCTTGCATATGGAAGATTTGTCCTGCACATTCTGTTGTGATACTAACCGCTGGAGTAATATCATGTAGGCAGGCACTATGGCTAAGTATACTACCTTTCCCCAGTTTTTTCAAGGTTGCAGCTTTTATCTCTTGATCTTAATTTTTTTCACAGCACTGTATGGACCAGGGATTTTTTTGCCTTTTACTGTTTTATAAGCGCATATTTTCACATAATAAGTTTTTTTCTTCGCCAGTTTGCTGATGGTTTTGCTGGTTGTCTTATTTGGTTGTACTGTTATTCGTTTTGCCTTTTTAAAGCCTTTGTTTGTGGCATAAACAATCGTATAACCGCTCGCCTTGCTGTCTCTCTTCCAACTCACAGTCATTTTCCCAGCCTTTTTGCTTTTTACCAACTTTATCACCATTTTCTTTGGTGTAACAGTAAGTTTCAGTTTCTTGCTTGCATGCTTATAATTCGTAGTTGCGGCAGCTTTTACTGTGACAGTGACCTTGCCGATACCAACAATTTTAGCTTTTCCTTTTTCCATCTTCGCCACAAATTTTCCACTGAAACTGTAAGTCAGTTTTCCCTTGCTGTTTACGGACGCTCCAAATGAAAAGTTTTTATCGCCCCATGCTTTTTTATGGAGGACTTTTTCAAAGTTATCTTTGCAGAAGCCTTTTGGTTTGAGCTGGTATAATAAAGTTGTAACACCAAATGGGAAATACATGATATACTCCAATCAATGCAAAGGAAGGTGTTATACATGCCAAAAACAAAAGTCTATGAACCAGAATTTAAAAAGAAAAT
>CATOOV010000057.1 GCA_951801955.1 uncultured Lachnospiraceae bacterium
AATAAATACTTGTGTCTGTTTTTAGATTTCCATGTTCCCATAACGCAAGTATAACACAAACCACCACGTTTGGCTACCTTAACCCACCGTCTAAAGCCAGTGGGATTGCGGTAGCCATTTTTTCAATGTTATACTATTGGATTCTTCCTCTAATCTTGCAAGGTTGTAAGCTCCCGCTGCCTTTGAAGCCTTGCCTTCAAACTTTTTAGAAATTTTTCATTTCCAACCACGCTAAGCATTGGTCCAAATGACATTACTTCAATCAGAAGTTCTGTCTCCATAACTTGGTTGTAATAGATCAGGCATTCATACGTTTCTTCATCTAATTTCGTAGTATTCTTCTCATAGTTGGCAAAATGAAGCATGGCACGTTCCAAGGCGTTCCGTTTGTTGATAATATGCAGTTTCAACGGTTCCCGATAATAAGTGTTTTGAATCCATATGTTAATATCCACCTCAGAAGAACATGTTTTTCCTGTTGGCTGAACGCTTTGTATGCGGGAAAGATTCAATATTTGAAGTTTCATATGACCTTTGGCTTTTTGTAAAGCCAAAAGACGGAATTTATCATTTTTGACAGAGTACTCCAAACGTGTGGGGACATAGTGGTGATGCACACGCCTTCCGCTTGGAGAATTATAATCAATATCTACATATTCACGATTTTTCTGTGCTGCCAGCAGGGTACGAAAGTTCCTGCGATATCTCTCATCCTCATAAGGATCCCCATCGGTAAAACGATCAAAGTAATAAAACTGCCCTTGCCTCCAAAGGGGTTTGACATCCAAAAGCATCGCATCCAACCTTTCCAATTGTTCCTGATTTAGAAATAACCGCATACGCAGATCTGATATCAATGCTTTCAGATAAGATTTTTCAAGATGGGAAACCGGGGTGAAAAAGGGGGCGGAAAGCTTGGAGACAAATAAATTGCCATCTCTCTCAAACAAATTCCATGCCCCCGTTTCCAGCTTGGGAATCATTGACAGAAGGCTTTCCTCAAACCCTTCCCCGCAAATCTGGTCGCAAATCTGCTGGATGGTAAGCGCCGTTTTACTGCACAATAAATGACGTAGTACTTGATAATAACAATTATAGATTTCCGAAAATAATTCCATATGCAGCTCTCCTAATCGTCACTTATTCCCATCAATATGATACATTTGGTACATGGTTTCTAAATCTTGGTAAAAACGCCGTTCTACAGACTTTGCGGTACATTCCAGCGATAAAATCCTTCCGGTAAAGGTGCGGATCCAAGGAAGCATTTCATTACAGTCAAAGACTTCCGTTTTATACAGGTACGTATTCTGTGCTGTCTTAGTGACAATCCCGCCCCTGCCCTCACGCTTTAAACGGTCGACAATATACAGCTCTTCTGGTTCCAGAACTTGAAGCGTCATCGTTAGTTTATCCACATGGTGCCTTTCCCTGCCTTGGAATGATACGCCCCAAAGCTGTCCGCGGTTGCGGTTCAATTTGTCCTGCAGTTCCTCATATTCTTCTGCTGTCTCCAAAGGGGCAACACTTTTTATGGTGTCTAAACGAAAACAAGTAAAACGTCTGCTTTTATTCACATATCCACACAGGAAACGCCGACCGCTCCTGGTACTGATAAAAATTTGCAGCGGGACACAGGCTGCAGTATTGAACATTCCCCGTTTCGAGCTTTTCATTTCAAGCTGCGCCGATTTCTTTTGATTCATAACATCCAAAAGTTGTAAGAGTATTTCATCCTCTAAGGTATGTACAAAAAAACTGTGTTTTACACGAAACGTCCGATTGTGATAATCAAACTGGTCGGTCAGCTCATTTCCGATAATTCCCAGATTGCCTGCCAGCTGAAAAAATCCAAGCGCATCCAGGATACATTCGTTGGATTTTATCCATAGTATAAGGGAATGATCAACAGAATAAACGATGGCCTTTCCAACTTTTTGTTTCTGGAGAAGCCCTTTCTTCCAATAGGCATTGCATTTCCTGCGGACTGTCTGGATATCAAAAAATGCTTCATAATCCGAAAGCAAACGGTCTGTCATTTCTTCCACAGTCATCCTTGCGCCCCCTTGCAGCAAATCCAATAGAAAAAAATGGAGCATGATATCATTATCCGTAAAACTTTTTGTTTTCCATACCCGAAACAGAGGGTTGGTATCGAGGAGGTTGCTGTCAATTGCAAGCGAAATGTTCGCCCCCTTGGACAAATGGTCCTTGCGCACAAACGGGTGGAGCCAGCTTTCTAAGCGTCTCCGCTCGTTATCGTAAGTCCTGGGGCTTTTATGTTTAAATTCATTTCTTGTTTTAAATCCGTAGACAAAGAAATCCCGCACATATTCCCTTGTTTTCGGAAAGCTCTTTACTAATTCATGAAACTCAGACATTTTTATTTCCTCTTTATTCTAAAAAATCAAATCTCAAGTGCCGCCTATTACGGTCATTCGGCGTGTCTTTCGGTAACCCTTTGGCCCCCTTATTATGGTCATTCAACTGTTTCAAATGATATATCCATACGCACCCCATGATTGTCATTGAGCATGTCATAAGGTATTAATAGTATAACAGACTTTGGTAGATATGTTAAAAAAATATTTTCAAAAAATAAATATAGCATTATAATAGGGATGCTGATTAGACAATTAAGAAACTGCTTGCCCTTTGAATTTTATACGAAAGTAACAAAAATTAGACAATTCTAAAACGACTGCTTTTTCTAATTTTGTATACCTTTTGAAATGATCGAATGGCACGCGTGCCCCCAGAAGGTATCATGGGATGCCAAGGGTTACCTTATAACACGCCGAATGGCAAGCGTACCCCAGAGGATATCATGGGGTGCCAAGGGTTACCTTTTGATCATTTAGCAGTTCCACAATTGCCTATATCCTATTGATCAAAAAAAGAGGAAATTATGAAATGAAAACAAATCTAAAACAACGAATCTGTGTATTTTTATGCCTGCTGTTGGTATTGCCTGGGATTCTTGCCGCCCTTCCAAAAGCCAGGCTTACCGTACAGGCGGCTGGAACAGTTTCTGTAAATTGGAGCAATAACATGGGCGCCTTTAGCGGCACGGCTGTTGAATTCCGAATGGGTAAGAACACAACTGGATTCTATATGGGTGATTATTTAAATGGTTATGTATCATCAGAGAATGGTTATAAGATAAGTGTGCTGTCTTTAAACAGCGGTGTAACATACAAAAGCAATAACACTTCCGTGGTAACGATTAACAAATCCACAGGGCTTGTAACGCCTAAGAAAAACGGAACCGCAAAGGTTACCATTACCTTTAAAAGGGTATCAAAGGACTGTACCATTCAGGTAGTCTCTAGCGTTGGAAAGTTATCTAACAATTATACCGCATTAAAAAAAGTGCAAATGCATTAATTAAAACGTATGGCAAAAACATTACTACTTCCAATCGCTACCAGTTGGTTAATGCCAATTATTTATATAAGAATGCATACTCAGCAGCTCCTGGTATTCTCTATTTTAACAAATCTATGGGATTTACTTCCAGCTATGAAAATGGAAAATCTACATATATATCCCATATCCCAATGTTTGCACATGCATCTGTTATCAGTAATGCCATCGATTCTTATAAGAGCAGTTTAAACCCGATTGGAAGCGGAAATGCAAAAATATTCAAACTTAAAAGCGTCAGTGGGAAAGGATCCAACATTATGATAAAACTTGCGAAGAATGTGGATGAGGCACAGATGTTTGGGTTAAAAGCTGCCGCCAGTAAATTTTTTAACAGCAAAATCGCCAAGAACCGTACCGCAAAATTCCCCATCTATGTTCAAGATGTAAAAACAGGGCATAGCTACTATGGGCTTGCTACCGCCACAAAAGGGAAAAATACCATTTCCGCCAAGCTCCAAAGCCTGAAACTCAAAAAGGGCAGCTCTTACAAGTTAGTAGGAAGGTCGGGCGTTTGTTCTGACTGGCCCAGCAACAAAATATTTGGTAATACCAAAAAGAATAATACCTTTAAAGCAAAATAATTCGTAATTGTTTTGTACCTTCAAAGTTACAATCATTGTTGATACAGCCGAACTGGCACGCCTCCCACTACCCTTTATGCAGCGGGAGGCGTGCCAGATTCCTTTTCCCTTCCTGGATGGAATCCCTGGTACCATTTATATGTGGGGATATTGTAATATGCAGGAATCTTACAACATGTAGTGTCCGTACACTAGCAACTATCGGTATGATATGATGCAGTAACTTCTGATTTTGCGATACCCGCGCCAATTACACGCCTGCCACCTTTCAGTCATGGAAAATGACAGAGGGGAAAACTATTATGAAATATAGGAAAATACATAAAAAACCCCAGAAAAATGCTTTCAACGACTTACTGTTACCCATTTTTTGCGTTCTCTGCCTCATGCCTTTTTGCATATATCTTGCCGAATACGATTATGGGTACCGCAGCTATCTTTGGCACTCGGATCACAGCGTGGCGCAAGATTTATACGCTTATTACAGATGTTATTTTTTTGAACTTATCGCCGTGATAAGCCTTGCCGTTTTGATCTTACGTATGACCTTATACCGAGAAAAAAATTTGTTATCTGTCCTTGTTGTTTGCAGATTTTCCGCTCTTATGGTTCACTTATACCAGGGCAGCCCTTGTCTGAATGGCAACTGGAGGAATTATCTTTTTCCTTTGTATCCGAAAATCATGTTTGAAAAAATGGAACTACATCCTTTCTGCTATTCTGGTATTTGTGCTAGTATGCGTAGGCTTGGACGCCAGCAACGGATTACCTTTTCTTTCCCGAATGGTCGATACTTCCAAAAAGGCGAAACTTCAAGCAGCACTCACCTCCAAGGAAGGCATTACTATTAGCTATGATGAAAAAAGCCTGACATTAACCCTGGACAAGACAGGGCTATCTGCAAAAGATAGCAAAGGAAACACGGTTCCTTTAACACAAACTTCAAATGGGGAATGGATTATTCCCTTTGGCTCCCCTGTTGCGGCAAGATTTATGGAAAAAGATGAAGCCCTGACCTGCATCCTGCAGTTGGAAGAAGGCTCTCTGGAATTTGTTAAGACCGAAGAGGGGTATTTTTACCGAAATGAGGACGGAAAACTAGATATCATGGAAAAAATCCCCAAACTTGACCTGCACGGTTTGGAATATCTTGGTTCTGGCAGGCTCTATATCTGGTCCCGGGTAATTCCCATGTTAAAAAATTACCTTTTAATTGGCAGTGGTCCAGATACTTTCGCAGAAGCATTTCCCCAAAACGACTATGTAGGAAAGCTAATCTATGCAGAAAATCCAAGGCGTGTGATGGAAAGCGCCCATAACGACTACCTTACCAGATGGGTACAGACAGGTTTTTTGTCCTTGCTTGCATTATTGGTATTTTATCTATGGTTTTTTAAGCGCTGCTTTTCCTTTTATCGGAATTGCGAGCTTCAAACGAAAAAACAACAACTTGGCTTTGGGTGCTTTCTTGCCTGTATTTGTTATCTTACCTGCTGTTTCTTTAGCGACTCTTCTCTCTACACCACGCCCACATTCTATCTGTTTGCAGGAATTGCCCTTGCCTCTTTCACAACTTAATGCAAAACTACATTCGCGTGCTTGCTGCGGGGCGCGGAGAAATTTTTCTGACAAAAATAACTCCATGCCCTGCTTCTTCGACCCGCTATTTCCACTACAAAAAAGTTGCAAAAAATAAGTTCGCAACTTTTTTTAAATGATAAAATGGAAAATGTTGTATATAATAACCTCATCAGATGGCAGGAACACAGATGTTACAGCTACTGCAAATCTGAAATTGCCGCAACTAGAACAGAGCGGCGACGTTTTGAATAGGAAAAAATCAAAAATGAAAGGGTGAGGATGGTATGTTTGTATTATATAACGAAAATACAAGATTTCCAGTAAAGATATGGCTGGAAAACCTGGAACAGTTGGAGGAAAATTGTCTGGAACAGGCATATCACCTGTCACAGCTTCCATTTATCCATAAATGGGTCTGCCTGATGCCAGATACCCACGCAGGAAAAGGAATGCCGATTGGGGGGGTAATCGCCACGAAAGATGTAATTATTCCCAACGCCGTAGGCGTCGATATCGGCTGTGGGATGGATTTTATCCCGACAAATATTAAAATGGAAGATATCCAGGAAATCCAGACTGGAAACGGCACGATGATCCAGGCAATGATCGGCAATATTATGCGGACCATTCCCTTAAATACAGAACGCTACAAAGTCCCCCAGGAATCAAAAGTCCTCGATCAGGCAAAACAGGAACTGGAAAAGTATGCGGCTGATAAAGAATTGCTGCCTTTGATTGACGACGGGTATTTTCAGTTAGGAAGCCTGGGAGGGGGCAACCATTTTATTGAACTTCAAAAAGACCAGGAGGGTTATCTGTGTATTATGGTCCATTCTGGAAGCCGCCATCTTGGAAAAGCGATTTGCGATTACTTCCATAACAAAGCGCGGGAATTAAACCGCAGATGGTACAGCGAAGTAAAGGATGAATACCGCCTGTCGTTTCTTCCAGTTGAGGCAAAAGAAGGGCAGCAGTATATCCATTGGATGAAACTGGCGTTGGATTATGCCTTTGAAAACCGGGAATCTATGCTCCACAAGACTTGTTCCATCGTAAAAGAAGTGGTCGAAAAGCATACAGGCTCTACGGTCGTATTTGGAAATGAAATCAATTGCCATCATAACTATGCAGCATTGGAGAATCATTACGAAGCCAATGTCTGGGTGCACCGCAAAGGCGCTACCAGGGTGCGCCAGGGAGAATTTGCTGTCATACCAGGCGCCATGGGTTCTTTCAGTTACGTGGTGGAAGGGAAAGGAAACAAAGAGTCCTTCTGCACTTCCTCACATGGCGCTGGCAGAAGTTATTCCAGGACTGGGGCCATGCAGGCATTCTCCATAGAAAAAGTGATGGTCGATTTAAAAGAACAAGGCATTGTGCTTGGGAAACGCAAGAAAAACGACGTGGCAGAAGAATGCCGATTTGCTTATAAAGACATTGACCAGGTCATGGCACAACAGTTGGATCTGGTAACGCCAATTCGAAAATTACAAACAGTTGGCGTTGTAAAAGGTTAACAAGAACGCCGATGGCGTTCTTATATAACAACGGAAATCATTTATTATGCCTGGGTATTGGAAGCCACTTCCTGCCCGGCGGTGCCTGCAGCGTGCTGTCAGGTATATCATAAATATTTCACCAAATTTAACTTAACATAGGGTTAAGTTGACATGTGTGGTCAAGGGTTCGACTCCCTTCCGTGTAAACGGTAACTCAGTGGTTAGAGTACACAAGATTATGGCAAGACCTTAAAGTCTGCGGTTCGACTCCGCACTGATCCCTGCTTTTATCCTGTCTCCAGGCACAGCACTTACCCTTTGGGGAAGACAGTGCCATTCTGTCTGGCGCCTGAAAATTGGGGATCCCGCATTTGGAAAAGAGGAACAACATTCTGCACAAGATATGTCCCGTCTGCAGTAAACCTGTAAGTGTTTTTGGTTTATGTATGGGTGATCTGTATGTAAATTTCCCAAAAGGATCCTGTAACGAACGGATGCCATGCATCCTAGGAACATACCTTCGTGGGAAAACAGGGCATATTTTGATACCGATATGTTCACTTCTGGACCATCTGCTCAACTTTTTTCCGCACTGGGCAGAAGGAGGAAGGATAAAAGCATTTGCAATGGTGAAAAAGAAGAAACATAATAGCTTATAAAATAAAAAAATCAAGAAATACAAATAACGGCAGATGGATAGGAGGAATGAAGGATGAAGTATATCATTAAGGATAATCAGGCTGGATTTGTGTTAAAGAATGGGGTATTTCAAAAAATGATCGTCTCTGGAACATATTATTTTCCAAAAATGTTCGGTTATCATGTAGAGATTGAGGAGATGACGGGCGAATTAGATTATCTGGATGTTCCTTACCAAGTGCTGGCCAAAGATCCTACATTTCTCAAAGCTACTGTACATATGGAAATACCGGATGGTTCGATCGGATTTCTCTATATCAATGGAAAATTGACCTCTTTTGCAAACCGGAAAGAATATACCTTCTGGAATCAATTTGAAAAACATGAAGTCAAAGTAATCTCTATGGAGGAAACCGTGATTGGTTCCAATGTTTCAAAACAAATGATCTCCATGATTCCCAAAAGTTATTATACGGAGATGCCGGTTGGGGAAGGGGAAGTTGGATTGGTATACTATGACCATGTACTGCAAAAGCAGCTTTCCAAGGGAATTTACCGTTTTTGGAATTATTCCCACAATATCACAGGAAAAATCTTTGATATGAAACAAAAACAACTAGACATTGTCGGTCAAGAGATTCTTACCAAAGACAAAATTGGGATCCGAATGAACGTTGCCTGTATGTATAAAATCAGGGATGCAGTGGAATTTGCTGCAACCATTTCAGATTTAAAGGGACAACTTTACTCTGCAGTGCAGCTTGCAATCCGTGAAATTGTAGGGAATTATAAGCTGGATGAGATCTTAGAAGGAAAAGAACAAATTTCTAAAGAGATTTATACGGCGTTAAAAGAACGGGAATCTATGTTCTGCGTAAACTTTTTGTCTTCTGGAATTAAAGACATTATACTGCCTGGAGAGATTAAAGCAATTATGAACTCCGTTCTTGTGGCAGAAAAAACAGCACAGGCAAATGTGATTTCCAGAAGGGAAGAAGTGGCTTCCACCAGGTCACTTTTAAACACTGCTAAGCTGATGGACGATAACAAAACACTTTACAAGTTAAAGGAATTGGAATACCTAGAGAGAATCTGTGAAAAAGTGGGTGAAATATCTGTCAATGGAAATGCAGGTCTCCTGGAGCAGTTAGGGAAAATCATGTAACTGTGCCAATTCCCATCACCATATAATTTTATGATTTGACGCAGAATACTTGTGACTTTCATCATTCCCAGCGACGCCTCATCCTAGCAATTTGCGTATCATAATGAAATCCCCGAACTGTATTTTCATACGTTCCGGGGATTTTTTATCATATAGGAGAAAACTACCACGCGCACAAGTGGAACCTGTCACTTCGTGACTGTGCGCGGCGCGGAACAAAAGATGCGTTAGCAAAAGAAGTTCGTCATAGAGATACGTGAAACGCACTTTTGTTCTCATATAGGAAATTCCTCCGAATTTCCTATATGAGAAAAGCCCTCCATGCAAGATGCGCACGCGCACAAGTGGAACCTGTCACTTCGTGACTGTGCGCGGCGCGGAACAAAAGATGCGTTAGCAAAAGAAGTTCGTCATAGAGATGCGTGAAACGCACTTTTGTTCTTCCTTGACAAGTTAGTTTATTAATAGTAAACTAACGTTAGTTCATTACTAATAAACTAAGAGGTGATTTTATGATTAATACAAACTTAGGAGTTGTGGAAACTCATTTTGCAAATATTATCTGGCAAAATGAACCCATACATTCCCGCGAATTAGCAAAAATTTGTACTAAAGAACTGAATTGGAAACGTCCAACCACTTACAATGTACTTCGAAAATTGTGTGAAAAGGGAATCTTCCAAAATAATGATGGCATTGTTTCCTCCAAAATCAGCCGGCAAGATTTCTATGGATTACAGGGGGAACAGTTTGTGGAAGAGGTTTTCGATGGTTCTCTGCCCGCTTTTGTCGCTGCATTTACCTCACGAAAAAAATTATCAGACACTGACATTCAGGAATTGATGGATATTATCAACCAGGGAAGGGGGTAACCCATATGGGTTTCTATTTTGTATTTATGGGAAAAATTTTAAATATGGGCATTACTGGAAGCATCGCAATTCTTGCCGTTTTATTGTTCCGAATACTGCTGATCAAAGCCCCGAAACGGTTTTCTTATGTGCTTTGGGGAATTGTACTGTTTCGGCTGCTGTGCCCAGTATCTTTTTCCTCTTCTGTCTCACTGCTGAATTTTGCCGACAGTGCTGTCACAGGTAATGGTGAAATAGAATATCTTTCGGTAAACAATTTTTCAAAAGGGAAATCTTCCATTATGATCTCAAGTGGTATGGATAATAACCCTTGGCAATCTATAGCAGAAAATTTCTTCCACGGGTTGATACCACAGACAACGGACACATCTTCAGGAAATTCTACTACTGCAACAGAAAAGACTTTCCCTGATTTCCCTGATACTGAAAAAAACTCTTCTTTTTATGCAACTGATGCTGAAAAGGAAACTCCCTCTCTTGCAACTGATGATGAAAAGGACCCCCCCTCTCTTGCAACTGATGCTAAAAAGGAAACTTCCTCTTATGTCCCTGGTACAAAAAAGAATTTCCCCCTTGGCACGCCAAGTCTAGAAACAGGCAAAACGCTCCTTTCCTTCTTGTCCCAAAAGGCAAGCCTGCCACCAAAAACTTTTCTGGGAATCCCCATTGCCCTTTGCTTTACTGTTTGGCTGTTAGGCATGGCAACCCTTGCCTGTTCTGGTATTTTATCAGCATTCCGTCTGCAGAAACAAGTATCGTGCTGTATGAAACTTCGGGAAAATATCTATCTTGCCGACTATATATCCTCTCCTTTTGTATTTGGTTTTTTGCATCCAAACATTTATTTGCCATCATTCCTTAACGAAAGGGAACAACCTTATATTATCCTTCACGAACAACACCATATTCTCAGAAAAGACCATCTATTTAAAATATTGGCTTTTTTTGCTTTGTGCCTGCATTGGTTTAACCCTTTGGTGTGGCTTGCATTTGTACTTTCCGCAAAAGACATGGAAATGAGCTGTGACGAAGCGGTAATGGAAAAATTAAGTCTTGATATCCGGGCAGAATATGCAGAATCTTTACTCCACCTTGCTGTGGGAAAAAGAAAGATTGCAGGAGTCCCCTTGTCCTTTGGGGAAAGTGATATAAAAAGCCGCATCAAAAATTTAATGCGTTACAAGAAACCTTCAACGGCAATCATAATATCTGCTGTGGCAGTCTGCGTTCTTGGAGCCTTTTGCCTGCTCACAAATCCAGCCACTGTGGATTCCACCAAAAATATGGCAAAGGATGAAAAAGAAGAAAAAAATACGACTTCAAAGAAACAAGAGAACTCTCCTGAAAAACGTTTTCAGCAGGTAGCTTTTGATGAGGAAGCAGCCATTCAAAAAGCCATTATGGAATATAATGACTCTCATTATTCCGACGACTTTGATTTTTCTTGTTGTAATTTTGTCAATTTGGAAACTAATTTTTCTGAAAAGGATGGGCATCAAAACGTAACTTATTATGGCTGGGCACTTTATGAAGAATACAAATTTTTTGAAGATCGTATGGAAAATATTGCCGGCTCCCATACCCCAGTGGCATTGACTTTCCAATTTGACCAAGACGGATATCAATTGCAAGAATACTGGGAACCTGGGAGTGGTGATGATTTCTACAAGGATATCCAGATGAAATTTCCTCCAAGCATTTCATCTGGGGATTCGATTGACAGCCAAAAATTTATAACAGCACAAAAACAGGATTGTTATGCGCAGGCAATTGCTTATGGTGACCTTGATACTATCCCCATCATTGAGCGCCTGTTAAATGAAATCTGTTCTGGTCTGCCAGAAGAGACTTCGAACCCACAAGATTATATCGATTCCCATGCATGGGAATATCAAGAGCTAAGTTATTATTATGATTTTACCATCGACTATTGTATCAGCCGTTTTGAAGGAGGCGGCGTAACTGGGCTGGATGGGCATATCATGGCACGAATTATGCAGGATCTCATGGAAACAAACGGGAAACTTCCTGTCACTGCAAAGGGTGCGCCTAATGGTCAGGAATGGTATGATTCCATAAAAACCGATGCGCCTGATTTTTTAAAAAAATATCTGGAACCAGAAGAAAAACCTTTGAATACAAAACTTGGAATCCCCATATATCTAACTCATGAAAATTCAAGTTGGATCCAAAATCCAATACTAAACAAATCAGAGGAACACTATCTTGAACTCCAGTATTATGATTCCATACTGGATGGAGAATGTACCCTCTATGTTGCGAAAGATGGAGAAATTGCTCTGCCGAAATTGGAAGATACAGAATGGGCAGAAGAACAATGGGAAGGGGAGACCAAGCCAGGAGAAGTTATTTACGTGAACGTGCAGTACAACGAAACTTGGGTACTCGCCAGGTGGGAATACAAGAATTATAAATTTGCGATTCTGGGAAACCTGCCTGCATCGGAGCCTGATATATCCCCTGTGGCAAAAACAGCTTTATATATCATTATGAAACTGGAATAATAAAAATAATGCCCCTCTTGTCTAAACCACAGGAGAGGCATATCTCATTGATTGTTACTAAATCACAAAATCGTATTTTTTTACCAGTTTCTCTTTATCTTCCTCAAACTCCTCCACCCACTTGTCCTGGGCACACAATCGTTCCTCTGGGCTATCGTGCTCCATATGTTCTACTATAAATTTCAAATTGATAGTCCCAATATGGCTGCTCGTTGCCGGACTTTTCCATAAAAGCCTGAATATCTTTTTTATTCTCTGCCGTTTGATATTGTTCCTTTAACTCCTGCAGATATTTTCGAATTTCCTGGTCTGTAACTGAATAACCATTTGCGATCGCTTCCTGATATAGTACATTGATCTCTTTTGTATTTTGAACAGCAAGATCTTTTGCTTCTTCTTTGCCATATCCTGCTGCAAGATAATATTTTTCTGCTATATCAATTTCAATCTGGGGGAGGAGGATCTTACCATTCTCTGCTGGTTTCAGGCTTTGTTTTACGGTTTGGTTCCCTGCTGTCATCTTTTCATAAATTTGGGTAGAACCCTCCTTTCTGGCTGCATCTCCAACTCCTTGATTTGTTCTTGCAACTGCCAGAATTGCCAACAACCCCAATACTGAAACTATTAATGCCGAAAATATTTATTTCTTCATACGACAACCTCCTTCTAAATTACCACTTGGTACGCCGAATGCTCATAATGGGCGGCACTGGGGTATACCTTATTAATCGTATTTTTTTCTTTTAGGTTTCACTTTTGTAGGAATTTTAAAAAATAGTTAAAAAACCAGGGTTGCCAATGTAACATAATTATTACATGGACAACCCCAAAAAATTTTAAAGACAATATTTATCTGCTACACACAAATTCATCTATCATCCAACCTTTAATTCCCCATCCCTCATTCGAAACGCCACATCCGCCGCTTCAGCAACCTCAAGGTCATGTGTAACGATAATGACACAATACCCTTTTTCATGCGCAAGACCAGATAAAATCTCAATAATATTCTGGGTGTTGGCGCCATCAAGATTCCCCGTCGGTTCGTCGCCCAATATAATTTTTGCATTTGAGGCAAGGCTTCTGGCAATCGCCACGCGCTGCCGTTCCCCGCCGGATAGCTTAGATGGAAAACGCTGCATTTGTTCTTTTGTAATGCCTACCCCCTCAAGTAATGACGCTGCCCTTGGCTTTGCGTCTTTGGGGGATACCCCGCACAGTTCCATGGGAAAACAGACATTTTCCATCACAGTCAAAAGAGGGAAAAGATGGAATGCTTGGAAGATCATAGAAATACTTTCACGGCGGTAGAGATCCAAATTCAGCCCAGCAAGGCTGCTGCCGTCAAAAGCAACCTCGCCGCCTGTGGGCAAATCCAGCCCTGCAAGCAGGGAAAGCAGGGTAGATTTGCCAGAACCAGAAGGTCCTACGATTGTGTAGACATTGCCTTCCTCAAACATACAGGAAACTTCTGAAACAGCCGCCCTGTGCGCATTTTTATATTTATATGTTACATGGTCTAATGTTAAAATTGACATATCTGTGCTCCTTTTCTACTATTTTATGAAATATTTTGTTCTACTCTTTTACCTGTAAAAGTTCCAAAATTCTATGTCTTGTTACCTGTACTGCAGCTATGGAAGCCCCACAAATACAGCCCAGTAAGTACAATGCCCAGCAGGCAGTGAGTGTCTGTGCCCCTCTCGCAAACAGTCCAGAATTGTACAAGGCAAGTCCACCTGCTACCAGGACGATTCCAGAAATACACAGAATTATCTGCTCAAACACCAGCATACAACAGGCACGTTTTTTTGTCACTCCCAGGATGCGTAAGAATGCAGCTTCTTTTGCTGACTGCATAATTACCAATCCTGGACCAAACATCCCAATCAGCGCCGCCGCCGCTACGGCAATGGGGAACAGCGACTCCAGCAAATTACGGATACGTTTGATATTTTCAAGCGCCTCTGCATCAATATGGAACGATGCCATTGGCGCATATTTATTCTCTTGTTCTTTCTGTTCTTCCAACAAGCTGTTTGCTTCCTCAACCTTTTCATTATCCGCCATCTTAAATTCACTGTAACCAATCGCATAAGCCTGTCCATAGACACTCTCAGCACCGTTATTGATTCCCGTAAAAATATTTCCATTGACGCTTACATCCTTAGATTCTATGATCCCTACCACCTTATACATTTGAGTTTCCTGCTCAGCTGCCGCGGCAAGTTCTTCTTTATTTTTATATCGCTCCTTTAAAACGCCATAAAGTGTATCTGACAATAGCCCAACCTGATCTCCCGGACGGATATTCAAATCTTCTGCAAGCTCCTGCCCCAATAGACATACTTGACCTGTACTGTCGAGAACAGAGCTGTCATACCCTTCTGCATAAGTAATCTTATAGTCATCTGTCAGATAACGTTCAAGATTATTTGTAACCGTCAGAGGTGTATGAAGTTCCAGGTTATTTACACGTACCGCAAAGCTTCCATAACAATAAAAATCATCCATGAAATCTGAGCTCAATAGTTCAGGGATAGAAGAGGAGGAATACTCAAGCGCCTTACCTTTTACCTCTACCTTAGAAACAGCATCCTGATAGGTGAGTCTTACCAGCACAAACATCCCAACGCCCGATGTCAGCACTGCAGCCAAAATCAGCGATACTGCCGTTTTACCGATACCGCGCCGCATATGGCGCAGAATATAGGCACCTACTTGTTGCAAAGCGCCATACTTTCTGCCTGCAGGAATCTCATCCACAGCAGAAATTTTTGCCATATTAAGCCCCACAGGAATAGGTGCTGGTTCCATTTGGTCAAACGCTGCCTTTTTACTGGCACCTGCACGCAAGGCATCTTCCTGTAATAACTCCAGTGGTGCAATCTTTTTCATCTTTCTCAGAAAAAACAGCGTAACCGTTGAAATAAACGCCAATTCAAAAAACAGGCATAGGATAACCACAACAATCGGAAGCGTTGCATCCAGGATATAAACATAATCGCCAGGAGCTTTTTTTGCCATGCCCTCAAGTGCCTTAGCCGCTGTATCTGACGCATAGAAAAGTCCTGCAATCCCACCGACAGGCATGGCAAATGCTGATAGTATACCTAAGGGCAATACAATTGAATTTCCTGCTTTTTTGCCTGAAACGCCCAATGTCCGCATAATGGCGTATGATTTTTTATTCCTGCCGATGTAAAGATACACAGCAAGGAGCAAAGCAAGCGCAGCGCCGACGACATACAAAACAGTTGTCAAAAATGATGTCAATGCTCCTGTCTCAAAACTTTCTTTGATACTCAGCCAACCCCCGTCGGAAAAACGCAAGCCTAGACCCAGTTCTGCTGCCAGAGGTTCCGCAGCTTCCCGAAACCCTTCTATTTCATGTGCATCTTCCACAAAAACGCTAAACTCACCTGCCGCAGTCTCATAGCCCTCTGGAATTTCTATTGGCAAAAGCCCACTGGGAACAAAAATCGTATTGATCGTGTAACTCCATTTTCCCTCTGATACACGTGACTCAGCGGCATCTACAAAACGGTATGTACCCACAATTTCAAGGTCTGCTGCTGTATCAAAACTGGAAATAGTCTCTGCATCCCTTGCCTGCGCCCCATATAAAGGATTTTGATGAAACAACTTGTCTCCTAATTGTATGTTTATTCTGTCACCAACAGACAAACCATGTGTCTTCAAAAAAGTTTCACTTACCACACAGACATCTGTGTCCTCTTTCATTAGTGGGCGCCCCTGGGCAATCACCATATCACGCTCGTTAAAACGTGGTATTGCGCGCGTATCTTTCGTATATACAATATCATAGGTAGAACGGCTCTGATTAATTGCCTCAATCATCCCTTTTTGATATGCAAATTCCTTTGTTTCCAGATAATTATCCTTAAAATTATCTAAAACACAAAAATCTTCTTTTTGTTGAAAATATGTCAATTCCCTTCCCGTTACTTCATTACACTGTCCCACTACAAGACATTTGCTGCCTTTTTCCAGTTTTTCAAAAAATTCATGTGAATACGCTTCATAGCCTTTCTCATAACCTATATCAGTGGCTGTAGTATCTATTTTAATTGGTTTTCCAGCGTTTTGTTCAATTTCTCCAGCAAGCACTTTCACTTCATCAAAGATTAGGCTGATGGCACCTTCACCATTTACATCACCCTCATATCCAGCGTAAATTCCCTCCAATACAAATCTGCCTGAACTGTGATCAGAATATTCTTGGTCAACCAGACGCTTATAATCCTCTACCAGTCCCCCTGTCATATATCTAGTATCGGTAAGCGTTACACCAGGCAATGAAGAAAATTCTTTGAGCTTATCCTGTGTAGGCCAAAGTTTATCATCTGTTTCATACATGGTGCCATAGTATATTCCACCTTCGCCTTCCTCCATCTGCAGCATATCTGGCACGGTATTGTCCAAAGCGACAACACCATTATAAAAACTTTCGGCTTTTGCTGCCTCCCGTGTGGTAATCGCATAATCTGTGATACGCGAAAATAAAGCAAAGGAAGCGGATGCTATTAATAGAAGTGTGAGTATCGTCTTCACTGGAGTACGCAAAAGCGTTTTTAAAATAATTGATTTTCTCATGATTTACACCAATCCTCAAATAAAAATGCTTGCATTTTCATTTGAGATGCAAACACAAAGGGTGAAAAATGTGGTTTGCATTTTGTCCTTTCTTCTTTTTTCTTTCACCCTTTCCTCCAATCTGTTTATTTTTGCAACATATACTAAGTAGTTATTACTCTTTTTGCCTTTTCGTACATACAATTCGTATCAAACTGTCATTTTAAAATTCTTATTATTCTTTCACTTGTAATAGTTCTAAGATCCTGTGTCTGGTAACATGTATCGCTGCTGCCAATGCACCGCAGACACACCCTATAAAATACAATGCAAAACAGGTTGCAAGGGTCTGGGCGCTTCTTGCAAACAGCCCTGGATAAAACAGAGCAAGTCCACCTGTCACAAGAGCAAGTCCAACAATAAATAGGAAAAGTTGTTGGGAGACAAGCATACACCTGGCACGTTTTTTTGTCACACCCATAATCCGCAAAAATGCTGCTTCCTTTGCCGACTGCATAATTACCAGACCAGGTCCCAACACTCCAATTAACACAACAGCAGCCACAGCAATTGGAAACAGTGATTCCAGTAAACCACGCACACGCTTGATATTTTCAAGTGCCTCTGAATGAATGCGATAAGACGCCATCTTTGCATAATTCAAACCTTGCTTTCGCTGTTCTTCAAGCAGATTATTCAGTTCTGTAAGCTTTCTATTATCTGCAAGAGTAAATTCGCAGTAATTGAATGAGAAAGGCTGCACATAAAGACCTTCTATACCACTGTTTATCCCTACAAAAATACTAGTGTTGATATTCTGATCATCAGCCTCGACGAGCCCTACCACTTTATACTTTAAACTTTCCCGCAGAACCGCAGCCGCAAATTTGTCTTCCATTTTAAACTTTTGATATAATTCAGTCATAAAAGAATAAGTACCATCTTCAAACACTGCAATTTCATCACCTAATTGAATTTCCAATTCTTTTGCAAGCTGTTGTCCCATCAAACATAACTGACCTGTATTGTTTAAAGAAGAATTGTCATATCCTTGCTGATAGTTGACCTTGTAATTGCCTGTCAGATAACGGTCAATATTGTTTGTGATAATGGTAGAATTATCACTCTCCCTACCATTTACATGTACTGTAATATCATTATAACAGTAAAAATCATCAATTAAATCCTCTTTTGACAATGCAGCAATGGCATCGGAGGAAAACTCCAATGCTCTGCCTTTGACATCAATCTCCTCAAAAGCATCCTGGTATGCGAGTTTCGCCAACACAAACATTCCAATACCAGCAGTCAATACAATTGCCAATACCAAAGAAATAGCTGTTTTTCCAATACCGCGGCGCATATGGCGCAAGTTATATACAGCTACCTGGCGCAAAGCGCTATATTTTCTACGCAGAGGCATTTGATCCACAGTAGAGAGTTTTCTCATATCAAGTTCCATTGGAATAGGCGCCAAATCCATGATATCTTGCTCAGCTTTTTTAGTGGCACCTACCCGAACACCACTCTCCTGTAGCAGCTCAAGTGGTGGAATCCTCTTCATCTTTTGCAGAAAAAATAGTGTCAGAAGCAAAGTAACTGCCAATTCAAAAATCAGACATAGAATTACAACTTCCACAGGAAGTGCTACATTTAGCACATAGACATATCCTTCTGGTGCACTATTGTCTGACATACTAGCCAGCGTTTTTGCGGCTGTGTATGAAGCAAAGAAAAGCCCTGCTATTCCACCGACAGGAATTCCCAATGCTGACAATACTACAAGAGGCAATGCAACAGAATTTCTTGCCGTTTTGTTGGAAAGTCCTAGCGTTCGCATAATGGCATATGTTTTTTTATTCCTGCCAATGTAAAGATAAACTGCAAGAAACAGAGCAATAATCGCTCCGACAACATATAACACAGTCGTCAGTAAGGATGTCAGTGAACCTGCCTCAAAGCTGTCCTCCATGTTCGACCAGCCCCCGTCTGAAAAGCGCATCCCTAAACCCATTTCTCCAACCAGCGGTTCCGCAGCCTCCTGAAATGCTTTTATATCATGAGGATTTTCTATAAAGACGCTAAACTGACCCATTGAGGGTTCATAATCCTCTGGAACCTCCACTGGAAGAAGGGAAACTGGCACAAAAATGGTACTTGGACTGTAACCCCATTCATATTCTGAATACCGATCCTTAATATCACTGGTAAATTGATAAGCACCAATGATTTCAAGCTCTTGGGTATCAACAAAATTTGATACATTCATGGCATTTGTTGCCCGTATACAAGGCAGGCCAATTTGTTTACACAGCTTATCTCCAAGTTGTATCTGAATCTTATCACCTACAGACAAGCCATATGTTTTCAGAAAAAGTTCACTCACTGTACAGGAATGCATATCTTCTGCTGTCAGAGGGCGTCCCTCCGTAATTCTCATCATGCGCTCATTAAAATATGGAATTGCACGCATGTCTTTGGTATACACAATGTCATAAATTGAATAAGCTTGGTTAATGGCTTCAATCTCTTTTTTATAATAAGAAAACTCCTCCGTTTCCAGATAATTATCACCCAATCCGTCAAGCACGCGAAAAGCTTTATTTCGATCTCCAAGTGGATTCAGATATAGTTCTCCCCCGCTGACAAAGTTATACGTTCCCATAATCAGGCATCTGCTTCCCTTTTTTAATTTCTCAAAAAACGCACGAGGAAATGGATTTTTCTCATTTACAGACAAATATTTTGCGCTAGATGCATATATTTGAACTTTTTTATCGGAATCAATCTTAATCTTACCAGCATGTACAGTCACATGATCAATTGTTAAATTGATCGTATCTAAGAAACCTGAAATATCTTCATATCCATTATAGGTACCTTCCAATATAAACTGATCTGTTTCATCATAAGCTTCTGGATCCACAATACGGTCAAAATTCTCTACTAATCCTTCTGTCATATACCTTGTGTCAGCAAGGGTAACACCAGGCAATGAAGAAAATTCCTTAATCTTCTCATCTGTTGGCCAGGGTTTTGGATCTGGGAAATAAACGTCATTCACTTCTTCACCATCAATCATAAATGATCTAAAGACCAATGACTGGCTGTTATCCAAAGCGGCAACACCGCAATAGAAGCTCTTAGCTTTCGCCGCTTCCCGCGTTGTCACTGCATAATCTGTGACACGTGAAAACAGGGCAAAAGAAGCCGCGGCTATCAGCAAAAAAGTCAGCAGTGTCTTTACTGGAGCACGAAAAAGCGTTTTTAAGGTAATTGATTTTCTCATACATTTCCTCCTTTTATTGTACAAAATACTTTTGGTCGTTGCAAAATAAGTAAATGATCAAAAAAATATAGAAATAATAAATTTGTTATTCCCAATTACTTGGTTAAAAAACTCTTTTTTCTGCAAAACTAATTGTATATTACCAATATACTGCTCCATATGACTGACATAAATAAAGAAAAAAGCGTAACCTGCCTCCTTATTTCTCTTCTATAAGCACTGGAACAATGAGTCTTGCACGTGTCAAAGGGTTTCTTTCTCTTCCAGAATATTTCTATTTGATCTTTTTCACTTTTTGTTAAGTGTCTTTCCTTTTTAGAAATTATAATAATTTTTTGTGAATTTTTTCTATTTACTATTAATATTTTTTGTTAGTAGTTTGGAAATATTATATCGTTACAAGCATCGAATGTCAACAGTATTTATACATAAAATTATAGAAAAATAGAGAAACAATATGTCTCCATACCGTTTCCCTATCTATTGCATACTAAGATAAAGTTGATGCGAAATCAATCACGTTTCCAGAAGCATCTGTTTAAGCCCCGAATGAAGCTCTGCATTGACTGCCAAAATTTCTCTGTCAATATCGACAACAGCTTTCATCATACTCATAATTAGGAAAGTTTAAAGAACTTTCCTAATATAGAAAACAAAGCCTCGCAGACTCAATGTCTACGAGGCTTCCTTTCAAACTCCCCGAGTTGGGCTCGAACCAACAACCCCGCGGTTAACAGCCGCGTGCTCTACCATTGAGCTATCGAGGACTATTCTATTTTTTATTATGCCCTGAAAAATCCACACAGCAAACACCACAAC